>CABZTX010000013.1 GCA_902528875.1 uncultured SAR86 cluster bacterium | reverse complement strand
GAAATCTTTTAAATCTGAAGCTTTGATTATCAAATCTATTAAACAAAAATTTGATGTATTCATAGAACACCCAGTGAAAATAAAGTTTATTAAAAAGTTTGCAAAAGAACCATCTTCAGTAGATTTAAATAAATTTAAACAAGTATCTACTAAAAAAAGAAAGTTGTATAAATTCTCTGGATTTCGATCAATCTGTCCTGTAACTTCTCAACCAGACTTTGCGTGTATTTTTATTTTCTGTGATGAACCTCTAAATACGGAGTGGTTAAAAAAATACTTAATATCATTTAAAGAACAAGGTGATTTTCACGAACAATGTATTGAGTCAATTTATTTAAAGTTATATGAAAAATATAAACCTAAGAATCTAGAGATCTGTGGGAGATTTCAAAGACGAGGTGGAATTGATATCAATCCTGTACGAGGAAATTCTAAGAAAAAATTGTTTGGTAATTTTAGAGTTTTTAATCAATAATAAGTCTTTAAATTAAATAGGAGAATTTATGAATAAATTTATGTCTTTTGTATTAATCTTTTCGTTTTTAAATATTTCTGCCAAGATGTTTTAAACTCACGTTCTTATTCCTATTCCTTTTTTAAGCAAATAAAGGCACAGAAAAGAAAAAACAATAATAAATATACTTATCATTATTAATGAGAATGAAATTGACACATCGCTCACACCTAACATACCCTCTCTAAAAGTGTTAACAACATATAACATAGGATTTGCCATTGATATTGATCTCCAAAAATCAGGCAATATATTAATTGAATAAAAAACACCGCCTAGATAAATTAAAGGTGTAAGCACAAAAGTTGGAACTACTGAAATTGCATCAAAGCTGTCTGCAAAGATAGCATTTAAGAAACCCATTAATGAAAATAATATGGCTGTTAATAGGAGTACTAGTAAAGTTAAAGGAACATTTTGAATTTGGAATTCAGGATAAAAAAATAAACTTACAAAAAAAACAATCATTCCAACCAAAACGCCTCTGGCAACTCCGCCTAAAATAAAACCTAATAAAATGGTCCAATTTGGCATTGGTGAAATTAGGAGTTCTTCAATAGACTTTTGAAATTTTACTGAATAAAAGGATGAAACAACATTTGCATAAGAGTTTGTTATAACTGACATCATTATCAAACCAGGAATCATAAATTGTACATAATTAAAGCCATCCATTTCTCCAATTCTTGGGCCTATTAGTGACCCAAAAATAACAAAATATAAAGACATTGTTATTGCTGGAGGAACTAATGTTTGTATCCAGATTCTAAGGAATCTTCTAATTTCTTTTGAAGTAAGAGTCCATAAAGTAACTGATATATTAAATTGTTGTTTCTGATTCATTTATCTTTTTACCATCTCTATAAATAATTCTTCGAGTCTGTTTGACTCGTTTCTTAATGATTTTACTTTTATTCCTAACTTATTAAGTTCATCAAATAAATTATTTATTGATTTATTTTTATTAATTGCTGTTACCAAAGTTAAAGAATCTTCAAGCTTTAAAGAGTATCCATCAATCTTTGGCTCTGCTTCTAAATGTTCCTCTAAATCCAAAACAAAACCTTGAACATCTAACCTGCTTAATAAATCTTTCATGCTTGTGTCTGCAACTATCTCTCCTTTATCAATAATTCCAATATTTCTACACAATTGCTCAGCTTCTTCAAGATAATGGGTAGTTAAAATAATTGTAGTTCCATTGTTATTAATTTCTCTTAAAAAATCCCACATCTCTCTTCTCAGCTCAATATCAACTCCTGCAGTTGGCTCATCTAAAATTAATAGCTTAGGTTCATGTATTAATGCTTTAGCTATCATTAATCTTCTTTTATATCCTCCTGAAAGCGTTCTTGCCTGATCATTTCTCATATCCCAAAGCCCTAATCTAATTAAGATATCTTTAACTTTTGGTTTTGCAATTGATTTTTTTATTCCATAAAATCCAGCTTGTGTAGTAACAATATCTAGTACTTTTTCAAATTGCGAAAAATTAATTTCTTGAGATACCACACCAAGCATAGATTTTGCTTCAGCAACATTAATATCAATATCCTTATCAAATATTTTTACAGAACCAGATGTTTTTGTTACCAAGGTTCCAATAATACCAATAGTTGATGATTTACCTGCGCCATTTGGCCCGAGTAATGCATAAAAATCTCCTTCTTTAACATTTAAGGAAATACCATTTAGAGCTTTTGTTCCACCAGTATAAGTTTTTACAAGATTTTTAATTTCTAGAGCGTAATTCATAGGTTTTAATGCTTATTTCGAAAGTTCAGCCATACCATCCTCAAGACCTTTTAGTGTAAGAGGATACATTCTATTCTCAAATAACTCTTTTAATATACATATTGAAGAAGTGTAATCCCAATGATCGTCTGGGACTGGATTTAGCCATGCCATATTTACAAAGTGTTCTGATAATCTTTTAATCCAAACATGACCAGCCTCTTCATTCCAGTGTTCTATGCTTCCTCCAGCATTTGTAATTTCATATGGAGCCATAGTTGCATCGCCAACAACAATAATCTTGTAATCTGAAGAATACTTATTAATTATGTCTTGAACTAAAAATCTTTCTTGAGTTCTTCTTCTATTATCTTTCCAAACAGACTCATAAATACAATTATGAAAATAAAAATACTCTAAATTTTTGAATTCAGTCTTTATAGCTGAGAAAAGCTCCTCACATAATTTTATATATGGGTCCATTGAACCACCAACATCAAATAATACAATTACTTTTACAGAATTAAGTCTTTCTGGAACCATTTTTATGTCTAAATAACCAGCATTTTTTGCAGTGGACTTAATAGTATCATCCATATCAAGTTCAAGATCATTACCTTGTCTTGCAAACTTTCTTAATCTTCTTAAGGCCATCTTAATATCTCTTGTACCAATAATGACTGAATCGTCAAGATTTGAATATTGTCTTTGCTCCCAAACCTTAACAGCCTTCTTTTGGCCACCAGGCCCTCCAATCCTAATTCCCTCAGGATTCTGACCTCCGTGACCGAAAGGTGATGTCCCGTTAGTTCCAACCCATTTATTTCCGCCTTCGTGTCTTTCTTTTTGTTCATCTAGTCTTTTCTTAAACTCATCCAAAAGTTTCTCAAGACCACCCATAGATTTAATTTTTTTTAATTCTTCTGGGTCAAGTTCTTTTTCAAATGCTTTTCTTAACCAATCCTCAGGTATCAGAGCTTGAAATATATCTTCAAGTTTTTCAATTCCTTTAAAATAGATATCAAATGCTTTATCAAACTTGTCATAATGTTTTTCGTCTTTAACAAGAATGGCTCTTGATAGGTAATAAAAGTCATCGATATCAGCGTAAACTAGTTGATTTTCAAGAGCACCTAATAAATCAAGTAGCTCTCTTAGCGTACATGGAACACCAGAAGATCTTATAGTTTGAAATAAATTGATTAACATTTACTTTGAGTTTGATTCTCTTCTTGACATAAAGGCAAGTCGCTCTAAAAGTTGAACGTCTTGTTCATTTTTTAAAAGCGCGCCATAAAGTGGTGGAATTGCTTTAGATGAGTCAGCATTTTTAAGAATTTCTTCAGGCATATCATCTGATAATAATAACTTTAGCCAATCGATAAGCTCAGAGGTAGATGGCTTCTTTTTCAACCCTGGTATCTTTCTTAGATCAAAAAATATCTCTAATGCTTCACTGACAAGTTTCTTTTTTATCTTTGGATAATGAACATTTACAATTTTATTCATAGTATCCCTATCAGGAAATTGTATGTAATGAAAAAAACATCTTCTTAAAAAAGCATCTGGTAATTCTTTCTCATTATTTGAAGTCATAATAATTAGGGGTCTATGTTTAGCCTTTATAGTCTCGCCAGTCTCATAACAAAAAAATTCCATTCTATCTAACTCTTGAAGTAAATCATTTGGAAATTCAATATCAGCCTTGTCTATTTCATCAATTAACAAAACAACTTGTTTGTCTGATGTAAATGCCTCCCAAAGCTTTCCCTTTTTAATATAGTTAGAAATATCTTTTACTCGCTCATCACCAAGCTGAGAATCTCTTAGTCTTGTAACTGCATCATATTCGTAAAGCCCTTGAGATGCTTTTGTTGTTGATTTTATATGCCATTCTATTAAATCCATCTTTAAAGCATTAGCCACTTCAATAGCAAGTAATGTCTTCCCAGTTCCAGGTTCTCCTTTTACCAACAATGGTCGCTCTAACGATTTAGCAGCATTTACAGCCATACTTAAATCCTCAGTAGAGATATAGTTTTTTGTTCCTTTAAACTGCATAGTTAATCCTTTATTAATTATTTTTTAGTATTTTTTCATCTGATTTTAGTATTCTAGTGAGTTGTCGGCTCGAAGCAACTAAATTTCCATCTAAATCCCATATATTACAATCTTGCTCAAAATAACCATTATTGATTTCTGATGCTTTAAAGTCTGTATAAAGGGTTTCTGTTGTTGGTAACTGTCTTATATGAGTCGTAAGAGTTATTGTTGGTATCCATCCCAGTGGACCAAATTTATTAGATACAACTGGAGGAAGAATATCTGAATAAAAAGATAGGCAAAACTGATCTGGAATTCCACCTGACATTTTTATATATGCAGAGCATCTTGCTTCAAAATCATCAGGATCAAAGTTATCATCTCTATTCCACCATGCATGATCAGGATGAATTCTACATTCAAGTTGTTTAATAAAAGATGGAGTAAATCCTGGAGATATTTTATCAAAATTTAATTCTTCGTATTCATCTTTAGCTTCGTTATGAAAAATTTTAGGTAAAGGTGTTTTAATACCATCGTATCCCTTCATAAATTGAAAATCCGAACAAGTACCCGTAAAGGTTGTGCAAACTCTTTCGTTTTGAATAAGTTTAACGATTCCTGATGAGCTTCCTCTACTCACCTTGAAAACTTCTATCTCAAGATCAATTGGTTTAGATTCAATTCTATCAAGATATTGAACTGATGAACTGATGGCTGTTGAGTGAGGCAATACGCTTGTTAGAGCTTTTTGCATTATAGCCATCAAATATCCACCATGGGGAGTATTACCAACAAAAAAATTTACATTTGGGGTAATAGTAAACTTATTTTCACTTTTTTTATTAAGAGTTAATGCATCTTGGAAGTTGGTAAATTGATTCATGATTGGCTAATTTTAGTTCATAATTTATATTTATAAAAATAAACATTTCTATATGAATAAACTTTTTGATATTGCTTGTAATTTCACCAGTAAAAGATTTGATAATGACCTTAATGAAGTTATAGAAATGGCTATTCAAAATGATGTAAATAAATTTGCTTTAATTTGCAGTCAAATTAGTGATTTTGAAAAGCTAATTAATATATATGAAAAATATAAAGACTACATGGTGTTCACACTTGGTATCCATCCTCATAATGCAAGAGAATTAAATCAAAAAAATTTAAAGATATTAAGAAAAATTATTAATGATCATCCTCCACACGCAGTAGGTGAAACAGGATTAGACTTTTATAGAAATTTATCATCTTACGAGGAACAAATTTATGCGTTTGAAGAGCAAATAAAAATTGCGATAGAAATTAATAAACCCCTTTTCTTGCATCAAAGAGATTCTCATAATGACTTTATAAAAATCTTAAGAAAATATTCTTCAAATAAACAAAAAAAAGTTGTTCATTGTTTCACAGGTACACAAGATCAGTTGGATGATTATTTGAAGTTAGATTGCTATATAGGAATAACGGGTTGGATATGTGATGAAAAAAGAAATGTAGAATTGCGTAAAACAATTAAAAATATTCCACTATCAAAGCTTATGGTTGAGACAGACTGTCCTTATTTAATTCCAAAAGATCTACCGAATAAATCTAAAGATAACAGAAATGAGCCTTTATATATGAATCATATTGTGAAAGAAATTGCTAAACTCATCGAAGTTAATGAGAATGCTCTTAGAAAACAAACTTTTGAAAATAGTTTGGAATTTTTTAAATAAAACTGTCTTTTGTTAAATTAAATTCACTACAAATATCATCTAAATCAACTCCTATCTCTTTTGCATTGTATTTAATTTGTGGCTCAGTCTTTGAGTATCTTGGAGATGGGCTTGGTTGATTAAATTCATCAATATTTGTGAAAGCTTCTCTGGCAATATTATGAGGATCGGTTTGAGCTTCATCCATTTGTAAGACAGGTGTAACACATGCATCACTATCTGAAAAAATTTTAACCCACTCTGATCTTGATTTTGATTTAATTTTTAAGGCAATTATTTTTTTAAGATCTGGCCATAATTTCTTATTGTACTGATCTAAAAAACTTTCATCATCTATTTCTAGTTTGGTTAAAAGCTCTTGGTAAAACTGAGGTTCAATTGAGCCAATGGCAAGAAATTTTTTGTCAGAACATTCGTAGGTATCATAAAAATGTGCAAACCCATCTAATAGATTTGATTCTCTTTTGTCTTCCCAGTGTCCCATTTCTTTTAATGAGTAAAAGAAAGACATTAATGAAAGAGATCCATCAACCATTGCCGAGTCAACAACTTGACCCTCTCCTGTTTTAATAGAATGAATAAGACCTGAAACTATTCCAAAAGCTAAATGCATTCCACCACCACCATAGTCACCTATTAGATTTAAGGGAGGAATTGGATTTGAATCCTTTCTGCCAATTGCATTTAGAGCTCCAGATAATCCAATATAGTTAATATCATGACCTGCTAGATGAGACATTGGCCCACTTTGTCCCCAACCAGTCATTCTGCCATATATAAGCTTAGGATTTCTCTTTAGGCAAACATTTGGACCAAGACCAAGCTTTTCCATAACGCCAGGCCTGTAACCCTCAAATATTGCATCCATTTGATCAATCAACTTTAAAATTTCATTGATTGTATCTTTATTTTTAAGATCGGCCGTCATGGAGCGTTTGGATCTATTATGAATATCAAATTTGTTGTTGAGACCTCGAGATTCGTTTTTACTAATTCTTATTACATCAGCACCTAAATCAGCTAATAACATTCCACAATATGGACCAGGACCAATACCTGAAAATTCTAATATCTTTATACCGTTTAAAGGGCCCATTTATTTATATTATTGAAAAACCTTAAACTTTACTAATAAATTTGGTAACAAAGTTAATGAAATAATAAATGCAATAATCATGGCTATTGCTGTAAAAACTCCAAACAATGTCGTTGGAAAGAAATTAGATAAAATTAGAATGCAAAATCCTGACGCTATTGTAGTTGCTGTATAAAAGATTGCTCTACCTGTTGTGCTGTGCGCATTGTTCAATGCTAAATCAATCGAATTAGTATTTTTTAATTCTTTCTTGTATCTATAAATATAGTGAATGGTATTATCAACAGCCATCCCTACACTTATAGCAGCCACTGTTATAGTCATAATATCTAGAGGAATTCTACATAAGCCTAGCAGACCCATTACAGAGGATGCAACAAAAATATTTGGAATCAATCCAATGATCATTACCTTTATAGATTTAAAAATTAATAACAACATAAGTGAAATAATTGTAAAAACAATAAGAAGTGAGCTGATTTGAGATGTAAATAAGGATTGAAGCATATTGTTATATAAAACAGCCAGGCCTGTTATTTCATATTGAGATTTATCCAAATTGAACTTGTTTTGAAGATCAGAATCAATTTTCTTTAACAATTCGTTTCTGTTTAAACCTGAAGAGGACTCATTCACTCTTGTAGAAATTCTAACCACAGAATCATCTTTATTTATATATGAGTATAGCAAAGTTTCTCTTATATCCTCAGGCAATACAGATCTGAGCAGAGCTAGTTCTAGATCATTTAAATCTTCACCATCGTTAATTTGACGTGCTAACTTTACTCCACTTGCGACACTTAAGACTTTTCCAATCTCTGGTATCGCATCTAAATAATCATGAATATCTTCAAGATTTCTTAACGAATATATGTTCCACCAATATCCTGCAGCTGAGCTAGTTTCATCATCAAAAAGATCATCATCAAAAATTTCATCATCAATATCAATCGATTCAAAGCTATCCTCTGGCTGAGATATGATTATGTCAAGAGTAGCTGTTCCTCCAAGTTTTGAGTCAATTTCTGACATACCCTTATATATTTCAGTACTTTTAGCAAAGTAATCAATGAATCTATTCTCAACTTCAAGTTTTGAAATGCCTATAATTAATACTAAAAACATAATTAAAAATGAAAAAGATATAAATATTCTATTTTTCTTAGAGAAAAAAAGTAATTTTTGAGTTATTTTGTGCAAAGAAAGATAATCCTTTGTTTTGATATCACTTATCATGAAAAGTGCGCAAGGTAAAAAAGTAAAAGTAAGTATAAATGCTATAGCAATACCAAATGCCATCATTTTACCAAACTCTATAACTGGCTTTAATTCAGCAAAAGTTAAGGATAAAAATGCTACTGCAGTTGTTAATGCTGCAAAGAGACATGGAATAAACATTTGATCATATCCTTGAATAATTGCTGTCTTATTGTCAGTATTTTTCTTTATCTCATTAATTTTTACCAAGAGATGAACTGTAAGTGATATCGTTAATATTAATAATAAAGCAATAAAGTTTGATGAAACTACACTTATTTTCCAATCCATATATCCCAAAAAACCAGCAGTTATAAAAGTTGCTAAGAATGCATTTAAAAGAGGAAGGATAACAAACCAAAAAGAGCCAAAAAATAGGTACAGCATTAATGCGAATATTAAAGCAACTGCGGAACCGAAAATAATTAGATCAGATTCAATAAAGTCCATCATATCTGTAGCTATCATAGAAGGTCCACCAAGATAGATAGTCGCTTCATCTCTGTAACGATCTAATGTACTTCTAATCTGTTTAATAAGTTGTTTATTAAAATCAGATTCTTGATTATTTATTTTACTAACTCTTGAGTTAATGAGATCTAATTCATTTAATAGTCTTTTCTTTTGTTCGGACTTTAATGGTTCTTTAGATTCTAGAGAATCAAGTATTGAGTATCTCTGATTTATTAATTTGTTATATTCATTGTTTCCTTTTAATACTATCTGCATTGCAGTTACGGAGCCATCTTTACTTATAATCAATTCTTTATATATTGGATTATTAACAATTTCATTCTTAGCAAGCTTGAGATCAATATCATTTGAGGTTAAATCTTTTAAATTGTCTGCAACCTCAGTTAAACCAACTTTTGGTTGAAAAAAGATCGGGGCGTCTACTAGCGACAAAACTGAATCAACTCCATCTATATTTGTTAGATCATTTTCAAGATTGAGTATTCTATTTATTGAATAATCAGAAAATAACTCATTATTTGGTTCATAAGTTACTATTAGAAAAGTTGAGTCTCCAAACTCATTTTCTACTTCTCTATAAGTCTTTAGAGTGTCGTCATTTTCTATAACCAATGCATCTGATGATGCATCAAGTTTAAAATTTTGAAGTCCAAAAGCTGATGAAAGAATAATAATAAGAACAAAAAATAAAATATAAATGTACTTTTCTAAAAAAAATGTTGCTAAATTTTTTATGTCCATTCGCATATTTAATTATTTACACAGTTAGGTGAGTCTAAAACAACAGGATTTTCCTTATATTCATCCTCATCAAATGCATATATTGAAAGTGCATGAATTAATTTCATTATGTCATCCAATACCCCATATATAAGTTGGTGTCTCTTAACACTAGATTGATTTTTAAAATTATTGCTAACAATTACTATTTTAAAGTGGCTTTCAGAGTTTTCTGGAACATTATGCATATAACTTTCGTTTGAAATAGAAAGAATAGATGGTTTCAATGAATCAATTAAAAGATTTTTAATTGCTATTTCCATTTTGCTCATAAAATCTTAATTATCTATTCCAAATCTTGTTATAAATTAAAGCAAAAATAACTATAAAAGATGCCCCTATTGCAACTGGCATTATAACGAATTCAAATGATTTTGCTCCAAGGATCGCAATTACAGGATTGGCTCCTGCTGGAGGATGGGTTGTCTTTGTTGAGAGCATTATCATTATTGCAAGCGAAACACCTAATGCTATTGATAAAGGCGATTCTCCCAAAAAATAATAAACTATTACACCAGATGAAGCTGATAAAACATGGCCAAAAAATACATTTCGGGGTTTGGCAAGAGGACTATCAAACACTGCAATTACTAGAACCAAGCTTGCTCCAAATGGAGGAATCAACCAAACATTTGTCTGATCAATTGAATTAAAATACGCAATAAAAAACATGCATATAAATGCACCCAATGATGAAATTAATATATTTTGAATATTCTTTGAAGGAAAACTAAATTTCATATCTCTAGATTAACCTTTTTTTCTTTTTTTATAAATTAACCGTTCAAATCTGGGCTGTGATTCATGTTATTTATCTCAACAATTACCTTTTCCCATTTGACCCATTCATCGTTATTCAATGCTGCTGCATATTCTGCTGCCCTCATCATTGCAACTGCTTCAGCATCATCTCCATATTGAGAAATAAGATTATTGGCTAACGAATTAATAAGTTCTTTATCTCGCATATTATGTCATTCACTTAAATTGATGACTTTATCCCATGTATAATTGAAAGTATAGGTGACATATGCGCGTAGTTTGGGTAAAAGACGGAAATATAGGACATGAAAAGCAAGTTAAAGTTCTTCTTGATAAGCTTTCAGAAACTACTGACATATCAGTGATTGAAAAAACTCATCGTAATACTTTTCTAAACAAAATTAATAACCTAATTAATTATATTACTTTAGACATATCGAGTATGTTTCTTAGTAAAGCTCAATTATCAAATGATCATTTATACATAAAACATAATGCAGATATTATTATTGGTGCAGGAAATGGCGCTCACTATGAAATTATTCGTCTTAAAAGACTTTTATCTAGACACTCTAAAAAGCAAATAAAAGCAATCACGATATTAAGTCCGACATATCTTAAAAATAAGTTCGACATTATTTGTGCGCCATTGCATGATAAACACAAACACTCAAAAGATTTAAATAATGTTATATATTTTGAAGGCTCACTCTCAACAGTTTCTACAAATAAGCCTGATATTAATACTATTTTAATTGCAGTTGGTGGAATAAATAAACATTATTTCTTTGAAGAAGATCATTTAATATCTCAAATCTCCTACTTTGTTTCATTGAATAAAACTAAAAATTGTTACATATTTAATACACGAAGAACACCTACCTCAATGAATAGTAAGTTAAAGCTTTTATCAGATAAATTCGACAATATAATCTTTTGCGATTTTGAAGAGACTGATCTTTCATTTGAAGACATTCTTCATAAATCATCTTCTAAACTTATATCCAGAGATAGTGTAAATATGATTTATGAAAGTCTTTCATGCATTGGAGATACTTATCTATTAGATATGAGATCAAAAAGTGAAAAAAATAAAATTGTTAAAAATGTAAATAGTTTAATTATTAATAGAAAGGTAGGTTATATAGATTGTGGAGATTTGGTAGAAGGTTTAGCCAAAATGAAATTATGCAAACAAAATGAATACAACGAGGTTATGGCAGAAGTAGAAAAAGTTGCATATGCATTGAATAAAGTAATATGAAAGTTGTTCATTTGGTATTAAGTGAAACATTTGCAGGTATTGAGCAACATGTTGATGAGCTTCTTTCAAATAATCTTTTGAATAGTCCAATGCTCATATGTAGCAAGTCGATTGCAAAAAACTTTAACAAAAATATAAAAGTATTCGAATTTAAAAATATTGGTAGAAGATCACTATATGGAAAATATAAACTTAAAAAGTTAATCAAATCGATTAATCCAGATATTGTTCATACTCATGGAAGCAAAACAACATCATTAATTTCATCAATTAATAATGGATCTTATAAACATATTGCCACTATTCATGGGATTAAAAAAAATAAAAAGGTATATGAAAAAGCTGACTATGTAATTGGGGTTAGTAAGAAATCAATTGAGAACATACAAAACGATAGTAAGGTAATATCAAATTGGTGGTATCCAAAACTTACTAAATTAAAGTCTAAAGGATGTAAATATGCTTTGGCTGTTGGTCGACTTGAAAAAGTTAAAGGTTATGACTTGCTTATATCTTCTTGGAAAAAAATAAATATGGATCTAGTAATTGTTGGCTCTGGAAAAGAAAAACAAAATCTTAAAAATTTAATTAATAATAATAACTTATCATCAAAGATTAAAATCTTTGATAATGTTCAAAGAGATGAGTTAATAAAATTTTATAGTGATGCGAAATTACTCGTTGTCTCTTCAAGAAATGAAGGTGGCCCAAGAGTTGCTCTTGAGGCTTTATATCTTGAGATACCAGTACTGTCAACAGACGTTGGTCACATGAGAAGCATTTTACCTGACGAACTTTTGGCTATACCTGATGATGAAAAATCATTAAAAGAGTTGTTAGAAAAGTATGTAGACAATATTGAAATTCTTAATCAAGAAGCGATATTTGAATATATAGCAAATGAGTTTTCTATAGATGAGAAAATTCAACAGACAAAAGAAGTATACAGTTATTTGCTTAAAAGCTGATTATAAAGATCTAGAGTCTTACTAATCATTTTTTCTGAAGTAAAAGTATTCTCCTTAGGATATGGATAATTGGTATCAGAAATTTTGATTGCTCTTTCTTTTAATTGGTTAAGATCTCCAAGCTTAACCAATCCATCCGGATAAAGCTCATCAAGAATTTCTTTTGTGCCACCATGATTCCAACCAATTACTTTTGTTCCACAACTTATAGCTTCAATTGTTGTCCTGCCAAAGGGTTCTGGTTCTATTGATAAGTTAAAAACAATATCAGAAATCTTATAAATGTTAGCAATGTCATCTCTCGAACCGGTAAAAGTAATGTTATTAGTAATTCCGAGACTTACAATTTTTTGGTTAAGTTTTTCTAAGTACCTTAGTTTAGTCTTTGATGTTGGTCCAATTATTAATCCATGGAACTTATCTATATCCAGCTTTGAAATAAGTTCGATAAAATTATCAACTCCTTTCCACTTAGATATTCGGGTTGGAAGACTTAAGATTATTTTATTTCTTGTTTGGGGGTATTCTTGATACCAATTTTCGATCCATTCGTCTTTAATTTTTTCTAAATTGAATTGGTTGATATCACAACCTCTATGGATCATTGTGATATTGTTATTCTTTATTTTATAAGTTTTGATTATGTAGTCTTTTACAGTTTTTGAGATTGCTATTATATGATCAACTTTGGACATGATTTGGCTATAAATCGGTGTGCTATATAATCCATGAAAAGTTGAAATTAGTAGAGGTTTTTTGTTTAGATTCTTAAAAGCAAAGTAATTTATCCAGGCAGGCATTCTAGACCTTACGTGAATAACATCAGGTTGTTCTTTTTCATATATTGATCTAAGTTTTTTTGCCAATAATAATGAAAGCAAACTTTTTTTATGAATCGGTAGTCTAATATGTTTTGCTCCATCACTAACGACATCTTTTTCAAATATACCGCCATTGGAAATTACAATGGATTCATGACCCTCGGATATAAGAGCTTTTGACATATCCAGAGTGCCCCTTTCAACGCCTCCAAAATTCAATTCAGGTAATAGTTGTATAACTTTTAATTTACTCATATCTGAGTGAGACAGCCGGATCTAATTTAGCTGCCCTTTTTGCAGGCCATATTCCAAAAAATAATCCAACAAGAGCTGAGAAAAAGATTGAACCAAGAATTGCACTAAACGGAATTGAGAATATCCAATCATTAAGTAATGTAAATAGAAATAAAATTGAAACTCCCATAAAAACACCTATCAATCCACCTAATATACATAGCAAAATAGCTTCAATTATAAATTGCATCATTATCGAATTTTGTGTGGCGCCTAAAGCTTTTCTAAGCCCTATTTCTCTTGTTCTCTCTGTAACAGAAACAAGCATGATATTCATGACACCAATTCCACCTACAATTAAACTTATCCCTGCAATACCTGCAATAAGAGCAGTAAAAATACTTGTAGTTTGTTTCCTTAAATCAGAATATTGACTCCAATCATTAATTCTAAAATCATTATCTCCTCCAGGACCAATATCATGTTTTTGTCTCAATATTTGTTCTATTGACATCATTACATAATCAACATTTGTGTCATTTGAAATACCTACATTTATCCAGCCCAATCTTTCTGTACCTAGAATTCTCTGAGAAGCTGTTAATAAAGGAACATATAAGTCATCATCAGGATTTTGCCATCCTGTAGACCCCTCTTCTTTAAGAATACCTATAACTTTGTAAGCTGTCCCAGCAACAAATATTTCTTTATTTAATATTTGACGAGCAGTTGTATTTAATTCTCCAGGAACTTTCGAACCTAAAACAATTACTTTCTTTCTACCAAGATTTTCTTTGTCTGTGAACAGTCTGCCAATACCTATATCAAAACCTCTTACTTTAAAATTTACTGGGAGATACCCATTAATTTCCCCACTGACATTTGAATTTAAAAATTTAACCTGTCTATTTCCAGACATAGCAGGTGCTATTAACCAATTGTGTTCATTGTTTTTTGCAAGAGCCTCTGCATCTTTAATGACTAGAGGATTAAAACCAGATGAAATGCCCCCTCTCTTCCTTTGGCTTGGAAAAATAGATAATGTTCTAGGCCCTAACTCATCAATTCTGGCCTCTAAAGCCTTCTCAGCGCTGCTACCGATGCCAATAACAGCAATTACTGCAGCTGTTCCTATAATTATTGCTAGTGCTGTTAATATTGATCTTATACCATTTGACTTTATAGAGGAAATGGCCGATTTTATTGATTCTTCTACTAACATTATCCAAAACTAAATGTTCTTTGAACTCTTTGCTTAAAGCGTTCTTGATAATCAAAAAGACTTTTGCTCGGTAAAATATATATGATGTCGCCATTATCTAGTCCCTCTATAATCTCAACATTATATAGATCAGAAATACCTACTTTTACCCATGTTAAAAATGGGCCCTTTTTTGAATCTTTAATTATTATAAATCTATTAAAATTTTCACCTTGTACTTTTTTCTCTAAAAATTTATCTATATTAGCTTTTTCCATATCCAAAACTGCGGCTGCAGTATATATATCTTTTCTTGTTCTAAGTGACATTGTTGGGACACTCAAAGAAACGCTTTTATTAAGAACTTCTATTACTACATCAGTATTCATTCCAATTAGTAAAAGATTTTCTGTGTTGTCTATATCAATTAATACTGGAAAGGTCGTAACATTTTGCTGAATATATGCCTGAGGTTCAATCTTTGACACAGTTCCAATAAACTCTTTATCTCTATATGCTGCAACCTTTATCGATACAGATTGTCCAATTGAAACCTTCCCAACATCAATTTCGTCAACCAATGCTCTTACTCTTACTTTTGATAAATCAGCCATCGTCATTAAAATACTGCCTTCACCAAAAGCTGAAGTTGGTGAGGAAATTACTTGTCCGACTTCAACAGGCCTTGAAATAACAGTACCATTCAAAGGAGATCTTACCTCAGTATCATCAAGAGAAATTTTTGCATTTTCGAATGACACTTCGTTTCGCACTAGTGTTGATTTAGCTTGAGCATAATTCTCCTTTATGTCTTCAAAATCCTTATCTGAAATACTCGAGTTCTTATGTAATTCAACCCCTCTTTCAAATTGAGATTTTGCATTTGCCAACCTTACATTTGCAGCCTCGAGGTCTGACTTAGTTTGATCAAGAATATTATTAGCAGTTCTTTGATCAATCTGAGCAAGCAAATACCCCTTTTCAATAAAATCTCCTACTTCTGCTCCAAGAAATAATACCTCACCTGATGCCTTTGATTTGATTTCTACTGATGAAATTGCTTCAATTACACCAGAAGCATCAATAGAAACTTCCAAGGTTTCTGATGTAGTTTGCTGTTTCTTATAAAACTGAGTTTCACTATTCTCAGATGATCCCCCACATGCATATAGAAATAACAATGAAGTAAGCATTAATGTTTTAGAATACATCTTAGTTTTCCTTATCAGATTTTATAAGACCATCCATTATGGTAATTACCCTATTTGATTGTTTTGCAATTTTGTCTTCATGAGTGATCAGTATTATAGTCTGTCCATCATCATTAAGTTTTTTAAACAAATCCATTACATCATTTCCTGTTTTTGAATCAAGATTACCAGTTGGTTCGTCTGCAAAAACTATACTTGGTTTGTTTACTAAAGCACGAGCAATCGCAACTCTTTGTTGTTGTCCACCTGATAATTCTGATGGCGAATGATTTGCTCTATCAGATAACCCAACTTGTTGCAGGGCAATTCTTGATAACTCTGAAGCATCTTTTTTTTCTTTACCAGCATATTTTAAAGGTAACATTATATTTTCAAATGCTGAATTTCTTGGTAATAAATGAAATGATTGGAACACAAATCCTATCTCTTCATTCCTTACTTTAGCCAATTCGTCTTCAGACATATTTCCTACATTTTTATTGTTAAGGAAATACTTTCCTTTAGTTGGAGTATCAAGACAACCAATAATATTCATCAGAGTTGTTTTACCTGAGCCAGATGGACCCATTATTGAAATAAACTCTCCTTTACTGACTGATAAATTAATACCTTTAAGTGCTTCAACTTTTTGATTACCAACTTGATACTCTTTAATGATGTTATTTGCAGAAATGATCATATTTAATGAATATTAAATTCCTAAGGATTGATTAATATACTGGATCCATCCCTCTGCAGCGCCTTTTGACTCTTCATATTTAATTGCAAAATTCATGTGCTTTAAAGCATTGTCATATTGATCTTTTTCAAAATATGCTATGCCGGTCAGCAAATCAATTCTTCCTGGAACATCATTCCATTTTTCAATTTGAGCCTTTAAAAAATACTCTATTGCCATGTCCCAGTCTTCTTCTTCAAAAGCAAACCTTCCTATTCTGTATGAAGTTTTCGCATCTGGCTCAAGTTGCAATGATTTTATTAATGTCTCGATTCCTTTGGCTCTATCTTTTGATAAAAAATATGAATCTGCTAATAGATCAAGATTCTTTTTATTAATCTTGACTTTGTCAGAATCAATACCATTTGTTATAACTTTAATTGCTTTTGTTGGTAAATCTTTATACAAAAAATATTTTGTTAAATTTAAAAAGTCTATCTCTTTTGTTAGAGCTCCATTCTCAAAGGCCAATTCTAGTCCTGCTAAGGATTCATCTTCATTTTGTCCACCATAATAGACACCACTTAATTGTTTCCAATAAGAACTTTTATCAGGATTAACAAATATTAAATATTGACCAACGTCTATTGCTTCATTATATTTTTCTAACTTTACTGCTAGTCCAAATTCATACTGGAGCCAGTCCTCATTCAACTCATTGGAAATATCATTTCCCTTTGAAATATATTTATAAGCATCAATTATCTCATTTGCTTGATAATATGCCATTCCAAGCATAACAAAGTTTGATGCACTCAAGTCTATACCTTTTTTCATTCCAAGTTCTCTTGACTTTAGAAGTACTTTAATTACTTTTTGATATTCGGCTGCTTGAAAATATGCAGCTGCTAAGTTGGATCTTGTTTGAATTTCTCCTGGGAGATTCAAAGAGCCATGTTTTACAGCTTTTTCTAGCCAAGGAATTGCACTATTAAAATCTCCCTGAATTAAGTAGAACTGTCCATATAGTTGATTAATAAGAGCTCTTTCGTAACTTCTTTCATTTTTGTAATATTTGTTTGCTAGTGATGCAAGCTCTCGGCCGGCATCATCAAATCTGTCCATCTCCATATAGTTATGAATTCTCTTAAAATATTGATAAGTCCACTGACTGATAGTATCTTCTGAAGAACTTAATTCAAAAGATAATAGTAAAAACAATACTGTTAACAGTTTTATATTTTTCATTTTATACATCACAAATAAATTCTACTTTTAATTCACCTTGTTGTTCAACAGCTATTCCATCAATTGTTTTAGGTTTAAACTGCCATCTCCTTACTGCTTTTGTAGCTTCCCTGTTAAAAACTCTAGGTGGATTTGCCCTTAATAAGCGTATTTTTTCAACTCTGCCAGAAGCATTAACTAGCAAATTTAACAAAACTTCGCCATTTGTTCCAGCTAATGCTGCTTCAGGAGGGCATCTTGGAGCAACTTTAACTAGAGGTATTAGCTGACTTGTACCTGATCCTAAATTGCTAATATCACCCAAAAATGCACCTTTGAAATCAGTTGGAATATCAAAATCAGGTATATCTATATCTAAATTCTGGATTGGAGGTGGCTTTGTGTCATCAAGCTCAATCTCTGGCTGAGGTGGTCTCTTTGGCTGAGGTGGTTTATCAGGAAGAGTTCTTGTTCTCTGTTCTAAACTATCATCTTGTCTTATTCTTATAAATTCTAAATAACTTTTTGAATCATTCTCTAAGTTAAGATTAGAGTCTCTAGTAATTAATGACTGAATGATTAAAAAAATTGATATCGATACGATAAAAGTTATTGCAAGATTAACTGCAATTGCTCTGTCAACTATCATTTTTTGCTGCAATAGATATATTTTGAATACCAGCCAGCCTAATTTGGTCCATTGTTTCAACTAAGAGGCCAGATTTTGATAGTTGATCAGCCTGGATAATTACTGAACCACCAGGATATTCTATTTTTAATCTTTCGATATTAGCTCTTACTGCCTTTAAATCAACCCTCCTTTTGTCAATCCAAATCTCATTATTTTCAGTAATTGCGACTAAAATATTACCTTTTTCATCTCTTTCTGCTGTCTCAGCATTTGGACGATTAATGTCAACTCCTGTCTCTTTTACAAAAGATGTAGTTACTATAAAAAATATTAGCATTATAAAAACAATATCCATCATTGGAGTCAAATCTAATGCATTTTCTTCATTGCTTCTTCTAGATTTTCTTTTCATAGCTTATAACCCCTTAATTTAATATCAGTGATAAAATTTTTGGTCATGCTATTAATTCTAGATGTAATATCTTGATAAAAATAAAGCCCAAATAAGCTTATTACCATACCGGTCATTGTCGGTATTGTTGCCATTGCCACACCAGACGACATTGCTCTAGGATTGCCAGTTCCTAAAAAAGACAATATTTCAAAAACTTCAATCATTCCATAAACAGTTCCAAGGAGTCCAATCATAGGACACATGCTAATTAGTCCTTGCAAAATTTTTATGTTGGACTTTGATTGCCTTGTAACTGAATTTATTAAAATTGATTCAACATATTTATAGTCAGTGCTTGAAGGTGGGAATTCTTTATAAAAACTCGAGAGTTTATTATCAAGCCATTTTTTAGAATTCAAAAAAATAAAAATATATTTATCAACTAGAATGTAAAATATCATTAAAGTAATCAAAAACAAGACATATAAAACAGGTCCGCCTCTTATAAATAATTCGTCTAACATTATTCTTTAGAAAGTAAGTATGAGCCTTTCTCTTCGACTATTTGAGTTAAAGTGCTAACTTTATCAAATAAGTATGTGTAAAAACCAAGCAATGGCGCAGCAACAATTAGACCTAACATCGTTGTAACCAAAGCTTGTGATATTCCACCAGCCATCTGCTTTGGATCTCCAGTACCAAATAATGTTATTGCTTGAAATGTTTCTATCATTCCAATTACTGTTCCCAACAATCCAAGTAACGGTGCAACAGCCGCCGCAAATTTTATCCAATTTATTCCCCAGTCTAGTTTCGAAGAATAATTAGATATTAACTCATCAATAATGTTTTCTTTAGATTGAAATGAATTCCCTTCTTTGATCTTTAAAATCATATCTTTATAAATCTCAGAGTCATCTGGATTATCTAGAATTTTTTTGTTTTCATTTAAAAAATATATTTTATAAGTTGAAAAGATAAGTCCCGATATTCCAATGATGATTATTATAAGTCCTACTGACTTACCTTGAGCAATTCTTTCAAACCAACCTGACTTATCTAAATAAAGGGATAATAAGAAACCTCTTGTTGGATCAATTGAAGCTGATTGAAAGTCATCACTTCTTTGATGTTTTCTAATACTTCTTAAAATTTTTCTTTCTGGTTGTCGTTGAAGTAATTCAAAACCATTTAATTCAGAATTAGGTTTTAAAAATTTTGCATTAGAGGTTGCTGAAAATAATCCATATCTGACAATGCTATCTTTGTATGAATCACCCTTAGAGTTAATAATGTCAGCATCTATTTGCTTTACTTCGCCAGAAGCAACAATTTCATTAAAATATTCTAACCATAATATCTCAAGTTCGCTTACTTTATGCACTTGAATCTGGCCAATCTCTTTTAGATTTTTTGATCTGTCAGGATATTCAGTAAAAGTAAATGCAGATTCAGAGTTTGATAGCAGTTCACCCGCAAATTGTCTTGCAACACCAAAAAGTTCTCCTAAAACTCCTATTTTAATTTGCAGTCTCTCTTCAAGCTCAGCTAAGGATTTTTCATTGATCTCAAATTCATTTTCAAGTTTCTTGTTCCTTGCATTCTCCAATCTTAAATCATTTTTTGCTTTTTCAAGCATACTCTGTCTTTCATTTATTAAATTCAAAAACTTGTTAATTCTTTCTTGGTCTTCTTTAATGTAGAGACCCTTATTTATTTCAACAGTTTCAAGGAGTTCTTTTATAGCATTTGTTCTCTGCTCTTCTAATGTAATTTCTTCAGTATCTTCCTGAGCTAATGTATATATAGGAATTAAAAGACAAATAATAAATATTATTTTTTTCATGATTTATTTGCACTTAGAGGTTTAATTGGTAAATTAATAAAATTTGGAGGAGCTTGTCTATTTGCAATCTCTATTGCATTTTGAAGCTCATTACTTAATCTACCTCTTGTATGAATCCAGCTATTCTTATCATTATCCCAATAACCAGTTTTTTTGAAATCTAATGAAGCGTAGTAAAAGCCAATTCTACCAAGTCTAAAAAAGTTGACTGCACTTTTTATTCCATCTAATTCAAGATTCCCATTATATGTTTCAATGGTGTTTCCAAAATTGTATTCATTTTGATATGCTTCAAAAACTTTTCTAAACTTTTCAGCTGTCGTAACATTTGCTTTTAAGATAATTTCATCTAAATTATCTAATCTCTGAATTCTATCTTCAATTAAAAAAGGAATATCTAAATTTACAAATTCCCTCAACACATCAATCATTCTTTTGAGAAAAGGTAGAATATCTTTATTAGTTTCATCGAGGGAATCTATCTGATTTAAGATATTTTTTATTTCATCATTTTGTGCATTAATAATTTCTTGAAGTTGATCATCATAGGTTTTTAAGCTTTTGTATTCAGCAACTGTATCTTTAAAGTCATAATAAATCTCTTTTGATTCTTCATCTAAACCATCTATTTTTAATTGAGCATCTTGACTTAACTCGCTAGCAGAAACTTGTTCATCAATAGTTTGATCAACAATTTCCTGAGATATTGCATCAACAGAGACAAGAAAATAAAGACACAGGATGATTTTAAAATTATATTTCATAATTATATATATTTTACACTATTAAAAAAAACATCCTCAAAAAGAGGATGTTATTGAATTATTTACTATTAGAACCTGTAAGTAACACCTAGGGTTGCATATCTTCCAAATGCGCTATAAATACCTTCATAGAAATATGGATAGCCAAAGCCACCATCTTTTTGTGGCATTTTATCCTCAACATTTCTAATACTTATGTATGTATCTATATCAGGTGACCAATCATAAGAATATGAAATATTTGTAAGAATGTGAGGATCAGACTCCAAACCTCTATAAATGTTCATATGTCCAGTTCTTGTAAAATTAATATTTAAATTATTTTTTTCATACTTATATCCAACGTTAACATTCTGACGAGAACGTGGCTGATAAATGTATGTTGATAAATATTCTATTTGATCACCGTATGGATCAGCTAAATAGTTTATGTGATCAATTGTTGTTGAACCGATTTGAACTCTAAAGTCACCAATACTCTCAGTTTCTTTAGCCCAGTTGATATATGTATCAGCACCGACATATTCAATGAATCCATTGTTTCTTGGACTTCTTGTAATACTTGTAACTCCGTTTAGAGTTTGTGGAGCATCACCAGGTAAGTATGTTCCACTCCTGTCAATGTTAGAAGCTACTACATTACAATCTCTTGCTGGAACATTTTCTGACAAATCATACCAAGCTGAAAACGCAGCACCATACAAACATACACCTTCAGCAACAAGCTGAGATGAATTTGATTCTTGAGCTACTTGATTTTCTAAATATACATGAAAAGCATCAAACTGAAGACTTAAGGTTTCTGTTAGATTTACAACTATACCTAATGAATAGTTTTCACCTTCTTCTTCTTGTAGATCTTTTTTACCACTTTGGAATGTTTTAAAGTATTCTCCATATGATCCTTGAACGCTACAGAGCGAAGCAGCTGTTGCTAAGTCAGAAGTAGGAATTGCTCCAGATGTATCTGTTCCAGATATGTATTGAGCGTAACATAAAGGATAGTCAAAACCATATGAAAACACAGAGCTTGGTTGTGAATAAATATAGTGCATATCAGGAGCTCTGAAGGTCTGACCGGCTGAACCCCTTAAAAGTACATTCTCACTTGGTCTATATGCAAAACTAAACATTGAAGAGACCCTTGAACCAACGCTAGATGAATCATCATCGTAACTATCGTATCTTGATGCAACTGTTATTTCTAACTTGTCAGTCAGTGGAGTTTGCAACTCAATACCTAGCGAATATCTAGTTCTATCTCCAAAACCATATCTGGTAGAACCCTGAATAATTTGAATTGCATCGTCGCCACCATAAATTTCATCATCTAACCTACCTGCTGATGGAATTACTTCGTAATCTTGATATTGATACTCGGCATGAATATTA
>CABZTX010000012.1 GCA_902528875.1 uncultured SAR86 cluster bacterium | reverse complement strand
GAAAACGCCAACATTTGCACCAATTTGAGTTCCACAACCAACTTTTATGCCATTAGTGGCATCTAATACAGTATTATGCCAAATCCATACATTATCGTTTAAATCAAGTTTATTTCTGCTATTGATAGCAGTAGTTGAACTTATTCTGACTTGCTTTAAAAATTTTTTTTGTATTTTATTGTAAAACCCGTAAACCATGAAAGGCTTGTAAGGTAATGCAGCAATATTCATAACAATAGAAATTATTCTGCCAAATGAAGATAAATATATTTTCTTTAACATAATTGGTAATGAAGAGTTAAATAATTCCTTTTAAACAAGATACAGTATTATCTGCTTCCTTTAAAGATAAAGAAAGTCCAAAAGAAAAAAATAGTGAGCGTATGAAATATAAGTAAACTGCTTTATAAGTTCAATAGTTCATAAAATATTTTGCAATCATTTGATTTTTTAGGTCTTAATTTCATTGTAATTACTTTGTTTGTAATGGATTTTTTCAATTAAATCTATAAATTTTTTATACTGAAAATTAACTGAATAAGTCTTTTTTATTGCATTTATTCTGTTATTCATGCCCTCTAAAAGATCGGGAGCGTTTGTCATATTATTTATTGTATTTATAAGACTTTTATGATCTCCAGCATCGTAAAAACTTCCAATCTTGTGTGTGAAAATTATATCTCCAAAATCTCCTTTTATTGAAGTAATAACTGGCAAGTTATGATTAATAGCATCAAACGCTTTAGTTGGCATGCTTACTTTTGAATTTTTAGAATAAGTGCAAATTAATATATCTGTATGTTCATAAAGTTCATTAAGTTTGGCGGAATCTAGTTGGCCAATAAAAAATATATTTTCAGAACCAGATTTGTTGAATAGTTCTTTTTTAGGGCCGTCTCCTGCAACCATAAATTTAATTTTTTTATTGCTTGATAAGCCTTCACATGCCATTACAAAACACTCCATATCATATTGCTCACCCAATGATCCTGCATATGTTATCCAAATGTCTTTATTTGCTTTTTCTGGAAGAAATTTATTCCAACTTAAGTCTTTATGATTTGTTTTTTGATTTGAAGATGATGAACAAAGATAACTTACAGTTGAATTTTCTTTTAAATAGTTTGAAGTAATATCTCTGCAATGATCTTTAAATGATTTTGTACAAAAAACTGCACCATTCAATTTTTTGAAATCATTTGCTCTAAGCCAATAAAATGGTTTAAATAGAAAATTTATAAATGTCTTTAAAAAATCAGGGAAAATATTCATAAATACCTCAGGGTAAAGATCTAATACATCTATTATTATTGGAATTTTCTTTTTGAAAGCATAATTACACGCAGCCCTTTGGTATGTGAAATTTAGGCCACACACAATTATCATATCAATTTTATTTTTTTCATTTTCTAAAAATTTTATAACGCGCTTTGAGTAAATGAATTCAAAGAATACTCTTTTAAAAGAAATATTACTTTTGTACTCAGATGTATTAATTAGCTTAATAGAAAAATTAGAATCTACATTAAATTTATCATTTTCCAAATATCGTTGTTTTTTTGAATGATGAGAAAAACTTGAAGCTAACCAACAAACTTTATGATTTTGTTCTGAAAGTTTTTTACCAAGAATTGTATATCTATAATCTGACCAATTTTCATATGGAAGAGCTCCGTATGGACAAATAAAAAAAATATTCATTTAATCTTCAGTAAAGTTTTCATGAAGGCATAGTTATAATTAGTTAAAAATAATATGAATTCATTGTAACAAAAATTTGTGCAATCGCAGAAAAGCGCTATCCTGTCAATTCTATTAATCAGTCCTAACATGTATTAAAGAGAAATAGTTTTTTACACTTATAAACAGTTTACTTAATATTTTTTATAGCATTTAAAAACAGCCTTTCAATACCAATTATAGACATCCATACTATGCCTACATAGATAATATAATTTACGGCGCCTGCAGGACTCTCAATTGAAAGGAGTAAGAAAATTGAAATAAAAGTTGCAAGTAAATGTCTAGATTTTGTTAAGCCTGACATAAAATTATCACACAAGCCTACCAAGATACCAAAAATAAAAAGCAAAATAGGCATAAATATTACTCCTAGCATCCAATAAAAAAATAAAATCGGATTAACTGAGATTCCTCCAAGATTTGTTACATATCCTCCTCGCAAGTATAAAAATTCGTATGCAACATCATAGGCATAAGAATCTCCCAATGGACTAGCCCAAAGAGAAGGAAATAAAAAAATTAAGAATGGTTCAAATATAAATTGCAATAAATATTCAAATCGAGGAATAATGTGAATTTCGGTCAAAGAAATATAACTTAAACTTGGAACTCTATTTAATTGAGTCATAAGTATATCTATTATGTTTATGGCATCTATGTCTACCCCAGATTCTAAAAAGGACCTAGTAATTCCAAGCATAATTATAAAAAAAACTAAAAAACAGATAAATATTAAAACTTTTATATTTATATTTGATCCTATTAGGCCAGCTGCAAATAGTACAAATATCCATATCAGTAGATGCAGCCTAAAACCAGAGACTATTGTTGCAGCTAGTAAAAGAGTAAACATGAAAAGTAATGATGAATATTTAAAAATTTTAGACATGTCTGTCGGGTAAAATTTATTATGTATTAAAAAATATGTAGTAAATGCTGGAAAGGCAATTAAAGAAGGATATAAAAAGAAGCCAGAGCCTGTACCAGAATATTCACCACTTCTATAGGCTCCAATATTTATAAATATGCTTGATAAGCCTCCCCTTGATAGAACGAATTGATAAAGTAAGAAAAGGCATATAAAAAATATAGGTAGCAATAATAAGAAATAAAAAAAATTGCTAGATACATATGACTTTTTGTTATTTTTTTGATTCAAATCTTGCATATTTTTGCTTGAAAAAAAATATCTCCAATAAAACATATTTCCAAAAATTAGTGAGGAGGTTCCAGCAATAAGAATCAAAAGATGATGAAATTGAATTTGATTTAATGCCATATCTACTACAGTAAAGCTTGTTATAATTGAAGAATCATCTCTAAAAAAAGACTTTTGAATAATCTCAATAAACTCAATACTAAATTGTGTTCCCAGCAGGATGAGAATTAACGAAAAAACTCTTTGGAAGTTATTTTTAGCAAAATTAATAATCCCAAAAGTAAGCAAGGAAAGGGAAAAAATGCCATATAAATATATCAAGTCAAGTTAAGAATTATTTAAATTCAAAACTAGATTTATTTGATAATACTAGTTTTGGAAAAAGTAAAACAATAAATGAAACAAGAAGTGAAACTATAAAACCCATAATAAGTATATTTAATCTGCTTGGATGCGATTTACGCGTTGGCAAACTGGGAGGATCAATAATTTTAAAAGCATATTCTAGATTTTTGTTAACTAAAAGAAGATTCGATAATTCTTCTTTCAAAAGCTCATTAAGAATTTTTCGAATTTCAACATCTTTTTCTTCAGAAATAACTGATTTAAGAAAATTAATGCTATTTTCATTCTCTATTAAATCTCTATTTCTTAGTATTGTATTAATTCTATTTATTATATCTTTTAGCCATGCTTGTGATGTTAGCGGCGATTGATGAGTTATGGATATTGTAATAATTCCAGACTCTCTATTCTTTTTGACTGTTAATGCTCTGAGAAACTTATCATGAGAATCCTCAAATCTATAGTTATTATTTTTTTTATTTTTGTAAATGTTCTTGTTAGATAAAAAACTATAGTAGTCCATTTCATGTAAGTCTCTCAAAAAAACTGGGTTAGCTATTTGTTTAAAAAAGGATTTAGATTTCATTATCTCAAGTCCGATTAAATGTCTTGGAACTTCGCTGCCATTAGAGCCAATACTTAAACCACCAAGAGCTGCTAGAGATGAAATTGATGAGGATGCAGAATAACTATCATCACTAAAAACTGGTGCAACTACGACATCAGAAGTAAATTTGACCGGCACTATAAAAAAGGCAATATAAATTGAAGCAAGGTTAACCAAAACAATAGTTAAAATAACATTTCTTAATTTATTTTTTAATAATAATACAAAATCGCTTGATTTAATTTCCATAAGACAATTTTAACACATTATGATTGACGCCTTTTTAAAAGACTATTCAAGTAAAGTAATATTATTTTCACATATATAATATCCAATTGTTTCCTCTAAAAACTTTGGAGCAATAACTTTTGCATTTAATGCACAATGAGCCGCCCACCATGAAAAAGTGCTAGGCGCACAATATATATTAGAAGCCAAAACAATAGTTTGAAAGTCTGTTAATGGCGATGTCGATTGACTGAATTTATAATTTTTTGATTTACCAAAAAAAATCTTTGCTGCATCTAGATCATCTGAGATAATTTCAACCATATCAAGATATTTTATTCTTTTTTTTATTGCCAAGTAATAACCTAAATTTTCTTTTGCCCAAAGGGAATCTCCCCCGCGAAAATGTACGACGGTTTTGCCTGCTTGTAATGGGTTATTTGCGAGTATTATTCTATGTATACTAGAACAAAAATCATGAAACTCCTCCTCATGTTTTTTTAAAAAAAGCTTATCTTGAAAATATCCAAAGAAATTATTCGCTTTTTCAAATCCAGATGTATTAATAACCTTGACGTACTTAACGTTAAAAATATTAAAACCTGTTTTTTTACTAATCATACCAAGCAGAACTAATAAGTTACTCGATTCAATTATTTGATCATTCTTTAAAAAAAACCTATAAGTATTATCATGTATGGTCCATCCAAGAAATTTTGTTACCCAATTTTTTTTTGTTAAATTGCTAACATAGTGAATTCTATAATTCTTTTTTTCTAAAATGTAACCTAAAAAAATTTGAAAGAGGTTGTTTCCTATGCCGCCCATTAACCATATTTTTTTTTGAATCATTTTGCTTTAAGTATCATATTATTTTTTCTAATAATAGTTAATCCGTAAATTGCAACAAATATCCATGACGCAAGAAAGGATCTCAAATAAAAAACTAAATTATCTGCATTAACGAGTCCGTATATATTTATTGAAACAAATGTAAGTAATACAAAAATTATTTGATTTACAGTAAATAAAGTACCCAAATTAGATCTAAATAAATAAAATACAAATAGATTAAGTGCATATGCAGGAAAAAAGTAAATAGAAATTAAAAGTATCTTATCATCGCTAAGATTAATAATACTCAAGGTGGTATCTAAGATTTGATATTGAAAAAAAAGAAAATGTAAAAGGTATACAAAAACGCACCCAAGCAAGACAAATATTAATTTTTTTGATTTAAAGGATGATATTGAGAAAGTTTTTATCGAATCTAAATTGTAGAATATTAAAAGTACTCCTATTCCATTTAAAGCGGTATATATTCTGTGAACGAAGCTGAGGTGCGTCAAATCAGAAGTATTCAAAAAAGATACAAGCCATCCTTCAATTAAAGCATACAGAACAAATAGTGAGTTATGTAATATATTAATAAATTTAATCTTATATCCATATTTCGTAATAACAAATTTTATATTAAATGAAGTTTTTAAAAAAAAATATGTTGCAAAAATGCAGAGGGAAACAAAACTAGCGATAGTTGTTACCATTAAAATACTTAAAGTGATTGCCTTTGAGAGGAAGATTAAAAAGATTGTTATTGTAAAGGCATACATCAAAGAAATTGGTAACAATGCAATAAAATTGCTTAAATATCTCTTAATTGAGGCTGATAATATCCCTATGCTGCAAGAAGTTATGTAATAAAATGAACCTAATATACAGGTACGTAACTGCCATCCCTGTAAATACATTAGGCCAGTACATAAAATACTAGAAAATATAATAAAGGATACTATTGTTTGGTTTATTATTACTTCGTCTCTATCATTTTGCATATTAGAGAAAAAATCCTCTCTAAATGATACAAGGGTTAATCCTGTAAGAAAAAATGGAATTGAAATCTGGGCAATATAGGTATCTAATAAGCTGGATGGAGTTATAAAATATAAAAATAATACTTGAAGAGTGAATCCAAAAAATATATTAGCTAATGATACTAGTGTTGTCTTTGTCATACACTATTGTTCCTCTAGCAATTCATATATTTATAATGGTACCCAGAGCCGGACTTGAACCGGCATGCAGTTGCCTGCGAGGGATTTTAAGTCCCTTGTGTCTACCAATTCCACCACCTGGGCATAGACATCTGTAAGCTAGAAATTATATAACATATCAACATAAATAAAGAACATGCATTAATACCTATTCCTATAAATATCTATAGTTGGTATATTAATACTAGGACCCATATCTAAGAGGTTAAATAGAATATTTGCTATATCTTTTGGGTCAATAAGTATATCCGAATCTTTTCTGTGTTTCGTAATAGAGCTTATTACTGCTCCAGGTCTCACATTGAGTATTCTAAATTTACATTTTTTATCTTTACTGTAATTGTCTAAAAATTTATCTATAGCCATTTTAGAAATTGAGTAAGAAAGTTCATAAGCTCCTCCACTATGAGAGGCAATTGACCCAATATTAACAAAGAATCCTTTTTCATTGATTTTATCTTTAACTAATTTAAATATATCTTGAAGTAATAAAAAATTTAATTTCCAATTTTGACCCATACTAGATAAATTATCGTCATTATTATCATTATCATAATATCCGGCTGCATTAATTACTAAATCATATTTTTCAGAATTTGAACTCAGTTCTTTTGAAAAATTTTCTATAGAGCTAGGATAGTCAAAAAAGAAAAAATTAATGTTTTTAATGTCTTTTTTTAAGTTAAAATCTTCTTTAGGTTGTCTTGTAGCAATATGAATCTCATTTGAGATTTTTATTGATTTCTCTAAGATAGCTTTTCCTATATCGCCAGTTGCTCCAAAAAGTAAAATTTTAGAATACTTACAATTATTATTTCTCATTCAGTAAGAGTGCTTTTTATTATTTTACTTGGGACATTCTCAGAAAAATCTATATTTGCTGGAAGATTTATATCATCAAATAAGTAATCACTCGCCCTCTCTTTAGTTACATTGATTTCATTCAGATAGTTAATAACATCTGGGCTAAATGGATAGTAGTTCTTTACTAATTTTGGTGAAGTAGCGCATGGAATAAAAGGAGGTGAAAAAATTTTTATTTTTTCCTTTAAATTTATTTTTTCAGCTAGGGATCCAATCAAGCCCTGCATTAATCCGAATTGATAATTGCTTGTATCAAGGCAAATTAAGTTATCGCAAGATTCTATTGCTTTAATTATATCTTCATGGAGCTCACGATCACGAACAAAAGCATTGATACATATTATCTGAATATCAGAATCATTTATTTTATTTTTCGTTTTAATAGCCTCTACAAGTCCATCTCCATATGTAAGTATTATAGTTTTAGAACTTTTTCCATAGAAACTTACTTGTGGAATAACTAATGGATCATTATTATTTTCATTAAAACTATCTTTAGTTTGAAAGAGATATCTGTGTTCCATCATAATTGTTGGGCTAGGAGCATGATGAAGAGCTTTGGTAAAAGTATATGCCTCACTAGGTCTGCTTGGCCACAAAACATTCAGTCCTGGCGTATTAACAAATAAAGAGTTATAGGAAGAAGTATGTTGTGGTCCATTGCCCCATTGCCTTCCAATATTAAGTCTTGCACCAAATTTGCATGGGTAGTCCCCGCCAAACATGTAATTCCATTTTGCAGCCTGTGTTAAAATTTGATCCATTGCTAATAACGCAAATTCAACTCTACCATGATGAACAATGGGATTTAATCCAGCAGTTGCCATGCCAACACACATTCCAGTAAAAGCAGCCTCAGAAACAGGCACGTCAAGTACCTTATCAGGATAAATTGATGACAAATTTTTTGTAGTTCCATCTGCACCATTTTGGTAATTGACACCAAGTCCAATAATATAAGATTTATTATTATCTTGAAGTCCAGCCTTATGAGCTAAATTTATGGCTTCAACGAAGTTAACTAATGTCTCTGACATCAATAGTCTCCTTAACCTTTGATACAATTTCTAATGTCTCTTCTCTTGCAGAGCTTATCCACTCTTCAATCTTAGATTCAGATAATCCTGATTTAATTGCTTCTTTTTTTGCGATAAGTAAACAATCATTTTCATTCCTGTATTCTAATGTATCTTCAATTCTATAATCAGCATTATCATTTTCTTGCATAGGACCACTGTGACCATGTCTTCTTAATAAATCCAAATGTAAAATAACTGGTTTACCTGATAAAGCATATTCTCGAGCAAGAATTGCTGCATCATGAACTTTCTTAACGTTTTGGCCGTTTTCTCTTATGTAGATTGCTCCAAGGCCTTCTATTAATTTCTGATGAGAATACCTTTCAGATTTTCTGTCTGAATGCGATGATGCAACGGAGTATCTGTTATCTTCAATAACAAAAATAATATTACACTTTTTACTTGCAGCAAGGTTTACACTCTCCATAAAAACACCTTCTTCAGCAGCACCATCTCCTAAAAAAACCACTGTAACATTTTTAATACCATTCTCTTTTGATGCAAATGCCTGACCAACTGCTAAAGGAGGAATGCTTCCAAGGATTGGTGTAGATCCATTAAAATTAACAGATCTATCGAGCATATGCATTGAACCACCAAAACCACCACAGCAACCTCTTTGATCTCCAAAAACTTCATAGATCATTTTTGGTAAATCTCCTCCTTTGGCAAGATAATGACCATGAGATCTGTGATTGCCCATTGCAATATCATTATTTGATAATACTGACATTACGCCAACTGCACCAGCTTCTTGACCAATTGTGAGATGAAGAAAAGAAAATATTTTTTCATCAAAAAACTTTTCAGCAATAAATTCCTCTGATGTTCTTATTTTGACTATCATTTTGATAGATTCTTCAAAAAAATTATTCATATCAATCTGCATTAAAGTCTATAATGACTCTTCTAGCATCAGAATTTTTCATTAATTCAAAACCTTCATTTACTTGGTCTAATGATATTACATTTGAAATAAGTTTTTTTGCGAGAATAATGTTTTTAAGAACCATATCATATAAATTTTGCATATCTTCATCTGGATCAAACAGACCACCCTCTGATGGAATTATTTTAATACCATCATATATTTTTAGAAAATTATTGAAGATAACAGACTCACCAACTTTAGATTGACCAATCAAAATAATTCTTGCGCTTTTATTTGCTATATCTAACGAACTAGAAATATTAGATGCTATACCAGTAGTGTCAAAAATTACATCAAAGCCACTATTTATGTGAGGAACCTCAGATGCATGCAAGAATCTGCCACCTAGTTCTTCTATTTGATTTTTCTTATCGTTATGTATGTCCACAACTGTTACATTCTTTACACCAAAAACATTTGCCCAAAATAATAATGCCATTCCTAATCCACCAGCGCCAAATATTAAGATATCTTCATCAATTGATATTTTTGCTTCTTTTATCATAGCTCCATAAGCAGTAGGTAATGCACAGCCAAGCAATGGCAGTACATTCTGAAGATCTTCATTATCTGGTACTTTTGTACATCTGTTTTCAGCAATAGTTGAATATTCTGAAAATGTTGTTATGGGGCCAGCTCCTATGCTACCGCCATTAATCTCTTTAAATTTAATGCCTGGTAAACCCAAACCAGAGGCAACACGCCAATGTAATATTACATAATCCTGAGGCTGAACTTTTGTGACCTCATTTCCAACAGAAACAACCTGACCATATCCTTCATGTCCCATCAAATGCGGTAGATATTTATCTTCACCTTTAAGTCCAGATATTTCGTTAACCTGAGCACCACAAAGACCTGAAGTAATCATCTTAACTTTAACCTCTGAACCAATTGGATCCTGATGCAATAATTCACATATCTTTAAAGGTGGATTTTGTTTTTGCTTAAATAAAACTGCAGCTTTAAAGGTATTATTCATATTGCAATCCAATTTATTGCGTTCAATATTAAAAATGGAATTATAATGCTATTTAATCAATAAAACTATGATTTGAAATAGTTTTGAATTTATCAAATGCTCTTTTTACTGATATGTCTTTTACACATTTAGAATGTCCTAATGGACAGCTAGTATAATTAAGGCATGGGGTACAATCTGTATAGTTTCTTAACTCTGTTACATATTTACCGAACGGCGTCACAATGCCTGGCTCCTCTCCTCCATTTGCAAAAGAAATTATCTTAGCCTCAGAAGCAGCAGCCAGGTGCGATCCCCCCCCATCATTTGAAAAAACACATATGGCTTCATTGAAAATTATAGAAAGTTCAGATAAAGAAAATTTTCCACATATATTGATAACTCTTTTAGAAAAGCATAGTTTTTCGGCAATATTTGAATCTGATTTCGGTCCAGCAATGAGAATTTTGATATTATCATTTTGAGAAAGAATCAACTTTCCAAGATCAAAATAATTACTTAACCCCCATTCTTTGAATGAGTGGATTGAGCCTGGACACATAACAACATATTCATCAATTTTGTGAGCATCTTTAAACGACATAACAGATTTTTTGCAGAAATTTAAATTGTATATTTTTGGATATGGGATATCTTTAAAATTACTGTCGATATCAAAAAAGTCATTAACTGCTCTAATTGGGCCAATAGTTTTATGGTCAAGAAAGCCCCATCTAATGTGGTACTTTCTGAAGAGGCTGTAACTGTATATTTGCCTCCAACCAACAACTTTAGCTTTATTTATACCTAGAAACCTTAAAATAATTAATTTTTTAAGAATTGAGCTAAATGGTTCGCCAGAATGAGTCATTAGAATTATTCCATCTAAATTGATCTTTTTTAGTCTTCTTCTAAATTCTTTAATATTTTTTAGGGTGAGATTTCTTAAAATAAAAATCTCTGTAAATCTTTCAGGTTTTAAAAAATTTAACCATGGCAGATCATTAATATTTTTATCTTTAAGCTTATTGTAGTGCTCGCCGTCAGTTGGTGCATATGTCATAAAATATAAATTTTTATTATATAAAGCGTAAAGTTTTTCAATTGCAGGCAAGCAAAAAATAAAGTCACCAAGTCCACCAGCCCTATAAACCAGAAGACTTGAAATTTCTTTTTTTGGTTTTCTAAATAAAAACGAGACAAAGATTTTTAAAAAGTAATTTTGAATAACAATAAAAACAATGTTAAAAAAATATAAAGATTTATCCATAAAGAATCATGAAGACATTTTGTCAATTATCTTAGTTGTTGAGAAACCCTCTATGAAATTAAGTATCTTTACGTCGCCTCCTGATTTTTTCATGAGCTCGTAGCCTACAACACTTTCTTTTTTATAATCTCCACCCTTTACAATCAGGTTCGGTATAAGATAATTGTATAAATCATTTGGAGTTTCTTCATTGAAAGAAATTACATAGTCAACTGCTTCGAGACCAGATAAAACCTCCATTCTATTTTTTAAATTAGTTATAGGTCTAGATTTGCCTTTTAATTTCCTCACAGAAGAGTCGCTATTTACGGCTACAATTAAGACATCTCCAAGTTTTTTTGCTTCAGAAAGATATGAAATATGTCCAGAGTGCAAAAGATCAAAACAGCCATTCGTAATTACTACTTTACGTTTCTCTTTTTTATGAGTATCTATAACTTTCTTCAAACTTACTTTCTTGATTAATTTGCTTGTATGCTCTTTAGGAGATATAAAAGCCACTATCTCATCCTCTGTAGTAAAAGCAGTCCCCACCTTACCTACAACAACTCCAGCTGCAGCGTTTGCGTATATTGCAGCATCCTCAATGTTTTTCCCGTCAATTAATGACCATGCTAAAACTGAAATAACCGTATCTCCAGCTCCACTTACATCATATACTTCTTGTGCGACTGATTCCAAATCAAAAATTTTATTTTTTGAAACGAGCTTCATGCCTCTTTCTCCAAGAGTAATTAATAAATACTTAAGCTTTAATTTTCTTAAGAGTTCTTTACCTTTTAGATTCATTTCCTGCTCTGATCTGCAATGACCTACAATTTCCTCAAACTCAGACAGATTTGGTGTAATTACCGTAGCCCCTTTGTATTTGTTAAAATTACCACCTTTGGGATCAACTAAGACTGGTTTTTTTATCTTTCTACAAAATGTAATAATTTCTTTTGAATAAAATAAAGATCCTTTTCCATAGTCAGACAGAACAACAACATCAGCTTTTTTTATATATTTAAAAAAATACTTAAGTAATAATTTTTTATCAAGACTTGATGAAAGATTTTCTGAGTCAATTCGCATTAATTGTTGATTATTTCTTTTTGAAATAATTCTCAACTTTGTTATTGTTTTATAACTTTGGTCTTTGACGAAGTGACATTTAATTTTGTTCTTTTTCAGAAGAGTATTTAAAGTTTGGGAATTATTATCATCACCAACCAAGCCTATCAAAGATACATTATTGTAAAAATTTGAGATATTGTAAGCAACATTTGCAGCACCACCAGGCCTTACTTCATTTTTCGCAACTCTTATTATTGGGACTGGTGCTTCGGGTGAGATTCTCTTTACGTCACCAAACCAATATTTATCTAACATTACATCACCAATTACAAGAATATTTGCTTTCAAATTTTTATTCATAATTTAGTTCTGATTATTTTGCTCAATATAGTTACAAATGTAGTGCCCTATTACGAGGTGGCATTCTTGTATATTGGCAGTGACTGCATTTGAGACAACAAGTGGTATATCTACTATTTTTGAAATATTACCTCCATCATTTCCAAGCATTCCAATGGTTAAACATTTTTTTTCCTTAGCTGCCTGAATTGCCAATTGAATATTCATGCTGTTTCCAGATGTGCTTATTCCAATAAAAACATCATTATCTTTTGCATGAGCTTCAACTTGTCTTGAAAAAACTGTTTCATACTCAAAATCATTTGAATGAGCTGTGATTAATGATGAATCGGTAGTCAATGCAACTGATCTGATTGGTTTTCTATTAATTTTATATCTAACCATTAGTTCTGCTGCATAGTGTTGGGCATCTGCAGCACTTCCACCATTTCCCATCCAATATATTGTTCCCCCATTTTTAATTCTTTTATCAATTTCAAGACATGCATTTTCTATTTCATTTTGAATAGAAAATAATGTATTGAATGCTTCTAGATGTTTTTCTAAAAAAATTTTAAACATTATTATTGCCCAATGATTTATAGACTTGAATTATTTCGTTAAGATAATCTGATATACCTTCCTCTAGTTCAAACATAGGTCGATATTTTAGCTTACTGACTGTTTCTTGTATATTTGCAAGTGTATTGCCTTGATAGGAATTCTTGTAAGGATTGTCGACATAATGATTTTTTAAATTTGTTCCAAGCAACTTTTGAAGAATATCGCTTATATCTTGGAAAGATCTGCTTTTGCCATATCCGATATTATAAACTCCTCCATATTTTGATTCTGCACATAACAGGTTTCCTTGAACTATGTCTTCAACATATACAAAATCTCTTAAGTATAAATTAGAGCCTTCAAATAGCTTCGGTTTTTTATGATCTAAGATTTGAAGGCCAAGTTGCAATACCATTGATGCTGTTTTACCTTTATGAAATTCATTTGGTCCATAAACATTAAAATATCTCAAGCCAAAGACTTTTTTATTAGGATTTGATTTAAGAAAGTCTCTAGATATATTATCCATTTCTAGCTTACTTTTTGCATAAAGATTTTGAGGATTTTCTTTACCTACAGTTTGAGGGGTTTTAGCATTTCCATATGTAGCTGCAGAGCTCGCATAGATAAGACGAGTGTTATTTTCTTTTACATAATTTAAAAATCTATGAAAACTTTGAACATTTGTATCATAAATTAGTTTTTCATCAGTTGCAGTTGTGTCTGATATTGCTGCCTGATGAAAAATATAATCATAATCAATTTCAAAAAGCTTCTTAAGCTCCTCATCAGATCTAAGATCACCATGTATAAGTTGACCTTTAAAGGGAATTAAATTTTCTGACGACCCAAAGCTTACAAGATTCCCATTTTCTAGTCTTTCATTGTTATCATACTTATCGAAAATAAATATTTTTGAAGATGGAAATTTTTTTTGAATTGCCAATGCTAAATTCGATCCAATAAAGCCAGCGCCACCAGTAATAAGAATATTTTTGTTTTCAAGTGATAAGTTATTAATTTTCATTTTTTTATAATTTGTCATAAATTTTCTTAAAAAATTTTTTTAAAGTCTCTCAAGTTGTGAATTATTTCATATTTAAAAGAATATTCTGCATAATTACTTTCGTTGCAGAACAAAATATTTTTATGAATACCTGCTTTTATACCTGCTTGAACATCTGTAATTTTATCTCCAATCATAATTGATTTTTGTAAATCTATTTTATTATTCTTTGCCGCATCAATTATCATGCCCGGATTTGGTTTTCTATTAAAAGATGCCTTTTTATATTTTTTATTTGAGCCATCTTCGTGATATGGGCAATAGTAATAATCATGAATATTAATTTTTCTTTTCTTAAAATCTTTTATTAAAGTATTCATAAACTTAAAGAAGTCTTTCTCAGAAAAAATACCCCTAGCTATACCAGATTGGTTTGTGATAACAATAATTATATAATCAAGGCTAATAGCTTTTTGACATAAATCAAAAATACCGTCAATATACTTTATGTCTTTAACTTTGTAGACATATCCAAAATCTTCATTTATCACACCATCCCTATCCAGAAACAGTGCTTTATTCATTTGTATATTCATATTTATAATGGAGGCTGAGGCCGGAATCGAACCGGCGTAAACGGCTTTGCAGGCCGCTGCATGACCACTCTGCCACCCAGCCTAAATTTAAAAGTATTGTATACATTCATTAATACAATAAATAGGCATCTAATATTTATTTATTTTATTAGAGAGGAATTATTGCCTAAATACCATTCATATGTATCGACTAGGCCTTCTTCTAGTCTAATAGTTGGTCTCCATCCCATTGAATTAAATTTTCTAGTATCTAAAAGCTTTCTTTTTGTTCCATTTGGTTTTGTTATATCAAATTTAATCACGCCATTATATTTGACTATTTTGGAAACAATATAAGCTAAATCCTTAATAGAAATTTCCTCACCACTGCCAACATTAATGTGAGATAAAGTAGGATGTACATTTTTAAAATATTCTGTTTTTTTTAAACTTAGTACATACAAAGATGCTTTTGCCATATCATCGACATGCAAAAACTCTCTAAGAGGTGATCCATCTCCCCAGATGAAAACTTCTTCTAAATCTTTAATTTTAGCTTCATGAAATCTTCTGATTAATGCAGGTACAACATGAGAGTTTGTAGGATGAAAATTATCAAATGGACCATATAGATTTGTAGGCATTATGCTTCTAAAATCTGTTCCATGTTGCCTATTGTAACTTTCACATGTTTTTATACCTGCTATCTTTGCTATAGCATAAGGCTCATTAGTTTCTTCAAGTTGTCCAGATAATAGACAATTTTCGTTCATGGGTTGATTTGCCTCTTTTGGATAAATACAAGAGCTACCTAAAAATAAAAGTTTTTTAACTCCATTGATAAAAGACTGATGTATAAGATTATTTTGAATCATTGTATTCTCATATATGAACTCAGCAGGTAAAGAGTTATTTGCATGAATTCCACCTACTTTAGCAGCAGCAATAATGACAACGTCAGGTTTACGAATTGATATAAATTCTCTAACTTGTTTTTGATTTGTTAGATCAAGCTTAGATTTTGATTCCGTAATAATATGATTATTTTTATCTTTTAACAAAAGTTTATGTATTGCTCTTCCAACCATGCCATTGTGACCAGCTAAAAATATTTTCATAATATTAAGTTCTTTTTAAACTTCAAAATCTTTAGATCTAAGAAATTGTTCTTTTTTTGCAGCTTTAATGTCTTCTTTAACCATTTCTGAACACAATTCTCTAACAGTAATTCTTGGCTTCCATCCTAATACATTTTTTGCCTTAGATGGATCCCCGAGAAGTGTTTCAACCTCAGAGGGCCTAAAATATCTTGGGTCTATTCTTAAAATTGTATCTCCAATATTAACTTTAGGTGCATTATCACCAGATATATTTTCAACTACGCCAACTTCATCAATTCCTTTTCCTCGAAAGGATATTGTTATTCCAAGTTCTTCAGCAGTCCAATTTATATATTGTCTAACTGAATACTGCTCTCCAGTTGCAATAACAAAATCATCAGGCTGATCTTGTTGAAGCATCATCCATTGCATTTCAACATAATCTTTTGCATGACCCCAGTCTCGGAGTGAATCTATATTACCCATATATAGGCAGGTTTCATTTCCGAAGGCTATATTACTTAGTCCTCTGGTTATCTTTCTTGTTACAAAAGTCTCTCCTCTTCTCGGAGACTCATGATTAAATAAAATTCCATTGCAAGCATACATTCCATAAGCTTCTCTATAATTAACGACAATCCAATATGCATACATTTTAGCTACAGCATATGGAGATCGAGGATAGAAGGGAGTTAACTCAGTTTGAGGAACTTCTTGAACTTTACCATAAAGCTCAGATGTGGAGGCCTGATAAAATTTTACTTTTTTAGATAATCCTAATAACCTTATTGCTTCAAGAATTCTTAATGTTCCCAATGCATCAATATCAGCTGTATATTCAGGCGATTCAAAGCTAACCGCAACATGGCTCTGAGCTGCTAAGTTATATACTTCGTCTGGCTTTACTTCCATAAGTATTCTTGTAATATTTGAACTGTCAGAAAGATCACCATAATGTAAGATAAAATTATTATTCTCAATGTGCGGATCTTCGTATATATGATCAACTCTTTGAGTATTGAAGGATGAAGATCTCCTTTTAATTCCGTGAACTTTATAACCTTTGTTAAGCAAAAATTCAGCTAAATATGAGCCATCTTGTCCAGTAATTCCTGTAATTAATGCTACTTTCATAACAAAGGCTCAAACATTTTGATGTTGTCTCTATACCATTCAATTGTATCTGGTAGTATATCTTCTAGATCCTTACTAATTTTCCAATTTAAATCTTTTTGAATTTTGCTATAGTCACAAGGATAATCAGTATCATTAAAAACTCTATCTTTTTCATAGGAAATAAAATCATTGAGATCTAAATACCTGCCTATCATCTCAGCTATTTTAAGATTTGAGTAACTTTTATCATGGCCAATATTGTATATTGTGTTAATTTTAGCTTTATCCGCTATCAGTAATAACGCACTCACAGCATCTCCAACCCATAAGTATCTTCTTTTTGAAAGACCAGATCCATGCAATGTCATTTTTTTGTTAAGCAACCCCAGGCATGTAAATCTAGGAATAATATTTCTTATGTATTGACGTTTTCCAACAATATTATTAGACCGTAATGTAATGATATTCATATCTTTATACATATGCTTATATGAATTAACAATCATATCTGCTGCAGCTTTTGATGCGCTGTAAGGATTCGTTGGATCAAGTAAATTACTATCTAAAATTTTTGATACTGATCCATATACCTCATCGGTGCTCATAACAATTAGTTTTTTTGATTGTTTCTTAAGACATGCATTTAAAATACTTTGCGTTCCAAGGACATTTGACTTAGTAGTCTCAAGTGGATTAGAAAAAGATACATCAACATGAGATTGAGCTGCAAGATGCAAAACAATGTCATCTTTTTGTATTATTTTTTCAGTAATAGTTGGATCTGATATATCAACAAAATAATTTTTAATATTCTTATTGTTGATAATATTTGATAAATTATTATGGTTCGTTATTTTATCAATAACCACAACCTCTTCATCTTGTTTTAAAAGTGCTTCAACCAAGTGTGATCCAACAAATCCACTTCCACCAGTTACTATATATCTCATTTATAAGTTTATATTTTAATCCACATATTGTATAACTTTAAAAAGAGATATGAAATCTAGAAAAATTTATTATTCAAAAATATTAAAGAGATAATTAATAGCTAAAAATATTTGTAATAAAACTTTTAACTTACATCAATAATAACTTCTCCAGTCTTATCAATAACTTCATTAATGCTTCTAATGCTTGTATCCAATCTTCCAAAAAGTAATTGCAATCCTTTAATTATTTTTGGTGAGGAGCGTTTGTATGGAACTTTATTATCTAATTTAAGAATTTTTATTTTTCTTTTCTTAAAAAAATTATATAAGGATTTAAAATCAAAAGAATTTTCCCAGTTCTCAAAAATAATATAGAGATTTATATTATCTGGCAAAGACTCAGCTATGCCTCTTATTACAACATGCTCCATACCTTCAACATCAATCTTGATGACTCCTCTTATGGTTTCTGAATTATCGATTTCATCAAATATTTTTTTTAAACACTCAGAGGTTGACTTAACATCTACACTTTTCTGATGATAATTGCTTAAATTATATGAATCAAACCCATCTTTTTTAGCCAAGGCTTCTTTATCATATTTATTTTCATTGTTTGCCATAAAAGCACCGCCCCAATTATTTTTTGGTATCATGAGTTTGTTAACTTCATTTTTACTTCCTAAACCAAAATTAAAAAATGATACCTTGTCAACATCGAGCATTATCTCTACATTAACTTTTAAAATTTCAAAACAAAGAGGGTTTGGTTCAAAGCAATATACTTTATTAAAATCTTTTCCATTTTGACAAGAGGTCAAGCCAATATTTGCCCCTATGTCAATTAAAAATTCATTTGCCCCAGTTTTGGCTAAATGATGTATTAAAAGAGTTAATTCTTTTTCATGTGAAGCTTTAATTTGAGGATTAATTGAAATTGAATCTCCACCTCTTAAAAAAATTGGTATGCTACCTTTAGTAAAAAATCTAAATAATGTAAATTTCAATAAATCAAGAATCATAAAAATACCTAATTTTTTTTTGAAAATATTTAGTAAGGGATCATTCATATTTCTTTTTTAAATATTACAAGCGCCATTAATTAACCAATCATTAATTACAATTGTTATTTTTGTAATACTTTTTCATTAGTCATTTATTTGTTCTCATAATTTATATTCTGATCAATTTCTCTTTTGCTTAGATTCTTATATTTTATTCGAATTTTATTATTAATTTCCGTGCTTTTTTTAAGAAGATCAAAAGGTTTACCAATATCTTTAGAATAAGCAATTAGCGCATTACAGTCTTTTGGGAAACATGGCCCACCGTATCCAAACTTACCATCTATTCCAGGAACTTTCATATGAGAATGGCCAATTCTTTCATCTGTAGCAATAATATCAACAAAATCTTCCCAATTCATTTGTGGATGTGATTCAGAAAAAACATCATGAAGTTGATTAAAGAATGTGACTTTAAGCGCTAAAAAGGTATTTATTGAATACTTTATTAATGCTGCTGTAACTAAGTCGGTATGCTTATAATTATTTTCAATGCATTTAGTATAATTTTTGTAAAAGTTAGCAGCTAACTTTGTTGATTCTTTAGGTCCTCCCAAAACTATTAGTTTTGAATTTATGAAATCCTGATTTGCATGACGCTCTCTTAGAAATTCCGGATTAAGAACTAAATCTGGGATAAGTTTTTGTAATTTATTAACATAATTTGGAAGTATAGTACTTTTTAAAATTACTAGTGAAGAGATTGAATAGAATAATAAATCATCTATCACTTTTTGAAGTATGCTAGTATCTTGTGACCCGTCATCGTTCATTGGCGTTGGTACACAAATGAAACATACATTTGGCTCAAAATTAACCAACTCAGAAATTTCTGTACCTAGTTTTGGATCTACTTTAAAAGTTTTGACATTATTTTTTATTCCAAATTCTACAGCCTTGCCAACAAAACCATATCCAATTATTGCAACTTTCATAAATAAGCTTAATTAAATGTCTTTAATGTATAAATATAGCCGGTGTATAGAGTTATTAGCAATGAAATAATCATAAATATATCACCAAATATGATAATCAACATTTTATTAAAAGCTAATGCAACCAAGTATATGAATATAGTAAACAGCTGAATAGAGGTTTTGATCTTTGCTAAAAATGTAACTTTTGTTGCTTCAACATTTAAATTCCTTGAATTGTGATCTCTTAATGCGCTTACCCAAATCTCCCTTGTTATGATGCATGAACCTATGAAGCCTATTAAATAACTGGATAGATTTAATGCAAGACCAAAAAAAAGAAAAACAATAAGAATCTTATCTGCTACTGGATCAAGTATTTCACCGAGTTGAGATGTTAAAGAATATTTTCTTGCTAAATATCCATCTAGATAATCCGTTAAACCTGCAAGCGCAAATAACATTAATGCAACTTCTAAATAATTATCAATTGCTAGGAGAAGAAATACAATAATAGCAAGCACAATTCTTGAAAAAGTCATTAAATTAATTAAGGCTACTTTCATTTTAAATTTTCTCTAATTTTCATAACTATTTTCTCATTGATGCCTTCTACAAGCATTAGATCTGTTTTTGATGCTGATTTTATTTTTTTTATACTTTTAAATTTTCTAATTAATCTCTGCTTTTTAACTTTTCCTATTCCCTCTATGCTATCTAATTCTGATTCAGTTATTTTACTACTTTTCTTTTTTCTTTGTGCTTGAATTGCAAATCTATGAGATTCATCTCGAATTTCCTGTAATAACAAAAATGCCTTAGAATATTTGTCTAATTCAACCACTCCAGTCTTTCCGATTATTGTTTCTGTAGCCCTAACTCTATTAGAACCTTTGACAATAGAAATTACTTCAATGTCCTTATGCTCTGATTCATGAATAACTCTATTTACAAACTTCAATTGAGACTTCCCACCGTCTATGAGAACTAAATCTGGTTTTGTTTTTAAATCATCATAATATTTTAATCTTCTTTCAATAACATGCTCCAGCGAACCAACATCATTTCCTGAAAGATTTTTTGGGATATTGAATAGTCTGTAACTATTTTTTAAAGGTCCTGTTTTTGAAAAAACTACGCATGATGCCACTGCGTTATCGCCAGAAATATGGCTTATGTCATAACCTTCAATTTTTTTGATGTCTTTCATACCCAAATAATTGCTTATCTCATTTAATGCAAACGTATATTTGTCCTCTTTGCTTATATGGTTCTTTATTACTTGTACTGCATTTAAATTACATAAATTAAATATTGGTCTAATTGATTTGCTAGGTGAGTGAATTATTTTTACTACTTTTTTATGTTTTTTTTGGAACATTTTTTCAAGAATTTTTTTGTCCTCTAGAGCATAAGCACAAAGAATTTTTTTAGGAATGTCTGTCTGGTTGTCATAAAAGTTGAATATAGCACTTTGGTATACTTCATCAAAAGAATCAAAATGTGCTTGTTTAATTAGGTGTGTTTTAGTGCCTCTAATTTTTCCATTTCTTACTACAATTGTGGATATGCCAAGATAACTCATTTCTGAACTGACAGAAAAAATATCAATGTCATTAGCCAGAGTAACTACCGATTGTTCTTCCTTTAATAAACTTAATCTTTTAAGACGGTCTCTAATTTCAGCAGCCTTTTCGAAATCAAGCTTTGACACAGCTTTTTCAATATCGCTTGTAAGTTTTTGAATTGTTTTGGTATCTGAAGATGAAAGAAAAGATTTTGCGCTAGTAATATCTTCAAAATAATCAACTTTATTTATGTTTTGAACACACGGAGCAGAACATCTTTTCATTTGAAACTCTATACAAGGCCTAGTCCTATTAGCAAAAGTATTATCGCTACAATTTCTTATTTTAAAAATTGTTTGAATTTCTTTAATAGATTTTTTTACTGCTTCTGAGCTTACAAAGGGCCCAAAATATTTTTTATCAACAGCATTTTTTGTTCTTTTAGAGTATACACCTGGAAATTCATGATCTAGTGAAAAATAGATATAAGGATATGTTTTGTCGTCTCTTAATAAAATATTAAATTTTGGCTTATTTTCTTTAATAAGCATTTGTTCAAGTAGTAATGCTTCAACTTCGTTTTTAGTAGTGAATGTCTCTATTTTGTTTGTAAGAAATTTTATTTGCGAAGTTTTTCTATCTTTGAAGGACTTTCCAAAGTATGAAGAGACTCTTTTTTTTAAATTTTTGGCTTTGCCGATATAAATTATTTCTGAATTGTTAAAGAATTTATAAACACCTGGAGTATCTGGGACTTTTTTTAAATTAATAGGCATTACAAAAAAATATTTCTAGTATTAATCTTTGTTTGATAAATATTTTTTAGTATAAATCTTACCTGCACTGACTCCAAATTGGTCAAAAGGGTTTATTTCTAACATTGCTGCAGTAATATATGTTCTATGCTCCCATGAAGCTATAAGATAACCCAGAGTATATGCATCAACTTTATTAAGCAAAAAAAGATTTAAGGGAATATTGCCATTTATTTTTTCTTCAGGCTTTAAATTATCGTCTGTCCCATCTGACAAAATTTTTGCTTGAGTAATAGCTTGGGCATATGCCAGGCTTTTTAAATTCTCTTTAGAAGCAATTATATCTGCGCAAATGTCTTGAGTACCTTGATGTAATAATTGAAAATAAGAATGTTGTGCGGTTGGTCCATAGCCACCAAAAATAATTTGTCCTGTTCTCTGAAAAGCAGAATTTTTATTGGGTTGTTTTCCTAATGATTCCATTTCAAGCTGCTGAACATAATCTGCAAATGATCTTAATTTCCAACTATATGATAAAACCGCTCTAGCAGTTTTATTTTTTGAATTGTTTAACCAGATATCACTATAAGATAATATTTTAATAAATTCTAAGTACTGTTTATTACTTCGAAGATCTAAATCTGCTTTATTGCCACCCATGAGAAAATTATCTGGCTCAAAAGTTGCATCCAGAAAAGCAGGAATTGCAATATCAGACCATATTGAGTATCTTCCTCCAATCTCTTTATCAAATTTTATGATGTGTTTAAAATTATATTTAGATGCCTCTGAATCATTTGCTGTGATTGCTATAAATTTATTCATATCTCCAGACCACTTAATTGCATCTTTTAGAGTCTCAATTGTTTCATCGGTTGTGAATGACTTTGACGAGATTATAAATAGAGTCTCATTCTTTTTAAGATTAGAGGTTTTTTCTATAAATTCGTGTGGATCTGAACCTGTTATAAATAAATGATTTAAATTTGTTTTGGATCTAATTAAACTTTCAATTAATAACTTTGGTCCTTCAAATGAGCCTCCAATTCCAAGAACAATAATATTAAACACACCATCAAGAACTCCTTTATTTAAGCACTTAGATAAGTTTTCAGAAGGCCAATTAGGCGTATTTGCTCTATATTTTGGGTGCAATGCAGCACGGTCTTCAGTGTAATTCACATTTTTACCAGCAAATAGTTCTTCTATCTTTGAATTAACATTAAGCTCTTCAAATTTAGTATTGAATTCATTGAAAACTGAGTTGTTAAATTCTTTTAAATAAGGCTCATATCTTAAAAGATCATTTTCGAAGAAATAATTATTTAGCGTATCCATAATTAATTAATACTTTGGTGTATTTCATTTAACGCTTCTGAAATATCATCAGCACAAGTTATAGGTCTTCCAATAACTATATGATTTGAACCTAAATCTATTGCTTGCTTGGGAGTCATTACTCTGCTCTGATCATCATTTACATCTAACAAACGTATGCCAGGAGTTATTGAAAGAAGCGACTCTCTTGCAGTCACCAGTTCAAGTTCATGTGGAGAGCATACAACTCCATCAATTTTAGCTTCTTCTGCTATATCCAGCATTGCATTTACTTGATTAGTAACGGTTCTTTGATAAATTTGATTTGTATCTATATCAGATAGGCTTGTTAAAGCAGTAACTCCAAAAACTTTTATGTTAGTTCCTTTTAATGCTTCCATTGCAGATTCCATCATAAGTTTTCCTCCTGATATATGAACGGTAAGCATATTTATTGGGAGGGTTGCTAATCCCTCTATGGATTTTTTTACAGTATTTGGGATATCATGAAGCTTAAGGTCTAAGAAAATATCAAAGCCTCTCTTTGCAGCTGAATAAATAGTGTTATGGCCAAGTGAATTAAAAGAAACGCTCCCAATCTTTACCATACAAAGGTTTGGATTCAATGCCCCAAGAATTCTATCAAATGAAGCTTTTTCATATTCATCAATAGCTACTATGATTGATTTAGCCATGTTAATAATATTAAACCAAAATTTACTTTTCTAACAACGATTTAGAAGGTTTAAAATGAATTGTTGCTGTTTCTCCTAAATAAGATATTTCTTTAGTTTTTGGATTAATAAATTTTCTTGGCCTTATAAGTTTTTTTGAAAAAGTACCAAAACCCCTTATTTCTACTTTACCATCTAGTGCAATTGTTTCAACAATGCTCTCTAATATAACATCAAGTGCATCTTTGATCTGAAATTTGGATAATTTTGGAAATTCTTCACAAAGAGCTAGTTCTATATCTGATCTGGTAAAAGTTTTTATATTTTTATTCACTCAGTTTTAATGAAATTCTTTCTCTATCTGCATCAATTGCAAAAACAATACACTCAAGTTTTTGATCTTTTTTAAATTGATCTAGAGATTTTTTAGGATCTTCCCCATCTGAAATGTCTGAAAGATGAATGAGGCCATCAATATCACCCTCTAGACCAACAAAAATTCCAAAGTCTGTTATTGACTTTATTACACCATTAACATTATCTCCAATACTATATTTGTTACTAAAATCTACCCATGGATTAGGTTTAGTTTGCTTCAAGCCTAGTGAAATTCTCCTTTTGTCATGTTCTATTTCAAGAATCATTACTTTTATTTTTTGTGACATTTCAACTACTTTCGATGGATGGATATTTTTGCTTGTCCAATCTAACTCTGATAAATGTATAAGACCTTCAATACCCTCCTCTATTTGAGCAAAACAACCATAATCTGTAATGTTAGAAACCTCTGCCTCATATATTCCTCCAATTGAATATTTAGATTCGACATTTTCCCACGGATCATTCT
>CABZTX010000011.1 GCA_902528875.1 uncultured SAR86 cluster bacterium | reverse complement strand
GATACAAAAGAAATATTCCACTGATTGCTGATACAAGCATTAACCTAAAATTTTGAGTTGGTAGAATAAGGCCACTTTTATAACAAAATAAAAGTGATGTTAGTATACCAAAAGTAAGTGCAAGTGCTTGTATTGCGATACCTGGATATTGTGATTCAAAGACAAGAGATATTCCCCCAAGAAAAACACCTTGACTTAAAGCATAAAGAGGGGCAGTTGAACCAGCTTTTTCAGGACTTCTAAAGATTGTGACCATTGCTAAAACGAATCCTATTAACATCGCTGGAAGCATTAGTTGTGGAATGTTCCATCCAATAAAAGCACCTCCAAAACAAAGTGACAAAAGAATACCTGTTTTGTTTACCGCTCCATCAAGCGTCATTCTCTCAGATATTGGAATATCACCATATGAAGTTCCAAAATTTCTTGTAAAAGCCGGATTTGCTGATCTTCCGAATCTATTTATTACTGCATGTTTTGACATTAAAGACTCCTATATACAATTTAAGTATGGCAAAACTAAAAAATTTAAAGTTATAAAGCTGTAGGTATTTGACCAAATTTCTCAAGTGGCTTTCTCATTTCAGCCCAATCACACTCAAAGTCATCAGGAGCATGCTCATACTCCAATAACCCAAGCGCTTCAAATTTAGGTCTTACCTCATCGGTTAGTAATCCGATTCTCGATAAATTTGGTATGACTCTTGAGAAAAGGAAGTTTCTGAACATATCAAATGTTTTAGTATTTAATTGAAATTCTCTTGCATCTTCTTCAGACATTTTTAGAAATCTTTGTTCTGCTTTGGTATTTATTAATCTTTCTCTAGAGATTACACATGCCTCATATGCAAACTGAGCTCTTTCATTAATCTCTTCCGGAGTCAACGTCTGGATAAATTCTTCTAGGTAGTTAATACCAAAGGTTACATGTCGTGCCTCATCTCTTACAACATAATGAAGTAACTGTTTCAATAAAGGATCTTTAGTGATCGATTTCAACATTTGAAACGCTGCAAGAGCTAGACCTTCAATGATTATCTGCATGCCAATGAACTTTAGATCCCATCGCTCGTCAGTAAGTATTTTATCTAACAAAAGTTTTAATGATGGATTAATGGGGTAATGTATACCAATTTTGTCCTGTAAATATTTATTGAAAACCTCAACATGCCTTGCTTCATCAAATGTTTGTGATGCTGCATATAATTTAGCGTTATAAGTTGGTGCACAGCTTGCAAGTTGAGAAGCAACTAGTAATGCACCTTGCTCACCATGAAGAAATTGGCTCATCAATTCAGCAGTAGAATGTCTATCGAAAAGTATTTTTTCCTCTTCTGAAAGTTTTTGATAGGCCTCAAGAGTTTCATGAGGTAATTCCTCATCAGGTTCGATTAATCTTTCATCAGAAGGATGGGTATAATCCCAGTTTAGGTCTATAGAACCATTCCAATTAAGTTCTTTACCTAATTCGTAAAGTTTTTTAATTCTATTATCTGCAACTGTGTAATCCCAGTTATATGATCCTGTAAGAGGTGTTTTGAAAATTTCAACAACATCCTCAACATTATTTTGTGTAAGATTGAGATCTTCATCAAAATATATTAAATCCTCTGGGGGTCCATTCTGTTTACGAATCTTCATAATTTTTATACTCTTTATATTTTTTAATATTTGAAATGCTAATTTTAGTATATTTGTTAGTCATTGAAAAGTTTTGTTAGCTCACTTAGCAAAACCTCACCAAGCTCATCAGCTCTGTTTATAGTAAGAGCATTTTTATAATATTTAGTGACATCGTGTCCTATCCCAATTGCTTGAAGCTCAACGTTCTTATCACTTTCTATTTTTGAAATCATATCCTTTAAATGATTGTCTAAAAAGTCTTCTCTATTTGCTGACAAAGTACTATCATCAACCGGCGCTCCGTCTGAAATTACAATTAAAATTTTTCTTTCTTCTGGTCTTTTTATTAATCTTTCATGTGACCATGCAAGTGCTTCACCATCAACATTTTCTTTCAGCAGACCTTCTCTTAACATCGCTCCAAAATATCTTCTGGCTCTTCTCCAGCTATTATCTGCACTTTTATAAATAATATGCCTTATATCATTTAATCTTCCTGGATTAGAACTATTGCCTTTTATGATCCACAATTTTTTTGAGTCCCCACCTTTCCAATGTTTTGTCGTAAATCCAAGTATTTCAGTTTTTACTTGGCATCTCTCAAGAGTACTTCCAATAATATCTGTACATATTGCAGCAAGACTTATCGACCTTCCCCTCATAGAACCAGAATTATCAATAAGAAGAGTAACCACAGTATCTTTAAATTTATTTTCAGTTTCTTGTTTGAAACTAAGGGGAAAACCTGGATTAGCAATAACCCTGTGTAAGCGAGCATTATCAAGCAATCCCTCTTCAAGATTGAAATTCCAGCTTGTGTTTTGTTTTGCAAGTAAGAGTCTTTGCAGTCTGTTAGCCAACTTTCCAATTGTTGATAAATGTGGTTTTATTAAATTATCAAGTTGATTTCTTAATCTTATTGACTCATCAGCAGTAACAAGATCTTTGGCCTCAATAATCTCGTCAAATTGTGTCGTATATATTGAATAATCAAGTTTGATTGAATTTTTGTATTGGTTGTCTGGATAGGCAAGTGATTCAAGCTCCTCTTGAATTGCACTATCATCAACTTCCTTTAGCTCAGCATCAATATCTTCAATTTCTGCATTAATATCTTTTAAACTTATATCTTCATTTTGATCAGTTAGACCTTCTGAATCATCACTTTCACTTTCAAAATCATCTGTTGTACCTGGCGGTTCTATAAAATCATCATCTTCGTCCTTGTCGTAAGAATCCTTTAGAAGATTTATTTGTTTTAAAAAAATAACAGACAATTTTTCAAACTTTTCTTGATTATTAATATTATTTTTTATCTTTTTAATTAAAGGATTGAATGAAGAATCAATACTATATTTTTTTAAAAATTTATCTAATACATCTTTAGATTTTTTTCCAATAGGAAAATCAAAAATACTTTTTAACCATAAATTAGCACCATGTGAAAAAAAGTTCATTGATTTCTCATCAACAAGGTCAATGCTTTTGGATTCTGTATATTCACTTAAATTATTTTTTGAACCTAAATACATTTCTGAACCTAAGATCTCAGTTCTTGATATTTCAAGCTCATTAAAAATCATTCTTGCTGGCAATGTAAGAGGAAACTCTTTAGTTTGTTTATGAAAAAGATACCAAAAGGCCTGAAAATCAGATTCACCTCTCCATTTGCTTTTTTCTAAGCTAGATCTTGGAGCAGAGGGTACAACAATACTTTTCTGTAATGGTGGTCTTTGAGCAAGACCAGTGCTTGAAGAGAGCTTTTTATCATTTGCAATAGCTTTCACTGTAGATACTGCAGCTTCGTGAAGCCTATCCCTATTTTTTATCCATGCCATTTATTATTTATTACTATTCCAATTCTATTTCGAGGTCAAAACATCTTTGGAAATATTCTGCAATGATGGACTTTTCAATATCATCACATTTATTCAGAAATGTAAGCTTAAATGAATCGACTAAATCTTTGAAAATTTTAAAATTTTGAGCCCATGATATTACTGTTCTGGGAGACATTAATATAGAAATATCTCCATTAGCAAAACCAACTCTTGTTAAATTAGCCAACTTAACCATATTTTTTATCATCTCTTGGTTTTTAGCTCCTTTTATATTGTCAAGTTTAGAAATGATGACTTTATATTCTTGATTTGGATCTAAATAATTTAGAGTTGCTAAAATATGCCATCTATCCATTTGACCCTGATTAATTTGTTGAGTTCCATGATAAAGACCTGTCATATCACCAAGCCCAACGGTATTTGTTGTAGCAAATAATCTAAAGGAATTATGCGGATTCAAGACCTGATTTTGATCCAATAGAGTTAACTTTCCTTCAACTTCTAAAATTCTTTGAATTACAAACATAACATCTGGCCGACCAGCATCATATTCATCAAATACTAACGCAACAGGATTTTGTATTGACCATGGAAGAAGACCTTCTTGAAACTCAGTAACCTGTTTACCATCATTGAGTTTGATTGCATCTTTCCCCAATAAATCAATTCGACTAATGTGACTATCTAAATTTATTCTCAGACAAGGCCAGTTTAAGCGAGCTGCAATTTGTTCAATATGAGTTGATTTGCCAGTACCATGGAAGCCCTGAACCATTACTCTTCTATTATGTTCAAACCCCGCAAGAATAGATAAAGTAGTTTTTTTATCAAATACATAACTAGCGTCTATTTCAGGTACCCAATCTGTCTTATTTTTGAAACCTTTAACAGATAATTTAGAATCAATTCCAAATGTTTTAGCAACATCAAACTTATGATCTGGCTTATTGGGTAATTCAATTTTGTTTATTGTAGACATAGTTTAAAAGTTTATATTTGAGCTGCATATCCTACCTTTTGAGGAGATAAAGTTCTAGTTTTTTATTAAACATTGTAAGATGTATTTTTTAAATATAAATTTAAATAATGTCACAACGATTAAAAAATAAAGTTGCTCTTATAACTGGAGCTGCACAAGGACTAGGAAAGGAAATGGCATCCTCAATGATTAAAGAGGGGGCTGAAGTAATCCTTTCTGATGTTAATGAGACTTTGCTCGAAAAAACAGCAAAAGAGTTTTCTTCATCTTTTTCTAAGCTTGATGTAACTAATAAAGAAGAATGGAAGTCAATTATTAAAAAAATTGGTAAAGACTTTGGCTCATTAAATATTCTAGTAAATAATGCTGGGATTGGAGGAGGAGATAATGTTGAGTCAACAGATATTGAAATGTGGCATAAAGTTCATGACGTCAATCTAAATTCTGTTTTTCTTGGATGCAAATATGCCTTACCTTTAATGAGAGAATCTGGCGATGGCTCAATAATAAATATTTCATCAATGTCTGGAATAGTTGCTTCTCATAACTTAGCAGCTTATAACTCTTCAAAAGCAGCTGTAAGGCATCTATCTAAGTCAGTAGCTCTTCACTGTGCGAAGACAACTAATTTAGTTAGATGTAACTCAATACATCCAGTTTTTGCTAGAACAGATATGGTTCAAACATTAATTGATTCTGCACCAGATCGAAACATAGAGGAGAAACTTGTAAAACAAATTCCATTGAGAAAGCTCGCAGAACCAATTGATATTGCAAATGCAGCAGTTTTTTTAGCATCAGATGAGTCATCATTTATTACTGGAACTGAATTATTAATAGATGGTGGATTAAGCGCAACATAGACAATGAATCAGATTTCTATTCTTAAAAAGGTTTTAGATCTTTTCAATCTAAAAACTATTAATAAAAATATGTTTTCTTGGACTGGAGAAAATGTAGGTTTTAAAAGAATTTTTGGCGGTCAAGTTATGGCTCAGTCGCTTATTGCTGCATATAAAACAATTGATGTTGAGCATTATGCTCATTCTTTTCATTCATACTTTTTAAGACCAGGCGATATGAAAAAATCCATAACTTTTCATGTTGATAGGATTAGGGATGGAAAAAGTTTTACAACTAGAACTGTTAAAGCGATGCAAGATGATGAGGCAATCTTTAATTGTTCAATATCTTTTCAAAAAAAGGAAAAAGGTCTTGAACATCAAATATCGATGCCTAAAGTTCCTGAGCCTGAGTCATTACAAAATGAACAAAAACATAGAGAAGCTGCATTGGCTAAGCTTAATATTAAGAAAGAAGATATGCCAATGTTTGCAAGACAACAAGAAATTGAAATGAGGCCAGTTGAAAAACCAAATTATATTAATCCAAAAAGAATGCCGCCCTATAAAAACACCTGGATCAAATCAGAAGGACAAATACCAAATGATCAGTTTATACAACAAGCATTCTTGTTGTATATTTCAGACATGGGGTTGTTGGCAGCTGCCAATAATTCTGTTGGAGTTAATTTTTTAACAAAAAACCTTCAAAATGCCAGTTTAGATCATGCTATGTGGTTTCATCGTGAGTTAGATTTAAATGGGTGGTTTCTGTATTCCATTGAAAGTCCAATAACTAGAAACGCAAGAGGTTTTGCAAGTGGTTCAATATTTTCAAGAGACGGAAAATTAATAGCATCTTGCACACAAGAGGGCCTTATAAGACTTTGGGATGACTAAAACTCCCTAACTATATCTGTTAGATATCTCACATTATCTGGATTTATATCTGGTGTAATCCCATGACCGAGATTAAATATATATCCTGGATAATCTTTATATTTTGATAATATTTTATATGTTTCGTCTTTTATGATATTTCTAGACTCAAGCAAAATCTTTGGATTTAGATTCCCTTGAATTGCAACTCTTCCATATGTTAACTCTTTTTCAAAATTCACCATGGTTGAGTAAAGACTTAAACAATCAGCTTTAGTCTCTATTAAAACATTTGAGGAACACTTCGGATCTCTTGAAAATAATATTATTGGAATATCTTTTGTAATTACATCTTGTTTAAGATATTGAATTAAATTTTTTATATATTTATGCGATACTGACTCAAGCTCTTTTTCATTCAATAGATTTGCCCATGAATCAAATATTTGAATAACATCAGCACCTGATTGCACTTGTTTCCTTAGGTATATAAAGCAGGCATCAGTTAACATAGTCAAAAGTGTTTCTATTGCATGTGGCTGTTCTTTTAAAAAACTAATTGTTTTATTAAAGTTTTTTGATGACTGACCTTCAATTGAGTAAGCTGCTAAAGTCCATGGACTTCCAGTAAAACCAATAAGTGGAATATTTTCATGGATTGCATTCTTTATATTAGAAACAGCTTCAAAAACATAAGAAACATTTTCAGGATCAAAGTTGGGTAGGTTGAATATGTCATTAGCTTTGTTAATTGGATTACTAAAGATAGGACCTTTTCCTTCAACAAAGTTTACTTCCATGCCTAAAGCATCTGGTACGGTTAAGATATCTGAAAATAAAATTGCAGCATCTAACTCATAGGCATTTAATGGCTGAAGCGCTAGCTCACAGCAAACTTCAGGATTTTTACACATGTCCATGAAGTTACTAAATTTACTTCTAACAGCTCTATATTCAGGCATATACCTTCCTGCCTGTCTCATATACCAAATAGGAGCAGTGGATAATATTTCTCTATTAAGAGCTTTTAAAAATATTGATTTGGAAGGACTCACGAAACAAATTTAATTATACTTTTAGCAGCTTCTCTTCCTTCCCAGATTGCAGTAACAACCAAATCAGAACCTCTGACCATATCTCCACCAGAGAATATTTTTTTGTTCGACGTTTGAAATTTAAATTCTTGTTCCTCTTCAGCAATAACTAAACCATTTTTTTGAGTATTAATATTAAAATTCTCAAACCATGGTGCAGGACTTGCTCTGAAACCGAATGCAATAATCACTACATCAGCGTCATAGATTCTTTCTGATTCCGGAATAGATATTGGAACTCTTCTACCATTTTGATCAGGCTCACCTAACTCGGTTTCAACTGTTTTAACACCTTCTACCTTGGTATTTCCCAAAATATCGATAGGCTGAACATTAAAATTAAAAATTACACCTTCCTCTTTAGCATTTTTAACTTCACGCCTTGATCCGGGCATATTTTTTTCATCTCTTCTATATAAACATGTTACAGATTTTGCGCCTTGTCTAATAGCTGTTCTATTACAATCCATAGCTGTATCTCCACCACCAAGGACGACAACTTTTTTATTTTTAAAATTAATATGCTCAGTCTTCCCATTACCAACATTAAGTAGTTTTTTTGTATTGGATATAAGATAGTCTATTGCTTTATATACACCAGGAAGCTTTTCGCCATTAAAACCACCTTCTAGTGATGTGTATGTACCCATTCCTAAGAAAACAGCATCATAATCGTCATACAATTCCTCAAATGAAATATCTTTTCCAATTTCCCTTCCAAGTTGAAATTTAACTCCCATCTCTTCAAGAATCTTTCTTCTTCTTCTAACAACTGATTTTTCAAGCTTAAACTCAGGAATGCCAAATGTAAGCAAACCTCCTATTTCTTCATTTTTATCGAAAACTATACTCTTTACACCCGATCTAGTTAAAACATCTGCACATGCAATTCCTGCAGGCCCAGCCCCAATAATTGCAACTTTTTTATCAGTCCATTTTCTGTGAGATAAGTCAGGCTTCCAGCCCATTTCAAAAGCTTTTTCAGTGATATATTTTTCAATTGAACCGATTGTAACTGCTCCAAAACCATCATTAAGGGTACAAGCGCCTTCACATAAACGATCTTGAGGACAAACTCTACCACAGACCTCAGGTAAGCTATTTGTTGAGTGACAAAGCTCTGCAGCTTCTATAATGTTCCCTTCGTTGACAAGTTTTAACCAATCAGGAATGTAATTGTGAACTGGACATTTCCATTCACAATAAGGATTTCCGCAATCCAAACACCTGTGAGCTTGGTTGCTTGCTTGTGTTTGATTATATTCACCATATATTTCTAGAAACTCAATTTTTCTAACTTCAGGTGTTTTCTTCGATGGATCATATCTACCTACATCTAAAAACTGAAAGTGATTATCTAATTTTTCAAAATCTAAATACTCATTTCGATCTTGAGTAGTTTGGTTGGGCGTCACCTCTTCAAATGATTTAATAGAACTTAACTCATCCTTCCATTCAAATAATTTCTTTTTTGCTTTATCGAAATCAGAAATAGGGGCAAATGATTTAGTTTTATATTTTCCATTTAATCTTATCTTTCCATAAAAATAAGGAGATCTTGGTTGCGTAAAAAGCAATAAACCTTTTTCAACTTTATATTGTTTATTTTTGTTGGCCATAGTATTTGTGTAGTGTGTATGACATAGTATGACACTTTTATGAAATTTTTCATAGATATATGTGCTAAACTATGATTTAATCACACTTCATTATGACAAAACTATTTTCAAAAAAAGATTTCAAAGATAATTGTGGTTTTGGATTGATTGCAAATATCAAGGGTAATCCTTCGCACAATATTGTTAAAGATTCAATAAAAGCCCTCAAGAGTATGACTCATAGAGGTGCAATCGGTGCAGATGGTAAAACTGGGGATGGCTGTGGACTATTACTAGATATAGACAAAGACTTTTTTAAAAAAACCCTTAAAGAAGAACAAAATATTGAATTAATTGAAAATTATGCAATAGGACAACTTTTTTTATCCTCAAAGATAGAAAAGATACTTCCACAAATTAAAAAAATTCTTAATAAGCAAAAGCTAAAACTTATAGCTTACCGAAAAGTTCCAGTTAATAAAAAAATACTTGGTGAAATAGCATTAGACTGCCTTCCAAATATTTATCAGTTGTTTGTTCGTTCAAATGAAAAAATTTTTTATGAAAATCAATTCGATACAAGTCTCTATCAATCAAGAAAATTTATTGAAGAAATTTATCAAGACGATGAAGAGTTATATTTCTGTAGCTTTTCTTCTAAAACAATTGTTTATAAAGGCTTAATGCTGCCTGAAGCTATTGATAAATTTTATCTTGACTTGGGATCAAGTGAGTTCAAGTCCTCAATATGTGTTTTCCATCAAAGATTTTCAACAAACACAAGCCCAAAATGGCATCTAGCTCAACCTTTTAGATTACTAGCTCATAATGGAGAAATAAATGCTATAAGAGGAAATAGAAATTGGGTTAAAGCAAGATCTTCAAAGTTCAAAACTCCTCTAATACCTAAAGTCCAAACATTTAAACAACTCGTGAATGAGTCCGGATCTGACTCGTCATCATTGGATAATATGATTGAGCTTTTACTAAAAGGCGGCGTAAATTTATTTAGAGCGGTCAGGATGGTTATTCCACCTGCTTGGCAAAATGCTCAGATTCTTGATCCAGATATTAGAAGTTTTCATGAATATAATTCTATGCATATGGAACCTTGGGATGGTCCTGCAGGAATTGTGATGTCTGACGGCAAATGGGCTGTATGTCTCCTTGATAGAAATGGATTAAGACCAGCAAGATTTCAAATTGATAGTGATGATAATATAACCATTGCTTCAGAAACAGGTGTGAATCCTGTAGACAATGATAAGATTATTTCAAAAGGTCGAATAGGTCCTGGTGGCATAATCGCAGTCAATACATTCACAGGCGAATTATTAAATCAAACTGAAATTGATAATGATCTTAAGACAAAATTCCCATACAGAGAATGGCTCAAAAAGAATACAGAATATATTGAGTCGACACTAGATACGTTTGAAGGTCCAGGACTGAAGAAAATGGATGCTGAAGAATTTGCTATTTCCTCAAAACAATTTCTATTATTCAAAGAAGAAAGAACTTCTGTAATTAAACCTTTAGCGGTCGACTCACAAGAGGGAACTGGTTCTATGGGTGATGATACAGCGCTAGCAGTCATGAGCAAAATACATAGACAAATTTATGACTACTTCAGGCAGCAATTTGCACAAGTAACAAATCCACCAATTGACTCTTTAAGAGAAGTTGGTGTTATGTCGTTAGAGACATGTTATGGACCAGAGCTTAATGTGTATGAAGAAACGCCTGAACATGCAAAAAGACTAGTAACATCGACACCTGTTTTATCCCACAAAAAACTACAATCAATTTTAAAAAATAAATATTTTTCATGTGAAGAGTTTAATCTAGAGTATTCATCTGATAAAAATCTGTTAAATGCTTTAAAGGATCTTCAAAAGAAAGTTGTTAAGAGCGTCAAAAATGGTAAAGTAATTATTCATCTTGTTGAAAAGTTACCAAAAGAAGATAGCCTATCAATTAATGCTCTTTTGGCGGTTGGCTGTATTCATCAAGAACTTGTAAAACTAGGCTTACGGTCCGAAGCAAATATTCTTGTGACTTCTTCATCTGCTAGAGATACCCATCAAATAGCTTGCTTAATTGGTTTTGGAGCAACTGCCGTATATCCAACTCTAGCTTATCAAACAATTCTTGATCTCTCTGACAGAAATGAGTTACAAGGATCTCCGCACAGTAATTGTGCTAGATATAGAAAAGGTATTAATAAAGGTCTTTTAAAAATAATATCCAAGATGGGTATTTCAACAATTTCTAGTTACAGAGGCTCTCAGTTATTCGAAGTTGTTGGACTTAATAAGGATATTGTGGATTTATGTTTTACCAACACTGTAAGCAGGATAAAAGGAAAAGGATTTAAAGAATTAGACTTTGAACAAAGAAGCTTATCAGAATATTCAAGATCAAATCTTGCAGATATGAGTGTTGGCGGACTGCTAAAATATATTCATGGTGGCGAATATCATGCATATAACCCTGAGATAGTAAAAAAATTACAAGATGCTGTTGCTCATACTTCATATGATACATATCAAGAATATTCAAATTTGGTAGACAATCGACCTCCAGCAATGCTCAGAGATTTATTAGAAGTAACTAAGAACAAACCTGTGAACATCAATAATGTTGAGAATCAAAAAAATATACTAAAAAGATTTGACTCTGCTGGAATGAGTTTGGGAGCATTATCACCAAAAGCACATGAAACACTAGCAGAGGCAATGAACAGCTTAGGAGCAAGATCAAACTCAGGCGAAGGGGGAGAAGCTATAGAGAGATACGGAAACGCAAATATGTCTAAAATCAAGCAGGTTGCTTCTGGTCGCTTTGGTGTAACTCCTCATTACTTAAGAAATGCAGAAGTTTTGCAAATAAAAATAGCTCAAGGAGCTAAACCTGGTGAGGGAGGACAGCTACCTGGTGGTAAAGTAAATGAACTTATTGCAAAATTACGATATTCAACACCGGGGGTTACATTAATATCTCCACCTCCTCATCATGATATTTACTCAATTGAAGATTTAGCTCAATTAATTTTTGATCTTAAGCAGGTTAATCCAAAGGCTCTTGTTTCGGTAAAACTTGTTTCTGAGCCAGGTGTTGGAACCATAGCATGCGGTGTTGCAAAAGCATATGCAGATCTTATTACTATATCTGGTCATGATGGAGGAACTGGCGCTAGTCCTCTTACTTCAATAAGATACGCCGGATCGCCCTGGGAGCTAGGTCTAGCTGAGACTCAACAAAGTCTTAGAGATAGTGGGTTAAGGCATAAAATTAGACTTCAGGCTGATGGTGGCTTAAAGACAGGTTTAGATGTAATTAAAGCAGCAATCTTAGGTGCAGAATCATTTGGATTTGGAACAGGGCCAATGATTGCTATGGGGTGCAAGTATCTAAGAATTTGCCATTTAAATAATTGTGCAACAGGTGTTGCAACCCAAAGAGAAGATCTTATAAACCATCATTTTGTTGGTGAAAAAGATAGAGTGCGAAATTATTTTAAATTCATTGCTGATGATGTTAGATATCATTTATCTCAAATGGGAGTAACTAACCTGGAGGATATTATTGGTCAAACTCAATACTTAAAAGTAATTGATGACATTGATGATAGACATAAATCAATTGACCTGTCAGGATTACTATACAAAGATAAAAAAATTAAAGAATCTTTCTTCTGCACTGTTAAGAAAAATGATCCATGGGATAAAGCAATTCTTTCTAAAAAAATATTTAAAAAAACAAAAGAAGCAATAAATAATTCCGAATCACTAAGTATCGATTATAAAATTGAAAATACCGATAGATCGGTTGGTGGAAATGTGTCTGGTTATATTGCTGAGAAATATGGTGAAAATGGCCTAACAAATCCTGTTGAATTGAATTTTACAGGCTCAGCTGGTCAAAGTTTTGGATGTTGGAATGCTAACGGGTTGAATTTAATTTTGGATGGTGATGCTAACGATTACGTTGGTAAAGGAATGAATGGAGGCAAAATAGTAATTAAGAATAAATTAAACTATGCCTCTCAAAAAAATAATACCGTGTTGGCTGGAAATACATGTTTGTATGGAGCTACTGGAGGAGAGGTCTATATATCTGGAACAGTTGGTGAAAGATTTGGTGTAAGAAATTCAGGTGCAAGAGCTGTAATTGAGGGTGCTGGAGATCATTGTTGTGAGTATATGACAGGAGGTCATATAACTGTTTTAGGTTCTGTTGGTCTAAATTTTGGTGCAGGTATGACAGGTGGTTTTTCATATGTTCTTGACGAAGAAAGAACTTTCTTTGATAAATGTAATAGAGGATTGGTTAATTTAGAAAGAATAACTACTGAAGATATGCAACCGCATAGAAAGCACTTGAAAGAGATTATTGAAAATCACTATAAGTACACAGGAAGTGCAAAAGCTAAAGATATTTCTGATGATTTTGAAAAATATGAACCGTACTTTTGGTTAGTTATGCCAGCGGCTTCAAATATTAGAGACTTATTGAAAGCGACAACTGCAAACGCTGCTTAATTTATTGCCTTTTGAATATTTTTATTCAAAAATTTATTAGTTTTAAAAGCTTTAAAATTCTTATCGATTAAGATTAAGTTTAATTTTCCATCCGCTACTTTTTTGTCCGAAACGAAATATTTTTTTAAATCAGAGTATTTGTACTTTTGATAATTCGTGTCTAACTCCAGAGATTCTAATATCTCTAAAACTTGACTCATCTGAGATTGGTCTATATGCCCCTCAAGCAATGAAACTTTAGTAGCAATAACCATACCCAGAGTAATCGCGGCACCGTGAGTTATATTTTTATAGTTACTATAACCTTCAATAGCATGACCAAAGGTATGTCCAAAGTTGAGAATAGCCCTGATTCCTTGTTCCTTTTCATCTTTAGTTACAACTTGAGATTTGGTTTTTATAGACTCCTCTATAATCAATTTAAGAACTTTTTCATCTTTTGAAAGTATCTTTTTAGGATTGTCTCTTATTATTTTCCTTAATTTACTATTACCTATAAACGCATATTTAACTACTTCGCCAAGTCCAGATTTAAACTGATTCAACGGCAGTGTATCTAAAAAAGAAGTAGAAATAAGAACAAATTTAGGATTATAAAAAGATCCAATGAGATTTTTACCATGTGCAGTGTTAATTGCTGTCTTCCCCCCAACAGAGGAATCGACCTGTGCCAACAAAGTTGTAGGGATTTGTATATAGTCAATGCCTCGCAGATAAGTAGCAGCACAAAACCCTGTAACATCTCCAACAACGCCACCACCAAGAGCAATCAAACAATCAGTTCTATCAAATTTTAAATCTATTAATTGATAAAGAATATTTTTATATGATGAGATTGACTTTGAACGCTCACCTTTTTTTAAAGTATGAACAAAAACTTTTTTCTTTTTATCAATTAACCCGAGAATTTTTTTTAAGTGAAGCTTAGGAATTCCATCATCAGTAACTAATAATATCTTCCTATTTTTATTTAAATATTTATTAAGTTGAGTTTTTTGTATATTCTTGCCAGTAATAAGTATTTCGTATTTTGATTTACCTTTGCCGGCATAAACACTTTTTATCATTTCTAACCTTTTATTAACTCAATTATCTCTGCAGCAACATCTTGGCTAGACTTATCTACAGTCATAACAATATGATCAGACACATCTTCGTATAATTTCTGTCTACTGTCATGAAGTTCTTTGAGTATAGCTTCAGGATCTCCATTTTTAAGGAGTGGCCTATCTTTATCTTTTGATGTTCTTTCAACCTGAACATTTATAGGTGTTTCAAGATAAAAAACGGTGCCTCTTGATGAAAGCAGATCTCTATTTTTTTCAGACAAAATAATACCTCCACCGGTCGATAAAACTATTGAGTTTTTCTCTACCATTTCTTTTAAGATCACACTTTCTCTTTTTCTGAAACCATTTTCACCTTCAAGATCAAAGATCCAATCAATTGATGCTCCTGTTCTGTCCTCTATCTCTGCATCTGTATCAAAAAAACTCAAAAACAACTCGTCAGAAATAATTTTTCCAACTGTAGATTTTCCTGACCCCATTGGCCCAACAATAAATATATTCATAAGTTATTTTTAATTTCGGATTTTAACATTTAAAGGAAGAAAAGCACTTTTTAAATTAGAAATGATTTATTCTAGTTAATTAAAGATTTAAAATGAGGTATGCATAAAGCAATTAAAATATCTTTCGCTATTGGCGTTTTGTCTTGCACATCTATAATTTTATCTATTTTAATAAGTTTCCTTTACTTTCGTCCAACACTTCCTGAAATTAATTTGGTTGATGAATCAGAACTTCAAATTCCATTAAAAGTTTTTTCAAAAGATGGTATTTTGATAGGTGAATTTGGTGAAATAAAAAGAAGACCAACTGAATTTAAAGATATTCCCCAAGAAATAAAAAATGCATTCTTAGCAGCAGAGGATGATAATTTTTTTAATCATCAGGGTATAAGCTATACAGGCTTAATAAGATCTTTTTTAAGATGTATCAAACCCTCAGGATGTCAAGGTGGCGGTGGCACAATTACAATGCAGGTTGTAAGAGGTTATCTTTTAACTCCTGAACAAACAATTGTAAGAAAAATAAAAGAAATATTTTTAGCTTTTCAGCTAGAAGGCATTCTTACAAAGGAAGAAATTTTTGAACTTTACGTAAATAAGATTTTTTTAGGAAATAGATCTTATGGTATCGAGGCTGCTGCAAATACTTACTTCAACAAAAATCTAATTGATCTTTCCATATCTGAATCAGCAACTATTGCAGCTATGGCACAACTTCCATCACGAGTTAATCCTGTAAAGGATCCAAGAGGGACTTTGTTAAGAAGGAATTGGATTCTTTCAAGAATGTATTTACTAAAATCTATAAATAAAAATGATTATCTCGAGGCATTAAATGAGGAGGTAAAAATATCAAAAAATATTGATCTTTATGAAATTGATGCTTCTCATTTAGCAGAAGTTGTAAGACAAGAAGTTGTGACAAGATATGGTTTAAGAGCATATAAAGAGGGCTGGTCAGTTTATACAACTATTGATTCAGAATCACAAAAAGTTGCAAAAGATAGCTTAATGAAAAATTTATTTCTATATAACAAAAGACATGGTTGGGTAAAACCCCAAAATTATTTTAACTTATTTACAAACTCACAAATTTCCTTGTTAGCAGATTTAAATATAGATTTTCTTGATGCCGAAATGCAAATTTATAACGAGTTTAATCAAGATAATATTCTAACAAGATTAACTGAAGTTTTTTTCAATTATCCATATTATTCCACTCATATTAAATCAATAGCTATTAAAGTTGATGAAGAAAAAGCATATTTTTTAGATGAGAATTTTGATATTTTAAATATTTCTTGGACGAATGAATATAATTGGGCAAGAAAAAAAATATCTGTTAATGAAGTTGGTCCAAGGCCTCGGAATTTTAAAGACATTATTAAAGTTGGTGATTTCGTATATCTTAAAAAAGATAATGAATTCTTCTCTTTAGATCAAATTCCAAGTGCTGAAGCTTGTTTGATTTCAATAGATCCAACTACTGGCTCAGTAAAATCATATATTGGTGGAAAAAACTATAATAGCAGCAAGTTTGATAGAGTACGATTATCTTACCCTCAGTCAGGTTCCAGTTTTAAGCCATTCATATACGCAAGTGGCCTAGCTAATGAATATAATTTATCTTCTTTAATTAATGATGCGCCTGTTGTTTTTGAAGATGAAAATCTTGAGAGCATTTGGCGTCCCAAAAATTATACTGGTGAATATTACGGTCTAATCTCTTTAAGAGATGCTCTTACAAAATCTATAAATATAGTTTCAATTAAATTATTACGTGAGTTAGGAATAGAAAATACTCATAATTATTTGGAAAAATTTGGATTCGAAAAATCTAGGTTACCCAAGGACTTATCTTTAGCGCTTGGATCAGGTAACTTCTCTCCAGTTGAGATGGTAAGAGCTTTTTCAGTAATTGCAAACAATGGTAAAACGACTGATATTCATTATATAGAAAGTATTAAAGACAGATTTGGGAAAAATATCTTTACTCATAAGGAGTATGTAGAACAAATTAACATAAAAAATATTATTGCATTTCCATGGCTTGACACAACAGAAATGAATGTAAAAAAGCCTTATAACCTCTTAAAGGAACAAAATATAAATGAAACAGTTATTGATGAAAGAATTGCATATTTAATAAAGGATACTCTTAGAGGGTTTATGAAAAATGGTGTTGCTGGTAGAAAATCTGCTTATTTAAAAAGAGATGACATTGCGGGTAAAACTGGAACCACAAATGATTCAATTAGCACTTGGTTTTCAGGATTTCATGACGATCTAGTTACTACTGTGTGGGTTGGCAATGATGATTTTACTTCTCTAGGTGAAAATGAATATGGATCAACCATTGCAATGCCAATTTGGTTAGATTATATGAATTTTGAACTTAAGTCCTTACCAGTAAGTAAAGATAAAATCCCTGAAAACATATCATTTGTAAGAGTTAATAAATCAACGGGTAGGATTGATGAAGATTCAAATGATAATATTTATTTTGAGTTATTCTTAGAAGAAAATATTAATTAGTTTTTAAAAATACAAATCGATGTAAGTTGCCATAAATTATCAACATATGTGGATGGTGAATCTTTAAATTTAGATCTAATATATCTTCCTATACTTCCCTCAAGAACAGTTACAATAACTTGAGCGGACAGTCCAGCCTGCGAAATTAAGTTATCAGAATCTTCTTTTAAAATTTGTCTTATTACTAGCTCTAATCTTTCATAAAATTGATTTACATCCTCGCTTACGTTCTGTTCGCCTGATGAAAGAGCCTCTCTTGATAAAAGTCTTGCAAAGCCTTTATTTTTCTCGATAAATATTACAAAAAAAACAAAGATATTTTTAATTTTCTCATTTGTTGAGATGTCGCTTTTTTTTAGTTCATTACATTTTTGAAAAATCGCATTATCACAAAAAGAAAACAATTCTGCATAAATTGAGCGTTTGCTTGGAAAATGTCTGTAAAGTGCTGCTTCGGTAATACCAGATTTCTTTGCAAGTAAGGCTGTTGTTACTTTAGATAAATTTTTTTCTTCAAGCATACTTGCTAGTGATTGCAAGATTATATTTTTTCTATCTTTAGCCATTTCTTATAAATTTATATCAATATCAGGACAAATGCGAGAAAGTTCATTCAGAAAGCTTTTTTTTATGTTATCAAGATCCTCTTGAGAGTCTCCCTCAAATCTTAAAACTAGTTTAGGAGTTGTGTTTGATGCTCTCAGCAAAGCCCAACCATTTTCAAAATTAACTCGCAATCCATCAATGGTAACTTTTTCACCACTTAACGAAAAATTTTTAGAGAATTCTTCGACAATTTCGAACTTTCTGTCATCAGTTGTATTAATATTTAATTCAGGTGTAGAGAAAAATTTACCATAGCTGTGGCTAATCTCTGAAATGCTTTTATTATTTTTTGTTATTAGTTCAATTATTCTTGCACCTGAATAATGTCCATCATCAAATCCATACCATTTATCATTAAAAAATATATGTCCACTCATTTCACCTGCCAGTAAAGGATTATATTTTTTAATAGCATTTTTTATATGAAAATGTCCTGTAGGAGACATAATAGGATTACCACCATTTTTTTTAATTATTTTAGGTAGCGAATTTGAGCATTTTACATCGAAGATTATTGAACCTTTTTTTGAAAATAAAATATCTTCACTTAGCATAATTAAGATTTTATCTGGAAATATAATCTCACCTTCATTAGTCACTAACCCAACTCTATCTCCATCTCCATCAAACGCTAGCCCTAATTCAGCATTAGTTTTTTTTACTTCATCAATGAGATGATTCAGATTTTCAATCTTACCAGGATCAGGATGATGGTTTGGAAAATTTCCATCCACATCACTGAAAAGCTCAATGACATCACAACCCAACTCTTTGTACAATTTTGGAGCTATGCATCCTGCTGCGCCATTGCCACAATCAATAACAATTTTAGTTCCTTTTTTTATAATAAGATTTTTTTTTACCTCTTTAATGTATTCATCTCTAATATCTAAATTAACTATTTCATTTAAAAAAGGATTTTCAACAACTTTATTATTTTCTATTAGGTCTAAAATATCGCTACCAGAAATAGGTTTATCATCTATGACAAGTTTTATGCCGTTATATTCTTTTGGATTATGACTTCCAGTGATCATTACACCGCTTTTGAATTTATTTTTTTTTGCAGCAAAGTACAAAAGAGGTGAGGTTACAAGCCCCAAATTAATAACTTTGAGACCAAATAATGATAATGTTTGTGATAATTTACTTAATAAACTTTCTCCTGAGAGTCTTCCGTCTCTTCCAACACAAATCTCAGTAATATTCTTCTCTTTACATTTATAAGAAATCGCTTTTGCAATAAGACTAACTATACTTTCGTTAATTTCTTCAGGGTAAATTCCTCTTATGTCATATTCTCTGAAAATTGATTTTGTAATTTCCATTTTTTTCTTTTGTTATACCATTGATTTTGCAATAATAAGCAATCTTAATTATATCTTGAAAAGTGTTTATAAATACTAAAAACAAATTTATATGGAAAAATGGAACGTTTGAAAAATGGGATGACTCAAATGTTCATGTTTTATCACATACTTTGCATTACGGTACAGGAGTCTTTGAAGGTGTAAGAGCCTATAATACTATAAGTGGTCCAGCAATTTTTAGATTAAATGATCATACAAATAGACTATTTAGTGCAGCAGATAAGATAAGTATTAAAATACCTTTCTCCGAAGATCAATTAAATAAAGCTCAATGCGATGCATTTGATATCAATAAACTTAGCGAGGGTTATATAAGGCCAATTGTTTATCTTGGAAATGAGGGACTTGGTTTGCGCGCAAAAGATTTAAGTGTGAATGTAGCAGTTGCTGCTTGGGAATGGCCATCATACATGGATCCAAAAGCTAAAGAAGCTGGAATATCAGTAATAAAGTCTTCATATCAGCAATATGAAAATCCATTACATTCCGGAAACAAAATTATTGGCACATACTTTAGTAATACAATGGCGCTTCATGAAGCTCAAGATTGTGGGGCTGATGAAGCGTTAATGATGGATAAAAACGGATTTATTTCAGAAGGAAGTGGAGAAAATATATTTATAGTTAAAGATAGTAAGATTTATACACCTACAACAAACCACTGTCTAAATGGAATAACAAGACAGTCTATTATTGAGATTGCTAGAGACAGCACCATGGAAGTAATAGAAAAGGATATTGAATATGATGAACTCGCAAATGCTGACGAGGCATTTTTTACAGGTACCGCAGTAGAAATTACTCCTATTACTAAATTAGACAATAAGCTTATTAGTAGTGGCAAAAGAGGAAAAATCACTTATGATCTTCAAAAGAGGTTTGAGGATATAATCTCCGGAAAAGATAGTAAATTCAAACATTGGCTAACCTTCACCAAAAAATAAAATTTGCAAAAATTAAATATAGCAATTTTAAGTTATAGAAGTGCTCGTTTTGGTGGTGGACAAGGCGTTTATATAAGAGATATCTCATTTGCATTAAGCCTTATGGGACACAGAGTAGATGTAATATCTGGGCCACCTTATCCCGAATTGCATGATGGAATAAAGTTAATAGAGTTGCCAGGTTTAAACCTATTTGAAACCTTTTCGTTTAGAGACAGATTAAACAAATTTATAAAAAAGAAGAGTAAGACTAATGATGATTATTATGAATTTTTTTCTACATTAATTGGTGGATTTCCTGAACTTAGGACTTTTGGAAATAGAGCAAATAAATTTTTAAATTCAAATAAAGATTATGACATTATTATAGATAATCAATCTATTAGTTATGGAATGATTGAAATACAGAAAAGATTTCCACTTGTTGAAATAATTCATCATCCCATCACTTTTGATTTTAAGTTTGAGTTAGCTTCTACTAAAAAAATTAAGTATAAGATTTCAAGATATCTGTGGTACTCATTTTTGAAAATGCAAAAAAAGGTTGCTCCAAAACTTGAAACAATAGTTACGCCCTCCAAGAGTTCAAAAAATGGAATAGTTGCTGAATTTAATTGTAAAAGCTCAAATATTACTGTCATAAATAATGGTTTAGATTATGAAGAATTTGCACCAATTTCGAATATAGAGAGAAATAAAAATAGATTGATCACAACTGCTAGCGCAGATGTTGCATTAAAGGGGCTGGATTTCTCATTGAAGGCACTTAAACTTTTGAAAAAAAATAATCCTAAAATTCACTTGATTATAATAGGAGCCCCTAAAAAAAATGGACATACAGAAAAATTAATAAAAAAGTTGAATATTGAAGATAATGTTGTTTTTAAAAAAAATATTTCCAAAGAAAAAATTAAAGAATTATATTCAACGAGCTCAATTGCAATTGTTTCATCTTTATATGAAGGATTTGGTTATCCTGTAATTGAAGCAATGAGTTGTGAAGTTCCTTTAATTGCTACAAACATTTCTTCAATCCCGGAATTGGTGAAGAGTTATGGGATTCTTATTGATCCTAAAGATGAAAAAAAGTTAAGTTTCAATATTCAAAAAGTTTTAAATAATTATGATGATTATAAAGATAATGCAATTAAAGGAAGACAACACGTCATTGAGACATTTAATTGGTCTAAAATAACAGCTGAATACGAAAAAATCTTATATAAAACAATTGAAAAATTTAAAAAATGCTAACTTTTAATTTCACAAAACATAAGATCAATGAAGAAGACGGTCTTATGTTAGATGTTGGTTGTGGAGAAGGAAGGCATATATTTGGCGTAATGCAGTCTTATCCAAATATGAAATGTATTGGGATTGATCCTCATAAGGAATCTTTACAAAAAGCTGAAGAGGGCTATGCATATTTTGAATCAATATCCAATGCTGGAGCTGAATTTATGGAAGCTTCTGCATATTCTCTTCCTTTTGATGATAACACTTTTGACTTAGTTGTATGCTCGGAAGTTCTTGAACATCTTCATCAATATAATGATGCTATCAAAGAGGTACATAGAGTTTTAAAGAAAGGAGGAAAATTCTATACAAGTGTTCCTGCTTCATGGCCTGAAAAAATTTGTTGGGCTTTGTCAAAAGATTATCAAAATCAACCTGGTGGCCATCTCAGAATATTTAATCAAAAAAATCTTGTTAAAGAAATTGAAATGCAAGGTTTCAAGCTTCTATCTAAAGAAAAATTTCATTCAATACATGCTCCTTATTGGTGGCTGAGATGCATGTTTTGGAAAACTCAAGAGACGAACTTCCTCATTAAAGGATATAAAAAAGTTCTTGAGAGGCATATTTTAGAAAAACCAAAGATTTTGGATCTAATTGATAAAGGACTTAATCCAATACTGGGCAAAAGTTTTTCAATGTATTTTGAAAAATAAAAAAATGTTTAAACCTCAACAAAAGTTTAGGGATAAAAACCTAATAAATAAAGGTATTTTTATTAAACTTGCTGAATCAATTAAAGATGTTCAACTAAACTCAGGAGCAATTCCATCGAATATAGACTCATCTCATGACCCCTGGGATCATATTGAAGCAATAATGGGACTCAACTTCTTAAATGATAAAAAGTCTGCTGAACTAGGATTGAACTGGCTTAAGAATAATCAAAATGATGACGGTAGCTGGTATGCAAAATATTACGATGAAAAACCAATAGAATTTAATAAACCAACTCATTTTGGACCATATATTTCTGTTGCAGCACTTCACTATTTTAAAATTTTTTCTGACAAAGAAAAGCTCGAAGAACTTTGGAATACTATAAGTTCTGCCCTTGATTTTTCTATAAATCTTCAGAACTCTAATGGGACTATTCCATGGTCAGTAGATCATAAAAATAATATAGAATATGATTATCTGCTCACTGGTTCATCATCAATTTTAAAAAGTATTGAGTGTGGAATTAAAATTTCAAAAATTTTAAATAAAGAAATTAATGAAAAATGGATGAAAGCTTATGAGGCTCTTTCATATACTGTCCAAAATCCTCATGATCTTTTTGATAAAACCACAGATAGGTCTAGGTTTTCTATGGATAGTTATTATCCAATTATTTCAGGTGTCCTTTCAGAAACTCAGAAAGATTATTACATAAAGAAAGTATTTAAAGATTTTTATGTTAAGGGTATTGGAGTTAAATGTGTTGTTGAGGAGCCATGGATAACTGTTGCTGAAACAGCTGAATTTATTATCGCATTAATGATATCCAACAGAATAGAAGATGCTAAAAAGATTTTAATAGAAGTCATGAACATCACAGATTCAAAAAATATACCTTATATGGGTTGGCAATATGAAGAAAATATTTTTTGGCCAGAAGAAAAACCTAGCTGGACTGCGGCTGCTTTAATTTTAGCCGCTGACACTATTTTTGAATTTACTGAAGGCTCAGATCTTTTTACAAAGAGTCAATTATGATTTTATCAAACAAACAATAGTATCAGTCCTTTCAAAATCACTAAATCCATTTTGAAGAGCATGAAGATAAACTTCATATGGAGCTTGGCCTCCATCTTCTGGTTTTTCATATATATCATGAATTACAAGTGCGCCACCTGAAATTATCTTTTTATTCCAAAAAAGAAAATCTTTCATTGCAGACTCTAATGAATGACTTCCATCAATAAATACCATAGCAAGTGGAGAATTCCAATTTTTTGCTGCAGCAGATGATTCTAAAACTATAGGTACTACATTCTTCACTTTAAAAGTATTCATATTTCTTATAAATAATGGAAATGTATTAATTATTTCATTTTTGAAATCATAAATTTCTTCATCAAAATATTCCTCATTTAGTTGATGCTCTTCAGAACCTAGATGATGATCAACTGTGTAAACATATCGGTTATTTTTAATGACACCTTTTGCGATATACAGAGTTGATTTACCACAATATGTTCCAATTTCTAAAATGTCACCTTTTAAAGAAAATTTTTGTGACCATTTTGTAAGAGCTTCACCCTCATGTATCGGCATAAAGCCTTTTACTAAATCTATTTCGCCAACTTTCATTTATAAATATTATCTTTACCTAAAGTAGATTTAAATCTTCTGTGTTGCCATAGATACTCATGTGGACTCAAAATAATTTTGCTCTCAATATACTCATTAAGTTGTCTTGAAAATGATATTGAAGATGAATTATCTAATTTTAATTCTTCAATATTTATATTTAATATATCTTGTTTGAAGATTGTATCTACAAAAAAAGTTTTACATTTAGTTTTTTTTACGATCTTTGAAGGAGCTGAGATGGTGCTTGCTGGGTTGTTAAAAAAATTTATTTCATTTGAATTTTCTGTTCCATAATCCTGATCTGGTGCGTAGAGTACTGTTTTACCACTTATTAACCATTTCATAAATCTGATTGTATTTCTTCTGTCTGCAATCCCCTTAATACTTCTAAGCCTTCCATTTTTTTGAAGTTGTTCAAAAATTTCTGAATTATGATTTCTTTGAACACCATAAACCTCACAATTCATTGCTAATATTCTTGCGTCAAGTTCTAGGTGCAAGGAATGTTTGAAAAACATAAGAATACCTATTTCGTCGTCTTGATACTTTTTTAAATTTTTTAACCCATTAATCTTATATGGTATATTTTTATCAATTCTGGAATCAGACCAAAACCAAGCAACACCTGTATCAAATAAAACTCTTGCACTACTCATGATATTTTTTTTATAGATTTTATTTCTTTCTAATTCTGAATAACCTCTGAAACAAAGATCTATATTTATCTTACTAAACTTATTTCTCTTAATATTTGAAAGTATGAGAATTTTTCCAATAATTGCTGATAAAAAAATCTGAAAACTTCTCGGTAACAACATTATTGTTTTCCAGAACAGTATAAGAATCGTAATTAATGTTCTATTCATAAGTCATTAGCATGTATTATTACACTATAAGCAATTTGAATTATTAATGAAAATTTTTTTATATAACTCTTTAATTTTGATACTTCTCCCAGTATTCATAACTAGAATATTTTTTAAAAGCATAAAAGATAAAAATTACATAAGAAATTTTTTTAACAGATTTGGAATTTATAAAACTAATTTAAGTGAAGAGTTTTTATGGTTTCATGCTGTAAGCTTGGGAGAAGTAATTGGTTCAAAAAGTATCCTTAAAAATTTAATTAAAGATCATTCAGTTG
>CABZTX010000010.1 GCA_902528875.1 uncultured SAR86 cluster bacterium | reverse complement strand
TGAAGAAAAATTTGGTGTTACAGCAGCAGCGGCAGTTGCAGCTGCACCAGCAGCAGCAGGTGGAGATGGAGATGCTCCAGTTGCTGAGGAAAAAGACTCATTTGACGTTGTGTTATCAGCAGTAGGTGATCAGAAAGTTCAAGTAATCAAGGCTGTAAGGTCCATAACAGGTCTTGGACTAAAAGAGGCAAAAGATATGGTTGATGGTGCTCCAAGCACACTCAAAGAGGGTATTAAAAAGGATGAAGCAGAAGCAATGTTGGCTCAGCTAACCGAAGCTGGTGCTACTGGAGAGCTTAAGTAACACTAAAACCATATTACTAAATTACATAGGATATATTTATGGCATATAGCTACACAGAAAAGAAGAGAATAAGAAAAAACTTTGGTACTTTTGCAAAAGTGATGGATTTACCAAACTTAGTAGAAACACAAACAAAATCTTATGCTGATTTTCTGCAGGCTGATGTTGCTCCTGAATCAAGAATTAAACAAGGACTTGAAGATGTCTTCCAGTCCTTGTTTCCAATTAAAAGTGTTTCTGGGAATGCTGCCTTGGAATATGTTTCATATGAAATAGGAAAAAATACCTATGATGTCCAAGAATGCTTAATTCAAGGACTATCCTATTCAGCACCTTTAAGAATTAAAGTTAAATTGGTTCTTTTTGATAGAGATTCAAACTTTAAAGATGTTAAAGATATAAAAGAGGGGGAAGTCTTTATGGGAGAAGTACCTCTCATGACAGATGATGCATCCTTTGTTATTAACGGAACAGAAAGAGTGGTTGTATCTCAACTTCATAGATCACCGGGAGTATTCTATGATCACGACAAAGGTAAAACGCATTCTTCTGGTAAGGTTTTATATTCTGCCAGGATTATCCCTTACAGAGGCTCATGGCTAGATTTTGAGTTTGATCCTAAAGATATTCTTTTTAGCAGAATTGATAGAAGAAGAAAAATTCCTGCAACTATTATGTTAAGGGCTCTAGATATGGGTACAGAAGAAATTTTATCTGAGTTCTATGATGAAGATATCTTTAAAATTGAAAAAGATACTGTAAAAGCTGCCCTAGTTCCAGAAAGACTAAGAGGTGAAACTTTATCTGTAGATATTAAGGTTAAATCAAAAATATATGTTGAAGCTGGTAAAAGAATTACAGCGAGACACATTAAAGAACTAACGACTTCGAAAGCATCAGAAATATCTCTTTCGAAAGAGTTTTTAATTGGTAAAGTTTTATCTAAAGATATTTTTAACGAAGAAACTGGTGAAGTTTTGTTCTCAGCTAATACTGAAATTGACGAGGAAATTCTTGCACAGATATCCGATCATCAAATTAAAGAAGTTAAATGTTTATATATTAATGAATTGGATAAAGGTCCATATATCTCAAATACTTTAAGAGTTGATCCAACATCGAATAGGCTGGAAGCTCTTGTAGAAATATACAGAATGATGAGACCCGGAGAACCACCTACAAAAGATTCAGCAGAGACATTATTTAATAATTTATTTTTTAATGATGAAAGATATGATTTATCTGAAGTTGGGAGGATGAAATTTAATAGAAGATTAAAATTAGATTCTGAAAGAGACAATCCGCACATTCTCGATAAGCAAGACATCATTGAAGTAATGAAAGGAATAGTTAATATTCGTGATGGTCATGACATCGTAGATGATATTGATCATCTTGGTAATAGAAGAGTTAGGTCTGTTGGTGAAATGACCGCTAATCAATTCAGAGTTGGTTTGATTAGAGTTGAAAGAGCTGTAAGAGAAAGATTGAGTATGGCTGAAGCTGATGAATTAGGACCTCAAGATTTAATTAATGCAAAGCCTGTAACAGCTGCTATAAAAGAGTTTTTTGGTTCAAGTCAACTATCTCAGTTCATGGATCAAAATAATCCACTTTCAGAAATAACTCACAAAAGAAGAGTTTCTGCATTAGGACCTGGAGGACTAACCAGAGAAAGGGCTGGTTTTGAAGTGAGAGATGTACATCCAACTCACTATGGTAGAGTCTGCCCAATTGAAACACCTGAAGGACCAAATATTGGCCTAATCAATTCTTTTGCCTCATACTCTAGAACAAATCAATATGGTTTTATTGAAACTCCATATAGAAAAGTTCTTAACGGAAAAGTTTCTGATGAAATAATATATTTATCTGCCATAGATGAAGCAGAGTATGTAATTGCTCAGGCAAATGTCATGTTAGATGCAAATAATAAATTTATTGATGATTTGGTAGCTGTCAGACATGCTAATGAGTTTGAATTAATGTCACCAGATAGAATTGAGCTGATGGATGTTTCACCTCAACAAGTTGTTTCTATTGCTGCTTCACTTATTCCATTCCTTGAACATGATGATGCTAATAGAGCATTAATGGGTTCAAATATGCAAAGACAAGCTGTACCAGTGCTTAGAGCAGAAAAGCCTTTGGTTGGAACAGGTTTAGAAACTGTAGTTGCAAGGGATTCTGGGGTTTGTATTGTTGCACGAAATTCAGGCGTAGTTGAAAGTGTAGATGCGTCAAGAATAGTTGTAAGAGTTACTGACAAAAAATCTAAGTCAGCTTCTGATGTTTATAATTTGATTAAATATACAAGATCAAATCAGAATACTTGTATTAATCAAAAGCCAATCGTGAAAGCAGGAGATATTGTGAAAAGAGATGATATTTTAGCTGATGGGCCATCTATCGATAATGGTGAGCTTGCTTTAGGACAAAACATAAGAATTGCTTTTATGCCTTGGAATGGTTACAACTTTGAGGACTCTATTTTGATATCAGAAAAAGTTGCAAGAGAAGATAGATTTACTTCAATTCATATTCAAGAAATAGTATCTATAGCAAGAGACACTAAACTTGGTTCTGAAGAAATTACAGCTGATATTCCAAACGTTGGAGAAGGGTCGTTAAACAAACTTGATGATTGTGGGATCGTTTATGTTGGAGCTGAAGTTGAGCCAGGAGATATTTTAGTTGGAAAAATTACACCCAAAGGTGAAACACAACTTTCACCTGAAGAGAAATTGTTAAGAGCTATATTTGGAGAAAAAGCTTCTGATGTTAAGGATACATCACAAAGATCCAGCTCAAAAGGAACAGTAATAGGAGTCGAGGTTTTCACAAGAGATGGTGTTGACAAAGATGAAAGAACTTTAGCAATTGAACAAGATCATTTAGATCAATCCAAAAAGGATGCAGATGATGAAGCTGCGGTTGTAGAAAATGCTACAAAAGCAAGATTGTCAGAACTTCTTAAATCAAAAAAAGCATTAAAAGGTAATGGCATAAAGAAAGCTGAGCTATTAACCACAGATAAGCTAAGTGAACTTAACATCAATGATATTTTCTCCATTAGAACTGATAACGAAGCTGCAAATAAAACTATTGAAGATACTGAAACCGCATATAAACAATATATTAAAGATATTAAAACTAGATATGAGGAAAAAAAGGAAAAAATAATAAGAGGTCATGATTTAGCACCTGGAGTTATTAAAATTGTAAAAGTGTATCTTGCTATTAAGAGACGGATACAACCTGGTGATAAAATGGCAGGAAGACACGGAAATAAAGGTGTGATATCTGAGATTATGCCAGTTGAAGATATGCCATATGATGATCAAGGAAATCCAATTGATATTGTTTTAAATCCACTTGGAGTTCCCTCAAGAATGAATGTTGGACAGATTCTTGAAACTCATATGGGTTCTGCTGCAATGGGAATTGGTAAGAAAATTGATTCTATGATTAAAGAAAATGCTAAACCAGCTGAACTCAAGGCATACTTAGACAACTTGTACAATAAAAATGCTACAAATAAAGAGGATATTAATTCTTTTAGTAATGCTGAGATTATTGAGCTTGCAAAAAATCTAAGAAATGGTCTTCCTATTGCAACTCCTGTTTTTGATGGAGCAAAAGAAAGCGAAATTAAAGATTTACTTAAACTTGCTGATATTCCAGAATCTGGACAAATTACTTTATATGATGGAAGAACAGGTACTAAATTTGATAGCCCCGTCACAGTTGGATATATGTATATTATAAAACTCAATCATCTTGTTGACGATAAAATGCATGCGAGATCTACAGGATCCTATAGCTTGGTTACCCAGCAGCCATTGGGAGGTAAAGCTCAGTTCGGTGGTCAAAGATTTGGAGAAATGGAAGTATGGGCGCTAGAAGCATATGGAGCATCATACACGCTACAAGAGATGCTAACTGTTAAGTCGGATGATGTTTCTGGAAGAACAAAAATGTATAAGAACATTGTTGATGGTAGTTATGAAATGGATGCAAACGTTCCTGAATCATTTAATGTTCTTAGCAAAGAAATTAAATCTTTAGGCATTAATATTGATTTAGATTTAGAAAATTAGGAGATAAAATTTGAAAGATTTATTAAATTCATTAAAAACTGGCCAGGAAGATTTTACAACTATTTCAGCAGGTTTAGCTTCACCTCAAGTGATTAAATCTTGGTCTTTTGGAGAAGTTAAAAAACCAGAGACAATTAATTATAGGACATTTAAGCCTGAAAGAGATGGTTTATTTTGTGCAAAAATATTTGGTCCTGTAAAAGATTATGAATGTATTTGTGGAAAATACAAAAGAATGAAGCATCGTGGAGTTGTTTGTGAAAAATGTGGCGTTGAAGTTACTTTGGCTAAAGTAAGAAGAGAAAGAATGGGGCATATTGATTTGGCTGCACCAGTGGCGCACATATGGTTTCTTAAATCACTCCCTTCAAGGATCGGTCTTTTACTAAATGTAACATTAAGAGAAATTGAAAGAGTTCTATACTTTGAAAGCTACATTGTTACAGATCCCGGTTTAACTATTCTTGAAAAAGGTCAGATTCTTACAGAAGAAGAATGGGTTGAAAAATATGAAGAATTTGGTGACGAGTTTTCTGCAGGAATGGGGGCTGAAGCTGTTCAAGTTCTATTAGAAGAGTTAGATATTGAAGATGAAATAAGAGAAATAAGAGAAGAGATTCCTCAGACAAATTCTGAAACCAAACTAAAAAAGTTATCAAAGAGATTAAAACTTCTCGAAGCTTTTAAAGATTCTGGTAATAAACCAGAATGGATGATTATGAACGTTCTTCCAGTTTTACCGCCTGATCTTAGGCCTTTAGTTCCATTAGAAGGTGGACGTTTTGCAACATCTGACTTAAATGATTTATATAGAAGAGTAATTAATAGAAATAATAGATTAAAAAGACTTCTTGAACTAAATGCTCCTGAAATTATTGTTAGAAACGAAAAAAGAATGTTACAAGAATCTGTAGATGCGCTTCTAGATAATGGAAGAAGAGGAAGAGTTATAACGGGCACTAATAAGAGACCTCTAAAATCACTTGCTGATATGATAAAGGGCAAGGGCGGAAGATTTAGACAAAATCTTCTTGGTAAGAGAGTTGATTACTCTGGTAGATCTGTAATTGTATCTGGACCAAATTTGAAACTTCATCAATGTGGCTTACCAAAGAAAATGGCATTAGAGTTATTTAAGCCATTTGTTTATGGAAAATTAGAAAACAGAGAATTAGCAACAACTATAAAAGCTGCAAAAAAACTTGTTGAAAGAGAAACACCTGAGGTCTGGGAGGTTCTTGAAGAGGTAATCAGAGAACATCCAGTTTTGTTAAATAGAGCACCTACACTTCATAGGCTTGGGCTTCAAGCTTTTGAACCAAAGCTAATTGAGGGAAAGGCTATCCAACTTCATCCTCTAGTTTGTGTTGCATTTAATGCAGACTTTGATGGTGATCAAATGGCAGTTCATGTTCCTTTAACACTTGAAGCTCAATTAGAGGCAAGAGCACTAATGATGTCGACGAACAATATATTATCACCAGCTGATGGCTCTCCAATTATTAATCCAACACAAGATGTAGTTCTTGGTTTGTATTATATGACAAGAGATAATGCTAATGCTCCAAAAACAGATAGAGTATTCAGTAATCCGGATGAAGTTTTAAGAGCTTATGAGACTGAAAGTCTTGAAATTCATTCTTCTATAAAAGTTAGAATCAATGATAAAGATGGCAATAGTTCTATTGAAGATACAACAGTTGGAAGAACATTAATTTGGAGAATTACTCCAAAAGAAGTAGGCTTCAAAAATATTAATAATGTTTTAAATAAGAAACTTGTCTCAAAACTTGTTGATCTTTCTTATCGAAAAGCAGGATTAAAAAAGACAGTAATTTTTGCTGATCAATTGATGTATTTAGGGTTTGATTTTTCAACGAGATCAGGTTCTTCTATCGGTGTAAATGATTTTGTTATACCTGATGAAAAAGCTAAGATAATCGATGCATCTGAGAAAGAAGTTAAAGCAATTGAAAAACAATTTGACTCAGGTTTGGTTACTAGAGGTGAAAGATACAATAAAGTTATTGATATATGGTCAAGAGCAAATGAACAAGTTGCTAAAGCAATGATGGAGAAGATTAGCACTGAAGATGTGAAAACACCTCAAGGAGATAATGTTAAACAATCATCCTTTAACTCTGTTTACATATATGCTGACTCAGGAGCAAGGGGTTCACCTGCTCAAATAAGACAGCTTTCTGGAATGCGGGGATTAATGTCAAAACCAGATGGATCAATCATTGAAACACCAATTACTGCAAACTTTAGAGAAGGTTTATCCGTGCTTCAATATTTTATTTCTACTCACGGCGCTAGAAAAGGACTAGCAGATACAGCTTTAAAAACTGCAAATTCAGGATACTTAACAAGAAGGCTGTGTGATGTATCTATGGATTCTGTTATTAATATTGAAGACTGTGGAACTAAAGAATCAATTGTAGTGACATCAATAATTGATGGAGGTGAAATTATTCAAGCTCTCACTGACAGAATACTTGGTAGAGTAATAGCTGAGCCAATTTTTGATAATGATGGAAAAGAGCTATTTCCAAGAAACACAATGCTTGATGAAGATGCGCTTCAGATCATCAAAGATTTGAATATCTCAAGTTTAAAAATTAGATCTCCAATGACTTGCGAAGCTTCAATTGGAGTTTGTGCAATGTGTTATGGAAGAGATTTGGCAAGAGGCCATCTAGTTCATAGAGGAGAAGCGGTTGGAGTGGTTGCTGCTCAATCTATTGGTGAGCCTGGAACTCAATTAACAATGAGAACTTTCCATATTGGTGGAGCGGCCTCAAGCTCATCCGAAGACAATGCTATTTACAATAAAAATGATGGAATTATCAACTTTTCTGAAGATATCAAGACAGTTACTAATAAAGATAAATTAGAGGTAGTTGTTTCAAGAAATGCGCTATGCTACTTGACAGATTCTTCTGGAAAAATAGTTGAGCAATATAAAGTACCTTATGGAGCTACCCTACAAGTAGGAAACAATGCAAATGTAGGAGAAGGAACACAAGTAGCATCTTGGGATCCTTACACTAGACCAATAGTTTCTGAAACATCAGGGAAAGTAAAATTTATTGATATTGATGATGGAGTAACTGTAAGAGAACAAACAGATGAACTTACTGGAATGTCAAGTATTGAAATTATTGAAGTAGCTGATAGACCATCTGCTGGTAGAGATCAAGTTCCTACAATCGAAATAGTAGATTCTAAAGGAAATCCGGTCTTAATAGGCGATTTTAAGCAACCTGCAATTTATCCACTACCTGCTGGAGGGCTTGTAAATTTATCTAATGGACAAAAAATAAGTGCTGGTGAAGTCATAACAAGAATGCCTTTAGTCGCTTCAAAAACCAAGGACATCACCGGTGGACTTCCAAGAGTTGCTGACTTATTTGAAGCAAGGAAACCAAAAGATGCAGCAGTTTTATCTGAAGAATCAGGAATAATTTCTTTTGGTAAAGAAACTAAAGGTAAGGTGAGATTGGTCATAACCCCTGAAGGAGCTTCAAAAAAATCTGATAATATTGAAATGCTAATTCCCAAACATAGAACTTTAAATGTTTTTGAAGGAGAAAAAGTTAGTAAAGGAGATGTCATATCTGAAGGGCCGCTAAGCCCACATGATATTTTGAGATTAAAAGGAATCCCTGATCTTACCAATTTTATTGTAAATGAAATTCAAGACGTCTACAGGCTCCAAGGTGTTTCAATAAACGATAAACATATTGAAACCATATTAAGGCAAATGCTGAGAAAGGCATTAGTGATTCATGGAGGAGATACTAAGTTTATTCAAGGTGATCAGGTTAGTTACTCTGAGCTGATTGAAGAAAATGCCAAAGTTGAGTCTGATGGAAAAACTCCAGCTTCATTCGAAAGAGTTTTACTTGGGATAACAAAGGCATCTCTTGCAACTGATTCATTTATTTCTGCAGCGTCTTTCCAAGAAACTACCAGAGTGCTTACTGAGGCAGCCGTTACTGGAAAAAAAGATCACTTAAGAGGCTTAAAAGAAAATGTTGTTGTTGGAAGACTAATTCCTGCCGGAACTGGAATGGAGTTTCATGATAGACTGAGAAGCAAAGCTCAAGGTGACTTTGAGGAACAATTACTGTCTGATGATGATATAGAAGCTGCACTTAGACAAGAACTTCAAGAAAATGATGAAGAATAATGTTGACCATTACTAATGACCTATATAAAATCGCGCCCTATATATAAAATATTATGGCAACAGTAAATCAGTTAATTAAGAAAACTCGGAAACCAAAGGTTAAAAAGACAGATGTACCTGCTCTTAAAGCATGTCCTCAAAGAAGAGGTGTTTGCACTCGTGTATACACAACAACACCAAAGAAACCTAACTCAGCTTTAAGAAAAGTTTGCAGAGTAAGATTAACAAGCGGTTTTGAAGTTACATCATATATCGGAGGAGAAGGACATAATTTACAAGAACATTCACTTGTCCTTATCAGAGGTGGAAGGGTAAAAGATCTACCTGGTGTTAGATATCATACTGTAAGAGGAACTTTAGACACGTCGGGTGTTGCAAATAGAAAACAAAGACGTTCAAAATATGGGGCAAAAAAAGGTAAATAACTATGCCAAGAAGAAGAAGTCCGGAAAAAAGGAAAGTCTTACCTGATCCAAAATATAAAGACGTTGTCTTAGCAAAATTCATGAATAATCTTATGAAAGATGGTAAAAAATCTGTTGCAGAAAAAATAGTTTATGGGGCATTTGACCAAATTACTAAGACTTCTAAAGATGACCCTCTAGAGATATTTACAAAAGCTCTTGAAGAAGTAAGTCCAGTTGTTGAAGTAAAATCAAGACGAGTTGGGGGAGCAAATTATCAAGTTCCTGTAGAGATAAGACCATCTAGAAGACAAGCATTAGCAATGAGATGGATTGTGGAGGCTGCAAGAAAACGTAACGAGAAGTCAATGGATTTAAGATTAGCTGGTGAATTACAAGACGCATCACAGAAGAAAGGCTCTGCATACAGAAAAAGAGAAGATGTTCATAAAATGGCTGAAGCAAATAAAGCATTTTCACACTTTAGATTCTAAATAAAAATTAAGTATAAATTATGGCTAGAGATACCGTTTTAAATAAGTATAGAAATGTTGGCATTTGTGCACATGTTGATGCTGGCAAAACAACGACTACCGAAAGGGTACTATTTTACACTGGCCTATCTCATAAAATTGGAGAAGTACATGATGGTGCTGCTATTATGGATTGGATGGAACAGGAGCAAGAAAGAGGTATTACAATTACATCAGCTGCTACTACATGTTTCTGGAGTGGCATGGAGCAACAATTCCCTCAACATAGAATTAACATAATAGATACACCTGGGCACGTCGATTTTACAATTGAGGTTGAGCGTTCTCTGAGGGTTCTTGATGGTGCAGTTGTAGTATTTTGTGGTACATCAGGTGTTGAACCTCAATCTGAAACAGTATGGAGGCAAGCAAATCGCTATGAAGTTCCAAGAATTGTTTTTGTTAATAAAATGGATAGAGCTGGCGCAAATTTTGAAAAGGTAGTTGAACAAATTAAAGACAGACTTCAGGCAAATGTTGTGCCTATCCAATACAACATTGGATCTGAAGATGATTTTAAAGGTGTTGTGGATCTTATTAAAATGCGTGCAATATACTGGAATGAAGATGATCAAGGTCTAACTTTCGACTCTGCAGAGATTCCTGAAGATATTCTTGACAAATGTACTAAGTTACGTGAAGAAATGTTGGAGGCTGCAGCTGAAGCGAATGAAGAATTAATGGATGCATATCTCGAATCTGGTGAGCTAACTGCAGATCAAATTAAAGAGGGTCTTAGAATACGATCATTAGACAATGAAATTATTCTTGCTCTTTGTGGTTCGGCTTTTAAAAATAAGGGTGTTCAAGCTGTGCTCGATGCTGTAATTGATTTTTTACCAGCTCCTGATGAAGTTAAAGCCATCGAAGGTGTAATTCCTAACAATAATGAAGAAGAAGAGATACCTGATACAAGATCATCGTCTGATGAAGAACCGTTTTCTGCACTGGCTTTTAAAATAGCAACAGATCCATTTGTTGGAACCCTTACTTTTATTAGAGTTTATTCTGGTGTTTTAAGTGTAGGTGATGGTGTTATGAATACTACCCGTTCAAAAAAAGAGAGAGTTGGTAGAATGGTTCAAATGCATTCAAACAACAGAGAGGAAATCAAGGAAGTTAGAGCAGGAGATATAGCAGCTTGTATTGGCTTAAAAGATATAACAACTGGTGATACTTTATCTGACTCTAACAAACCTATAGTACTTGAAAGGATGGATTTTCCTGAACCTGTTATTTCTGTTGCGGTAGAGCCAAAATCAAAACAAGACCAAGAAAAAATGTCTTTAGCTCTAGGTAAGTTAGCTCAGGAAGATCCTTCATTCAGAGTGACAAGCGATGAAGAGTCTGGGCAAACAATCATCTCTGGTATGGGTGAACTCCATTTAGATGTTTTAGTTGACAGAATGAGAAGGGAATTTTCAGTTGAAGCAAATATAGGAAAACCTCAAGTTGCATATAGAGAAACCATTAAGGAAGAAGTAGAGGTTGAAGGTAAATTTGTAAGACAAAGTGGTGGAAAGGGCCAATATGGACACGTTTGGCTTAAGCTAGAACCATTAGGACTTGATGATGAATATGAGTTTGTTGATAAAATTGTCGGTGGAGTAATACCTAAAGAGTATATCCCTGCAGTGAATAAAGGTATTCAAGAACAAATGCAAAATGGTGTAATTGCTGGTTATCCTTTGCTTGCTCTAAGAGCTACTCTTTATGATGGTTCCTTTCATGATGTAGATTCTAACGAAATGGCATTTAAAATTGCTGGATCCATGGCATTAAAAGATGGTGCAAATAAAGCTAAACCATCTTTACTTGAACCAGTTATGAAGGTTGTTGTTGTAACCCCTGAAGAGCATATGGGTGATGTTGTTGGAGACCTCAATAGAAGAAGAGGCATAATTTTGGGAATGGAAGATATTACTTCAGGTAAAGAAGTTTCATCAGAAGTTCCTTTGGCTGAAATGTTTGGTTATGCAACTGATTTAAGATCTCAGACCCAAGGCAGAGCTACTTTTACAATGGAATTTACAAAATATGGTGAAGTTCCAAAGAATATTGCAGAAGAGCTAAAAACTTCATAAAAACAATATCCGTAAATCTACAATATAAAGTTGACATTAATGCTTTAAGAAGCTTAGAATACGCCACATTTTAAGAATTTTAGAGTGTAAAAATTAGAGTTTTTTAATAGGTAAAAATAAGTATATGGATAATCAATCAATTAGAATAAGGCTAAAAGCTTTTGACTACAGATTAATTGATGCTTCAGCAAAGTTAATTGTTGAAACTGTAAAAAAAACAGGCGCTGTAATAAACGGGCCAATACCTTTACCAGTTAAGAAAGAGAGAACAACTATTTTGATATCACCGCATAAAGATAAAGATGCAAGAGATCAATATGAAATTGTTACTTATAAAAGATTAATGGACATTGTCAAACCAACTGATAAAACAGTTGATGCTTTAATGAAACTTGATCTATCCTCAGGGGTAGATGTTCAAATAAGCTTAGGGCAATAATTTTAACGCAAATGCGGCCATAGAGGGTTTATAGCCCCGTAAAAGGAGATTAAATTGAGCATAGGCTTGATAGGTAAAAAATCTGGTATGTCACGTCTTTTTCTTGAAGACGGCGAATCAGTGCCTGTTACCGCAGTTTCAGTTTGCGGAAATTTTATTTCTGGAATTAAAACAAATGAAAAGAATGGTTATGACGCTATTCAACTATCTAAAATAGAAAAATCTAATAATCTTAATAAATCACAAATAGAATTCTTCAAAAAAATTAATATCACACCAGGGTCATTAGCTGAATTTAGAATTACTAATCAAAATGAATCTTCTTTTGAAATTGGAAATCAAATTACCGCCGATATTTTTGAGGTAGGTCAGTATGTAGATATTTCAGGAACATCTAAAGGTAAAGGATATGCTGGTGTTATAAAAAGGCATAATTTTTCAATGCAAGATGCTACTCACGGTAATTCACTTTCTCATAGAGCACATGGCTCAATTGGTCAATGCCAAACACCAGGTAGAGTATGGAAGGGAAAAAAAATGTCTGGTCAAATGGGAAATGTCAAAAAAACAGTTCAGAATTTAAAAATTGTCGAAATAGACGTTGAAAATAATGTAATTTATATAAAAGGCTCTGTTCCAGGATTTAATGGGTCACAGATTAAAATTAAACCATCTGTTAAAAAATAATGAAAATAGAATTCTTATCAAACACCAATACAAAGGATATTTCAATTTCAAATGAAGTATTTAGCAAAGAGTTTAATGAATCACTAATTCATCAAGCATTAGTAAGTTTTATGGCAGTTTCAAGACAAGGAAGTTCTAAACAAAAAAATAGATCAGAAGTACGCGGAGGTGGTAAGAAACCATATAGGCAAAAAGGAACTGGAAGAGCTAGAGCAGGAACAATCAGAAGTCCATTGTGGCGAGGTGGCGGAGTTACCTTTGCTTCAAGACCAAAAAATTTCAACAAAAAGATTAACAAAAAAATGTATAGAGCCGCGATCAAATCGATATTTTCTGAGCTCGTAAGACAAAATAGATTGGTTGCAATTGAGAAGCCTGTTTTAAGCAAGCCTAAAACAAAAGATATTGCTAACTTTTTAAATCAATTTTCACTTAGTAAAGTCCTTATCATTACCGAAGAGCTAGACACGAACTTATATTTGTCTGCAAGAAATATACCAAATGTTGATGTAATAACTTATAGGGAAATAAATCCAGTGAATTTACTTAAACCTCAAAAGGTTGCTGTAACAAGTAAGGCGCTTAAGCATATAGAGGAGTGGATAAATGGATAAAGAAAAGCTATTCACTTTAATAAAATCACCAATAATAACTGAGCAAACAGCTAACTTAAGTGAAAGTCTAAAACAGATAGTTTTTAAAGTTGATTTAGATTCGACTAAAAGAGAAATTAAAATGGCAGTTGAAAAGCTTTTTAAGGTAAAGGTCTTAAAAGTAACAACCTCAATTGTAAAAGGTAAAAATAAAAGAAATAGATTTGGTGTATATAAAAAATCAAATTACAAAAAAGCTTTTGTTTCTATTAGCAAAGATTCTGATATACAGTTTGAGGGCATTAACTAATGGCAATCTTAAAGGCAAAACCAACAAGCCCAGGAAGAAGAGGAGTTATCTCTATAAAGTCGGATCTTTACAAGGGGAGACCCCTTAAGTGTTTGACTGAATCAAAAAATAAAAAAGGTGGAAGAAATAATTATGGAAGAATTACAGTAAGGCACCAAGGCGGAGGACACAAAAAAAACTATAGAATAATTGACTTCAAGAGAAACAAATTTGATATACCTGCTGTTATAGAAAGAATTGAGTATGATCCAAATAGGTCTGCTCACATAGCACTTCTTAAGTATAAAGATGGTGAGAAAAACTATATTATTGCTCCATCTAAAGTTAAGGTTGGTGACGAAGTGATTTCTTCAGAAAACTGTGAGATTAAAGTAGGAAATTCAATGAAACTTAAAGATATACCTTTAGGTACAAATGTTCATTGTGTTGAATTAAAACCCATGAAAGGTGCACAGATCGCAAGAAGCGCTGGAACATCTGCAAGACTGATTGCTAAAGAGGGCATTTATGCAACCTTGAGATTGCAGTCTGGTGAGACTAGAAAAGTACTTTGGGAATGCAGAGCAACCTTAGGTGTTGTTTCTAATCAAGAAAGCAATCTCAAATCTTTAGGTAAAGCTGGTGCAAAAAGATGGAGAGGTGTAAGACCAACTGTCAGAGGGGTAGCTATGAATCCAGTAGACCATCCACATGGAGGTGGTGAAGGAAGAACATCAGGTGGAAGGCATCCTTCTACACCTTGGGGTGTCCCGACCAAAGGATATAAAACAAGGAAAAATCAAAGAACCAACGAGTTAATAATTAGAAGAAGAGGTAAAAAATAAATGCCTAGATCATTAAAAAAAGGACCATTTGTAGATTTATCTTTATCAAAAAAAGTTGATGCTGCTAATGCTAGTAATGATAAAAAACCAATTAAAACCTGGTCTAGAAGATCTATGGTAATTCCATCTATGGTTGGATTAACAATTTCTGTTCATAACGGAAGACAACACATCCCTGTGTTTATTAACGAAGACATGGTTGGTCATAAGCTAGGAGAATTTGCTATTACAAGAACATTTAAGCTTCACTCAGGTGATAGGAAGGCTCAATAATGGATACTAGAGCATATTTAAAAGGAACAAGACTATCTCCACAAAAAGCTGCACTTGTTGCTGATCAAATTAGAGGTAAAAGAGTTGACCAAGCTATGGATTTTCTTATTTACGATAAGCAAAAAGGTTCCTCTGTAATAAAAAAATTACTCGAATCAGCTATAGCAAATGCAGAGAATAATAGTAATTCAGATATTGATAAACTATTAATTAAGTCAATCATTGTTAATCAAGGTATGAGATTGAAAAGAATGAAACCAAGAGCAAGAGGGCGAGCAGATAGAATCATCAAACCAACATGCCATATTGAGATTATCTTAACAGAGGAAGCAAAATAATGGGCCAAAAAGTTAATCCAACAGGTTTTAGACTCGGTGTATCAAAGAAACAGAATGCTAATTGGTATGCAAAAGGTAAAGATTTTTCAAGTAACTTGATTCAGGACTTAAAAGTTAGAGATTATCTTGGAAAGAAGCTAAAAAATTCATCAATTAGCAAAATTGAGTTAGAGAGAACTGCCGATAGCTTTATAGTAAATATTCATACCTCTAGACCAGGTATCATCATAGGAAAAAGAGGAGAAGAAATTGAAAACCTTAAAAAAGCCGTTCAAAAAATTGTAAAAGGACCTTCAAAAATTAATATTAAGGAAGTAAAAAAACCAGATCTAGATGCACATATTTTAGCTGAAGGGGTAGCTCAACAACTTGAAAAAAGAGTCATGTATAGGCGTGCAATGAAAAGAACAGTTCAGAGCGCACTTAGACAAAGCGCAAAAGGCGTTAGAGTTGAGGTTTCTGGAAGATTAAATGGTGCTGAAATTGCGAGAACTGAGTGGTATAGAGAAGGAAGAGTTCCTTTGCACACTTTGAGAGCTGATATTGACTATGGAACAGCTGAAGCTTTAACTACTTATGGAATTATTGGTGTTAAAGTTTGGGTATTTAGGGGTGAAATAACAGAAGATCCGTATAAAAGTAACCTTGGGACTAATTAAAAATGCTACAACCTAAACAAACAAAATTTAGAAAAATGCATAAAGGCAGAAATAGAGGCCTTGCTCAGAATGGTAATTCAATAGCTTTTGGGAGATTTGGCTTAGTTGCTTCAGATAGAGGAAGAATAACTGCAAGACAAATCGAAGCTGCTCGAAGAGCAATGACAAGATATATAAAAAGAGGTGGAAATATTTGGATTAGAGTTTTTCCAGATAAACCAATTACAAAAAAACCACTTGAAGTAAGAATGGGAAAAGGTAAGGGAAATGTTGAATACTGGGTTGCTCTAGTTCAACCAGGAAAAATAATGTTTGAGATGGCTGGAGTTGAAGAGAAACTAGCAAGAGAAGCTTTTAGGTTAGCTTCTGCAAAGCTACCAATCAAAACTCATTTTATAAAGTAAAAATATAATGAATAAAGAAATAACAGATTTAAGAAAGAAAAAAATAGATCAACTTAATGCTGAATTAATCTCTGCTCGAGAAGCACAATTTAGTTTGAGAATAAAGCATAAAACTGGCCAATTAAATGAGACTAGTGAACTATTAAAAGCGAGAAAAAATATTGCGAGAATTAAAACAGTCATAAATGAAATCAAAACTGAGGATAAAGGATAATGAAAACAACGAACCCAAGAATCCTCACAGGCATTGTAACAAGTGATAAGGCTGATAAAACAATTACAGTAAAAGTTGAGAGAAAGGTTAAACACCCTTTATACGGAAAAGTTGTACAAAGAGCTACTAAAGTTCATGCTCATGATGAAAAAAATGTAGCATCGATTGGTGATATTGTTTCAGTTAAAGAATGTAGACCAATATCAAAGAAAAAAACATGGGTTTTAGTTTCTAACGAAGTAGTAACAGATTTTTTGCAGGAGAAAAAATAATGATACAGATGCAATCGTTACTAAATATTGCAGATAACAGCGGAGCAAGAAGTGTTATGTGTATTAAGGTTTTAGGTGGCTCTAAAAGAAGATATGCAAATATTGGAGATGTCATTAAAGTTGCTGTACGTGAAGCTATTCCTACCGGTAAGGTAAAAAAAGGTCAAGTTGTTGATGCTTTGATAGTTAGAACTAGAAAAGGAGTCCGAAGAAAGGACGGCTCATTAATAAAATTTGATGAAAATGCAGCTGTTTTAATAAATAATCAAAAAGCTCCTATTGGTACACGTGTATTTGGACCAGTGACAAGAGAACTTCGAGACGGTAAACATATGAAAATATTATCACTAGCACCTGAGGTCATATAAATATGCGTAATACTGTAACACCAACAAAATTAAGATCTGGCGATGAGGTAATAGTTATAGCAGGAAAAGATCTTGGCAAAAAAGGTACTCTAAGAGAAATTATAAAAAATAAGAATAGAGGAATTGTTACTGGACTAAATATGGTTAAGAAGCATACAAAACCTAATCCAGAGCTAGGTGTAACTGGCGGCGTTGTTGAGCAAGAGGCTGCAATAGATTTATCAAATTTGGCGATATGGAATCCTAAAAAGAAATCTAAAGATAAGATTACATACTCTAATAATGATAAAGGAAAAAAAATTAGATTATATAAATCTGATGGAGTGGAAATTAAGTAAATGGCTAACTTAAAAGAACGATTTAATAAAGAGCTTAGACCAGTTCTCCAAAAAGAACTGGATATTAAAAATATTATGGCTGTTCCAAAGTTAAAAAAAGTTGTGATTAATATGGGTGTAGGTGAAGCAGCTAATGATAAAAAATACCTTGAATCAGCCTTACAAAATTTAACTGAAATATCTGGTCAGAAGCCAATTACTACAAAGGCTCGTCAATCTGTTGCTAGCTTTAAGATAAGAGAGGGATGGCCATTAGGTTGCAAGGTAACTCTTAGGGGATCCAAAATGTATGATTTCATAGAGAGACTTATTATGATTGCTATTCCCAGAGAAAGGGATTTTAGAGGCTTAAATCCAAAATCATTTGATGGCCAAGGAAATTACTCTTTCGGCATTAAAGAGCAAATTATCTTTCCTGAAATTAACTATGACAATATTGACAATATCAGAGGAATGGACATTTGTATTAATACAACAGCAAATACAAAAGATGATGCATTGGCTCTCCTAAAAGTTTTAGATTTTCCATTTAAACAAAGGTAATAATATGGCAAAAAAATCAATGATAGCAAGAGAAGTAAAAAGGATTAAGACTGTTGAAAAATTTGCTGAAAAAAGAGCTCTACTTAAATCAAAGATGAATGATTTAAATTTGTCTAGTGAAGAAAGGTATGATGCGAGAGTAAAGTTCCAAAAACTACCAAGGAATTCAAGTCCATCACGTGTTGTAAGAAGATGTCAGGTAACTGGGAGGCCTCATGCGGTTTATAGAAAGTTTGGTCTAAGTAGAATCAAACTAAGAGAAGCTGCGATGAGAGGGGACATACCTGGTTTAGTTAAATCAAGTTGGTAATTATAATATGAGTTTACAAGATCCTATAGCAGACTGTTTAACTAGAATAAGAAATGGACTTATGAGAGGCAAAACTCATATTGAAGTTCCATTTTCAAAACTTAAATACGAACTAATATCCGTTCTCGTGTCAGAGGGCTATCTTAAATCATGTAAAGAAAGTGAATCTGATTCAGCTAAACAAATTTCAGTAGAATTAAAATATTTTAATGAAATGCCTGTAATTAAGGAAATTAAAAGGGTAAGTAAGCCAAGCTTAAGAAGATACTCATCTGCTTCTGATTTAGAGGCTGTAAAGGGCGGACTAGGTGCATACATAATATCAACAAACCAAGGCCTAATGACTGACAGAGAAGCAAAGACTAAAAATGTTGGCGGTGAAATTTTGTGTGAGGTATTTTAATGTCTAGAGTAGCTAAGAATCCAATCATTATTCCCGATGGAGTTAACATTTCTGTGGATGACAAAAATGTAACTGTAAAAGGAAGCAAAGGCGAATTAGATTTCTTATTATCTTTATCAATATCATTAAATATAGATGATAATGCTATCACTGTTTCATATGATGAGTCTAATCAAAAATCAGTTGCTTTGGCTGGGACTACAAGATCAATTATAAATAATATGATTATTGGTGTTTCTGTCGGCTTTGAAAAAAAGCTTGAATTAATTGGTGTGGGTTATCGTGCAAAAGCATCTGGAAAGCTTCTTGAATTAACACTCGGCTTTTCACATCCTGTTAAGTATCAATTGCCAGATGATGTTCAAGTTGAAACACCTTCTCAAACGGAAGTAGTCTTGAAAAGTCATAACAAACAGATACTTGGACAAGTGGCTGCTGAAATAAGAGCATTTAGACCTCCTGAACCATATAAAGGCAAAGGCGTCAGATACTCAGATGAGCAGGTAAAAAGAAAAGAAGCTAAGAAAGCAGCTGGAGCGGGTGCATAATGAGCGTTAAAAATAATTCAAGGTTAAGAAGGGCTAAAAAAGCTAGAGCAAATATCAGAAATCAAGAGGTTCCAAGATTAAGTGTTTATAGGTCATCAAAACATTTTTATGCACAAATTTTTGATAGTCTTGGGTCGAAAGTTATTGTTTCTGCTTCAACTATAGAGAAAGATTTAAAAATTTCATCAAATAATCTTGATGGAGCATCAGAAGTAGGAAAAGTTGTTGCAGAAAGAGCAATGAAAAACGGTATTAAAAAAGTTGTATTTGATAGATCTGGATATAAATACCATGGCCGTATAAAAGCACTTGCAGATTCAGCAAGAAAAACAGGATTGGAGTTTTAGATTAATGAAACAAGAAAACATACCAAATAACCAACAAGTCGATGCACTTGAAGAAAAATTAGTTCAAGTTAATAGAGTTGCAAAAGTTGTAAAGGGAGGTAGAATTTTTGGTTTTACTGCCTTGACTGTTGTTGGTGACGGAAATGGTAGAGTTGGATTTGGAAGAGGTAAAGCAAAAGAAGTTCCTATCGCCATTCAAAAAGCTATGGAAAATGCCAGAAGAAGTATGGTAGAAGTAGACTTAAACAATACAACCTTATGGTACCCAATTAAGGCTAAGCATGGTTCTGCTAAGGTTTACATGCAACCTGCTTCTGAAGGTACGGGAATTATTGCTGGAGGGGCAATGAGAGCAGTTCTAGAATTAGCAGGTGTACAAAATGTTTTGGCCAAATGTTATGGCTCAACCAATCCTGTAAATGTTGTCAGAGCAACAATAAATGCACTAAGCGATATGGAGTCTCCTGATACCGTTGCATTAAGAAGAGATAAAAAGGTAGAAGAGATCATATGAATAAATCTAAAACAATAACATTAAAGTTAATTAAGAGTGGAATTGGAAGAATGCAAAATCATAAGTTATGTATAAAAGGACTCGGTTTTAAAAAGCTTAATCAAACAGTGACTGTTATTGATAGTCCAAGCAACAGAGGAATGATAAATAAAATATCAGATATGTTGGAAATAAAAGAAAATTAGCCATGAGTGATTTAGAAAAAAACATAATGAACTTAAACTCAGTTTCAAATACTGGAACCTCTAAAAATAGAAAAAGAGTGGGAAGAGGAATTGGCTCTGGCAATGGGAAAACCGCTGGAAGGGGTCACAAAGGTCAAAAATCTAGATCTGGAGGTAATGTTCGAATTGGTTTTGAAGGAGGTCAAATGCCACTCCAAATGAGATTACCTAAATTCGGTTTCACATCAAGAGTTAATAGTGCTTTTAAAGGGGTTAATGTAAAAAATATTAACGGTATGAAAGAAGTAACTATTGAAATACTAAAAGCTGAAAAAATTATTGGAAAGTATGTTAACAAAGTAAAGATTTTTGGAAATACCGAGCTAGATTCGGAAGTAGTAGTTAAAGGCATCAATGTTACAAAAGGTGCAAAAAAATCAATTGAAAATGCTGGCGGAAAAATAATAGAAACTATTGCAACTGAAGAAAAGAAGCAAACAAAGGAAGAGAATAAATAATGGCTGATCAAGGAAGTTCAATGAGTGATCTTTGGAAAAGACTACGCTTTGTATTCTTTGCAATTCTTGTATATAGAATTGGAACTCACATACCTATACCAGGAATTGATCCGGATAGGCTAGCTGCTTTATTTGAGCAAAATCAAGGTACTATTATTGAGATGTTTAATCTCTTCTCTGGTGGTGCATTAGAGAGAATGAGTATTTTTGCTTTAAATGTTGTCCCTTACATTTCGTCTGCAATTATTATGCAACTTTTTTCTAACTCAATACCATACTTACAGGAACTTAAAAAAGATGGCCAAGCAGGAAGGAATACTATTACGCAATATACAAGATATGGAACAGCTATATTAGCCTTTGTGCAAGCATCTGCTCTTGCAGTAACATTATCAGCAAGTGGCTTAGCATATGTTCCAGGACCGTCATTTTTTGTTTCAGCTGTATTTTCTGTTGTTGCAGGTACTATGTTCTTAATGTGGCTTGGAGAGCAAGTTTCTGAGAGAGGTATAGGTAATGGTATATCAATAATAATTGCAACTAGCATATTAACTGGGATACCTGGTGCAATTGGACAAGCACTTGAACAATCTCGTCAGGGTGACTTAAGTATTCTCCTATTAATTGGAATAGCAGTTCTATCAATGGCTGTTATAGCAGTAGTAGTTTTCATTGAAAGAGGACAAAGACGAATTACTGTGAATTATGCTCAAAGACAGCAAGGAAGAAAGTTAATGCAAGCACAAACAAGTCACTTGCCTTTTAAAGTAAATATGGCTGGCGTAATACCTGCAATTTTTGCAAGTACCTTTTTATTATTTCCTGCTTCTCTTTCAACATGGTTTGGTGAGAATGAGTCACTAAGCTTTCTTCAAAGTTTTTCTCTTGCACTTAATCCTGGCCAACCTTTATACATATTGGTTTTTGCTGGTTTAATAATAAGTTTTTGCTTTATCTGGTTGGCTTTAACTTTCAATACAAAAGATGTATCAGATAATTTAAAAAGATCTGGAGCATATATTGCGGGAATTAGACCTGGGGAGCAAACAGCGAATTATATCGACTCGGTTTTAGCAAGATTGACAGTTTTTGGAGCAATTTATTTGACACTAATATGTCTATTGCCTTTAGCTTTAATAAATTTTGCGGGTATATCACCTACTATATCTGTTGGAGGTACCTCAGTCTTAATTATTGTTGTTGTCTTAATGGATTTCATGGCTCAGGTTCAATCTCATATGATGTCATCGCAATACGCATCTTTAATGAAAAAAACTAATTTAAAAAACTACAGAAGATAATATGAAAGTAAAAGCATCAGTTAAAAAAATATGTAGAAATTGCAAAATTGTAAGACGTAAAGGTGTGCTTTATGTGATTTGTACTGCTGATCAAAAACACAAGCAGAGGCAAGGATAAATTATGGCTAGAATAGCAGGCGTTAACATTCCAGAAAATAAACATGTTGAGATTTCTTTGACTCACATTTTTGGAATCGGAAGAAAGACCGCACAGAATATATGTGAAGACCTTAAAATCGATTATACTCGTAAAATTTCTGATTTATCAGAAGAAGAAATTGAGAATATTCGTTCTGCTGTATCTACTTATATTGTAGAGGGAGATTTAAGAAGAAATATAAGTACAAACATAAAAAGACTAATGGATTTAGCTACATACAGAGGGATAAGGCACAGAAGAAAACTGCCTACAAGAGGACAAAATACTAAAAATAATGCAAGAACAAGGAAAGGCCCTAAAAAGCCAATGAGAGGATAATATGGCTGGTAAAAAGAAAAATAAAAAAATAGTCACAGATGGGGTAGCGCACATCCATTCTTCTTTTAATAACACAATTGTTACTATTACAGATAAACAGGGCAATACAATTTGTTGGGCCACATCAGGTGGTTCAGGTTTTAAAGGCTCAAGAAAGAGTACACCATTTGCTGCACAAATCGCTGCTGATAAAGTTGGAAATACAGCAAAAGAATTTGGAATGATTAATCTTGACGTTAAAGTTAAAGGTCCAGGTGGTGGAAGAGAGTCAGCAATAAGAGCTTTAAATGCATGTGGACTTAAAATAAAAAGTATAACCGACGTTACTCCATTACCCCATAATGGATGTAGACCGTCTAAGAAAAGAAGAGTTTAAAGGAGTATTAAATGGCAAGATATAGAGGACCATCGCTAAGGCTTTCAAGAAGAGAGGGCACAGATTTATTTCTTAAAAGCGGCGTAAGAGCTATAGAATCTAAATGTAATATGGATACTTTACCAGGTGTTCATGGGGCAAGAAGAGGAAGATTATCCGATTATGGGCTTCAATTAAGAGAAAAACAAAAAGTAAGAAGAATGTATGGAGTTTTAGAAAAACAATTTAGAAATTATTATAAAAAAGCTGCCTCCTCAAAAGGTAATACTGGTGAAAACTTATTGTCACTTTTAGAAAAGAGGCTTGATAATGTTGTTTACAGGATGGGGTTTGGATCAACTCGAGCAGAAGCAAGACAAATGGTTTCACACAAAACATTTTTAATTAATGGAAAAGTAGTAAATATTCCTTCATATCAAGTTCAACCTGGAGATGAAATCGAAGTAAGAGAAACTAAAAAAGGTCATTTGAGGATATCAGCAGCTCTCAAAATTGCCGCAACTCGAGAAGATTGTGACTGGCTAGAGGTTGATAATAAAAATTTTAAAGGGGTATTTAAATCTGTTCCTGACAGAACTGATTTGAGTACAGAAATAAACGAAAATCTTATTGTTGAGCTTTACTCAAAATAAAATATTAAAGTCGGAGAAAAATATGCAAACATCAGTAATAGACTTATTAGTACCAACTGAAATACAAGTGGATGATGTCTCACCCACTTTGTCAAAAGTAACACTAGAACCATTAGAAAGAGGTTTTGGTCATACCTTGGGTAATGCTCTTAGAAGGATTCTTTTGTCTTCAATGCCAGGATCAGCAGTAACAGATGTTGCTATAGAGGGCATAAGTCATGAATATAGTACTATTGAGGGTGTTAGAGAGGATGTAATAGATATATTGTTAAATATTAAAGATATGCCAATAAATTTAATTGAAGGTGATTCTGCTGAAGTAACCTTGGATGCTACAGGACCTTGTGATATTACTGCAGCTTCTTTTGAAGCCCCTGGGAATGTAGAGCTAACAGATCAAGAATTTTACATAGCTACAATTGTTGATAAAGTAAATTTAAAAATGACTTTAACAGTTAAAAATGGAAGGGGTTATGAGCCAGCTGACTTAAGAGATGATGAAGAAAGAGTCATTGGTGCTCTCAAGGTTGATGCATCTTTTAGTCCAGTGAGAAGAGTTTCATATACTGTTGATAATGCAAGATCTGGAAAAAGAACTGATTTAGATAAGCTAGTTCTTGAATTAGAAACAGATGGAACTTTAGATCCTAAGATGGCAATAGAGCATTCTGCAACTATTTTTCAGCAGCAATTAAGTTCCTTTGTTGATCTCGATGCAATTGCAGAGCAAGAGGCCAAGAAAGACCAAAATGACTTTGATCCTATTTTGCTTAGATCAATAGAAGAGCTGGAATTAACTGTGCGATCTACAAACTGTCTAAAAGCAGAGAGTATTTTCTTAATTGGAGATCTAATTCATAGATCTGAGTTTGATCTTTTAAAGACTCCAAACTTAGGTAAAAAGTCCCTAAATGAAATTAAGGATGTGTTAGCTTCAAAAGAATTATCTCTTGGAATGAATGTTGAAAACTGGCCTCCAGTAGGATAAAAAATGCGACATAAGAAATCTGGTAGAAAATTCAATAGGAATTCATCTCATAGAAAAGCGTTAATGAAAAATCTCTCAATTGCTTTAATTGAAAGAGATATTATTAAAACTACTCTCCCTAAAGCTAAAGAGTTGAGAGGATTTATTGAGCCTTTAATAACTCTTGCGAAAGAGGACAATGTAGCAAATAGAAGGCTTGCATTTAGAAGGCTGAGATCCGATGCAGCAGTAGCAAAACTTTTTACTGAAATTGCTAAAAATTCTCTTGAAAGAAAAGGTGGTTATACAAGAATCATTAAAGCTGGATTCCGACCTGGTGATAAGGCTGACATGGCATTTATTGAATTAGTTGATAGAGATATGGAAAGTTCTGAAACTAATGATACTCCAGAATTAAAAGAAGAACCTGCTGCTTAACAGTTAGCTTAAAGTTTCCTTTAAAAATTTACCTGTAAAAGATTTTGACACTTTAGATACTTTTTCTGGAGATCCCTCTGCAACTATAGTGCCTCCACCAGACCCACCTTCTGGACCTAAATCAATAACCCAATCAGCTGTTTTAATTACATCAAGATTATGTTCTATAACAACCACTGTATTGCCTTGTTTCTTTAGCCTATCAAGTACTTTTAACAAAAGCTCAATATCTGCAAAATGAAGTCCTGTTGTTGGCTCATCTAAAACAAACAAAGTTTTTCCAGTACTTCTTTTTGAAAGTTCTTTAGCTAACTTAATTCTCTGAGCCTCGCCACCTGATAATGTCAATGCAGATTGCCCTAAGGTAATATAGCCAAGACCAACATCATTTAAAGTAACTAATTTCTTTTTAATTGCTGGATGTGCTTCAAAGAATTCTAAAGCCTCCTCAACCGTCATATTTAATATATCGTTAATATTCTTATCTTTAAATTTAACTTCAAGAGTTTGCTCGTTATATCTTTTTCCATCACACACATCACATTTGACATACACATCAGCTAAAAAATGCATTTCTACTTTTATCATCCCATCACCCTGACATGCTTCACACCTTCCTCCTTTGACGTTAAAACTAAATCTCCCTGGCTTATAACCCCTTGATCTTGCTTCAACAGTTTGAGATAGCAAATCACGTATATGAGAAAAAAGTCCAGTATAAGTAGCTGGATTTGATCTTGGAGTTCTTCCAATTGGTGATTGATCAATACTTATAACTTTATCAAGAAACTCAAGACCCTCAATTTTTTCACACATAATTTCTTTAGTTAATTTAGATTTGTTTAAAATAAAAGAACTTATGGGAAGTAATGTTTGATTTATTAATGACGACTTACCAGAGCCGGAAACACCTGTAACACATGTAAAAAGACCAATAGGAATCTCAGCTGTGATTTTATTAAGATTATTTTCACTAGCATTTATTATTTTTATTTTTTCGTATGACGGATTCAATCTTTTGGCTGGAATGGATATTTTTCTTTGACCAGACAAATACTTTGCGGTGAT
>CABZTX010000009.1 GCA_902528875.1 uncultured SAR86 cluster bacterium | reverse complement strand
TTTCTGCACAAAATTTAGCTGGGTTAATTACTATGTGGAATTCAATGCTAGACGAGATGAATTGTAGCCTTAACGGTGCAAATATCCTTACTCCAGAAGTAGCAAACGAAGGTTATGATTTCATATGGGTTCATTTATGGACATCTCAATCTGCAAGGGATGAGTGTTGGAATGCTTGGGAAGGTAGTAGCTATCAATCAGATTGGGATACTGCTATTGATGGAGTGATGCAATATGACTTAGATAATGTTTATCTTTTTAAGCCAACTATAGGAAGGATTCCAAAAAAACAAAATGATACTGGCTCATTTGTAAATTCTTTTTTCTTTTGTAACTTCAATGAAGGTTTCGCAATGAGTGACTTAGACTCATATCGATCTGAATTAGCTAACATTGAATCATTCTCTGATTATCATTGGTATGTGCTTCTCGAGCCAATGTTCGTGCCTGATGATCCTAAACCAGATTTTGTTTGGTTAGATTTATGGGGCTCTGACGCTGACAAAGCTTCAGATACTGAAATTTGGGAATCAACTGATCTACCTGCAAAGGCTCAAGCAATGGTTTCGTGTAATCAAAACCAGAATCTCGAAGGAATTAATTTTAAAGGTACTGTAATTAGAAGTTAATGGAGCGGGTGACGGGATTCGAACCCGTACCAATAGCTTGGAAGGCTATTGTGCTAGCCATTAACACCACACCCGCTTTCAGATGAGAGATTATAATCAAAAAGAAGTGTAATTTCTTCTTATTTACTTTTATATTTTTGAGATTAGGAACGAATTATAAATCTTTGAACCTTCACAAATCGCATTTTCAGAAAACTCCTCTTTTATTCCTGAAGCATTATTATTAGTAATCCACTTATCAGTAAGCGTATCTAAATAATTATCCTCATAATACTTGTTTATCCATATAAAACTTGATTCTAATTTATCATTTTGAAGATATTCAGCTTCGTATAATATATCTTGCTTTTTAATCTCACTTACAAACCTATCAAGAGCAATTCTAAATGTTCCAAAATTATAACCCTCGTTATAATTACAATTTAGTATTTCGCTTGTATAAGAAGAGTTATCAATCTTTTTATCTAACTCTAAAACTAAATAGCCTCTTAATTGCTCTTCATTAAATTTACAAGATGCGATTTCATCAAAACCTTTATTGCTAAGTTTTTCTATAAAAGTTTCATAAATATTATTGCTTGAGTAATTTCTTAGCTTGAAAATAAATTCATTTACATTTGTTGAATCAGCAAACAAAACAGACAGGTCAAATGAATCAATATCTTCAGTGAACTTATCTTCAATAAATCCTGATAAAAAAGATTCAAGATTTAATACGTTAAAGCCTTTATTAAAATTGCAATGCAAAAATTGATCTGAAAATTTATACTCTGGATTTACTAATAAGTTAGCTTGCAAAAAAGATTTATCTTTACTGTCAGAACATGAAAAAATAAAAAATATTATTAATGTTTTAAAAAAGAATTTCATCATGATGAATTATAATTAAAAAATGAAGTCTTTACGTATTATATTTCCAGATCAATTATCTAAGAATAATCCTGTTCTTATAGATATAGATACCAATGATTTTTTATTGTTTTACGAGCCAATCGATACTTTTTATGAAATAAAACATCATAAACATAAATTAGTATTATTATTGAGTGCATTTAGAAGTTTAGTATCTAAACAAACTCATAAAAATATTATTCATCATAGAGTATCAAAGGGTGAAAATCGAAGATTGGCTGAATATCTAAAAAATATTATTCATGATAATGACTTTGATAAAATATTAATTTCAAAACCCTCTGACTTTAAAGTTTACAAAGACTTAATGTTTTTTTGCCAATCAAATGATATTGAATTATCAATATTGGATGATAAAAAGTTTATTTCATCTGATTCTGATTTTGAAGAATGGGCATCAGATAAGAAAACTAGAATACAAGAATATTACTATAGATGGTTAAGAAAAAAATATAATATTTTAATGACAGACGATCAAAAACCAGTTGGAGAAAAATGGAATTTTGATAAAGAAAACAGAAAAGGTATTTCACAATTAAAATCTGAAATACCAAATAGAAAAATACTAAAATCAAATAAAACTACTTTTAACACGATGGTTGATGTTGAAGAATGTTTTCCAAAATCATTTGGAAATCTAGAAAACTTTAATTGGGCGACAAGTCACAAAGATGCAGAGCTTCTTTTAGATGATTTTTTAGACAGATTTTTTGAAAATTATGGTTCTTTTCAAGATGCTATTAACAAAGACAACACATTTATGTTTCATTCTTTGCTATCTCCTTATCTAAACTCTGGTTTATTAGATCCTGAATTTTGTATAAAAAAAGCAGAAAATAGATACCGAAAATCTAATAGCAAAATCCCAATTAATTCTGTGGAGGGTTTTATTAGACAGGTTCTTGGTTGGAGAGAGTTTATAAAAGGTGTTTACTGGGAAAATATGCCGAAGTATAAAAATTTAAATTACTGGTCACATAAATTAAAGCTGAATAATAATTGGTATGAAGGATCTACTGGCATTCCTCCTCTAGATGATGCTATAAAAGAATCAAATGAATATGCATATACACACCATATTAATAGACTAATGATAATAGCTAATCTCATGAATCTTACTGGTATAAATCCAAATGAAATGTATAGATGGTTTATGGAAATGTATATTGATTCTTATGACTGGGTCATGGTTCCAAATGTATATGGTATGGGTTCATATGCTGATGGAGGAATATTTTCTACTAAACCATATATTTGTGGTTCTAGTTATATGCTTAGAATGTCGAATTATAAAAAAGGTGACTGGTGTGATGTTGTTGATGGTCTTTATTGGAGGTTTGTTGAAAGAAATTTAAAATTTTTTGAATCTAATCCAAGGCTTGCAGTCATGACTAGATCATTATCAAATATGAAGGTAGACAGAAAAAAAATGATTTTTGAAAAAGCTGAAGAATTTATTGAAGAAAATACTCTTTAATTTTCATATTCTTGATCTGAAAGCAAAAAAGGCAAAGCATTTTCTGTCATTCCATATGTATCATGATCCAAGCCTTTTACCAGCTTGTATCTCCACCTAAATGATAGTTCAAGCTTCTCAGATACTTTAGTCAAATTTTGAAAATATCTAATTCCCCTCTCAAGCCTATTATTACCTTGATTCATAGCACCCTTACTTGAATTTAGTGAAGAGTGATTTGGATTATTGTCTTTTTCACCTAAAAGAAATAGCACTTCTCTAGACATAAATCTTTCCATGCGTTCTTTATCAATTGGTTTATTTTTAATACCATATGGGAATGGTTCACTATTAATAAAAGTGTACCAACCCGCACTTCCGATGGCAGCTTTGTCAATGGCTTGATCGTCTCCATACATCATATATCTATGAACAAACTGCGATCCGCCCGAAAATCCATATATTAAATATGACTTTTGGTTCAGCTGATATTTACTTTGAAAATATTTATAGAAAGATGATATGGAAGATGTTAAATGTTTATTTTCATTTGAAATAATCGCACCATCATTCGTTGACATGCCTAGGGTATAATAATAGCGAAAATCTTCTTTTTTAAAGTGAGGAACAACCAAAATTACATTTTTATCTTTTGCCTCTTTGTAAGCTGCTCTAAAATAACGTTTAACGTCTCTCGATGCACCATGAATTACAAATAAGACTTTTGTGTCTTTATTGATCTCTTTTGGGAGTGAGTACCATAAATTTACATCTGGTTTGTCCCAATAAGCAAAGGTGGTGATCTTTGCATCAGCAAAGATTAGAGTGCTTAAAAAAAGTACTTGCAAAAACATTAATCTATAAACTAAATTCATGCTTTAATTCTAACAACCAAAATCAAAAATTGGGTTAAAATACTTAAAAATTTACAGACTCTTGAAGCAAATAAAAAAAATAATAAAGAAGATTCACAAGTCACCATACAAAATAACTTTTGTATCTAGTGGTGGGGGTACTAATGCCATCTCATCATTATTAGAAGTACCAGGCGCAAGTAATACTATTATTGAATCCTACATACCCTACTCAAAAGAGTCGATGAATATTTTCTTGAAGAAAATTCCTGATCATTACTGCTCTCTAGATACATGTCTTAGCATGGCAGCTAATGCTTATAAGAAATCCTGTGAGGTTGAAGAAAAAACTAAAAAGAAACATTTAATTGGCCTCGCAATTACAGCAAATTTGGCAACAACATACACAAAACTTGGTGATCATAAGTTTTATATTGTTGTTCAAACAGAAAGTTATACAAAATATGTTGAGTGTTTTCTTGAAAAAGGAGCGAGAACTCGTCAACAAGAAGAGGAACTTATTGCAGAGTACGCTATAAGTCTTTTAGCAAGCTCGTGCAGACTTGATTATCCATTCCCTAATCATGCTGAAGAAATTAAAATCGAACAAATAGATGCAAAAAAATCATGGAAAAAGCTGTTTAATAATAAAGTAGATTACATTTCGAATGTTAAAAATACTCCTGAGTTGATTTTTCCTGGATCATTTAATCCTTTGCATGAAGGTCATTTGAAAATGAAAAATATTGCTGAGAAAAGAACAGGACTTCATACTACATTTGAGATTTGCGCAAATAATGCTGACAAGCCTCCTCTCACATTCTATGAGATCAAAAGAACAATAGATCAATTTCAAAATAATGAAAGTTGGTTACTTACTTCAGCGGGGCGTTTTAGTGAAAAAGCAAAGATGTTTCCTAATTCGGTGTTTATTATTGGCGCAGATACCTTAATGAGAGTTTTTGATGAAAAATTTTATGATAGTTACGATGATATGGTTAAACACATCCAAAGATTCAACGATCATAATATTAATTTCTTGGTTTTTGGAAGAAAAGTTGGTAAAAAATTTGTTTCTTTAGATCAAATTTCAGTCCCTGATGTTATTAAAGATCGATGCACAGGTTTTGAAGAGAAAAGTTTCAGAGACGATATTTCTTCTACAACGTTAAGACTTACTAAAGATTAATTATGAGGTGGGAGCTTAGCTTCTACAAACCATTCATGCACTCTTTTAACAGGATTAAACTTTTTTAATCTCATCTTTTTATTTTCAAGAGTAAACTTTCTAGTTTTAATAGCAGTATAGTGATAGGTATGACTATCTCTAGTTTCATCCTCTGGTATTAAATATACTTTGGTTTGTTTTTTATCTGCCATAATTAACGTGATTATACACAATGTATTAATATTTTTATTTATTTTTCAATTTATTATAAAAATTTAAATTTCCATATAATGGTGACTGCTCTTTAAAGATTACCCCAATTGAAATCATTTTTAGGATATCCTTATGAGTAGCTTTTTTATTTTCATAAAAATGACAAATAAAAAGCTCTTTATCCAAAATGTTAAACAATGTTCTAGATAAGCTACCTGCAAGTAAAATCCCATTTCCTGGCATAAAAGTTAAAGCAAGGTCAGAAAGCACATTTGCAAAAGATCTAGTAAATCCTGTAACTATTTCTTGAGCATCAAGATCTTTATCATCATACATCTTGAAGATTTCTTTAGATGATATATCTTTGTTAGTCTTTATTTTAAATAAATTAGCTATGCCGTTTCCAGAAACAATTTCTTCAAGGGTGATATTTTGATTTATATCAAAACTAAAATTTTTACTTAGATAACTTAGAGAATTTGATGTATTTCCTACTTCAGTTGGGCTAACAAGCATATTATCAATTAAAAATGAAACCCCTAGGCCAGTTCCAGGCCCGACAAAAAGGGTATTATTATTAAACTTATTTCCATCTTTGATTGTCTTTATGCTGTCAGCAACAAAATCATAACTGTGTGCTATGGCCTCCCAATCATTTAAGAGGTGACACTCGTTTAAATTATATTTCTCTTTAAAGTTTTCTGAATTAAAAACATAATCTCTATTTGTCATGGTAACTTCATTGTTAATTTTTGGACCTGCAATTGAAATTATTAAAATTTTTATGTCATTTGAACTTATTAAATCTTCTAATTGATCTTCAAATTCATTTATCCTTTTGAAGGAAGACTTTACAATATTATTAATCTTTGATGATCCAGATTCTGAGAATGCATATCGCATATTGGTCCCACCAAAATCTACTAATAATATATTTTTCATTTCTGTAAATTTATTTTGAATCTTTATACGTTAAGCCATATCCATATGCGAATAGTGGGTCGTAGTCAGTGTTACCAACATTTGAATGTTGGGAGTTCCTCTTTGGCCATGAATAGGAGAGTTTTCCTTTGAAATCAAAGTTTATTGAATTATCTTTTTTTGAAAATATAACATCATTAATACCCTCTATAGCTGTTCCTGGTAACCATAAGCTAACGAACGCATCAGACATATTAAGTTCATCGTTTACTACTAATGGTCTTCCAGACAGAAACAATGAGGTTATTGGATAGCCCTTTGAAGTCAATTCAAACATCATTGAAAGAATTTCCTTATTTCTTTTGCTGAAATTTAAATCATCAATATCACCCTCTCCCTCAGCATATGGAGTCTCACCATAGATCATGATTATATGATCAGGTTTAGTTTTATATGTACCATCAGATGAAAATTCTACATTGCCACCAAATTTAGTTACATAATCGTAAATGGATTGATAAAGACTTTTGGTGTTAGGAAAATCAGCATTTGTTAATTCTACTCCCTCCCATGTCTTGCCTTGCCATGTAACTGTCCATCCACCCATTTGATTTTCGATATGTTTTGACATATTTCCGATAATTAAATAGTTTTTTGATGGATTCATAGGCATAACAGAGTCATTGTTTTTTAATAGAACAATTGATTCTCTAACAGCTTGTCTTGCAATTTTTCTATGTTCATTGTTCCCAAAAAAATTATCCTTAAATTCATGAGGTTTCCTTCCATCAAAAAGACCTAGATGTTTTTTAACACTTAAAATTCTTCTAATTGCATCGTCAAGTCGCTCAATTGAAATTATTCCAGCTTTTACTTGATCATAAGTGTTCCAATAAAGTCCTTCCCATTGTTCTGGTACCATAAAAATATCTACACCTGCATTGATTGCATTAGGGCAATCTGCATCCTCACATCCTAGAATTTGTCCATGCCCATTCCAGTCCCCAACAATAAATCCGTTAAAATTCATCTGAGCTTTTAGAACATTGGATAATAAATATTTATTTCCATGCATCTTTTTTCCATTCCATGAATTAAAACTTGCCATAATTGCGAGCGCACAAGCATCTATAGCATCATAATAAGGTTTGCCATGAATATCTTTCAGAGATTGTTCATTAATCATTGTATTCCCTTGATCAACTCCATTAAAAGTGCCTCCATCGCCAACAAAATGTTTGGCTGTAGCAAGCACATGGTATTCATCAAGAAATTCTTTGTCTTCTCCTTGAAGTCCCTCTATAAAGCTTTGGCCAAGTTTTGAGACTAGATCTGTGTTCTCAGAAAAACCTTCATATGTTCGACCCCAGGTGTCATTTCGAGGAACAGCAATAGTTGGAGCAAAAGTCCATATAATTCCAGTTGAAACAACCTCTTTTGCAACAGCTTGGCCAATAGACTCAATTAGCTCTATATTTCTAGTTGCACCTAATCCAATGTTGTGAGGGAAAATTGTTGCTCCAATTACATTGTTATGTCCATGAACTGCATCTGTTCCCCAAAGAATTGGTATTCTTGTTCCATCAACTTCTGTTGAAGCATCATAATAACTTTCACTCAGTTTTTTCCAATCATTTATCTTGCTATTTTTATTCTGATTAGGAAACCCGCCTCCACCATTTAAAATGGTTCCAAAATGATACTTTTTTGCATCTTGAGGTGTAATGTTATTAATTTCAGGCATAATAATTTGCCCAACTTTCTGCTCTAAAGTCATTTTATTAATAATATTATTTATAAAGATAGAATTATCTGGAAGCACACATTCGTTAGCATCAGACCATTTAACTTCTGCTGATGTTAAAGCACAAAAGAAAACAAGAAAAAATAACTTTTTCATAAAATTTTATCCAAGAGTTATATAAATAATGCTTAGAGCTACAACTATAATGAAAGTATTGATATTAAATGCTCTAGAAGTTGAAAAATCCATATTATTTAAATTAATCGCTTTTTCTTGGTCTTTATATCCTTGTAAAAAAGTTGTTAACCAACACCCAATAGCAGACAGCAAAAATACTACTGTCATTCTATGGATGAATGGTAAATCTGGAAATTGTAAGCTTATAAAGATCGATCCAAATAATGATATCAGCGCAGCGATAAGCACTGATAGAGAAGTTGCTTTTTTCCAAAATAGTGCAACTAGGAAAATTACAACTATTCCTGGTGAAAAATAACCAGTAAAGTTTTGTATATATTGGAAAATTGATTCGAAACTTCCTAATAAAGGTTGAGCAACTAAAGAAGCGATCAGAAGTGATATAACCACTGTGTATCTTCCTACCTTAATTAAGTTCGATTGTGAGATCTCACCACCTTTAAAATATCTATAAATATCCATCGTAAAAATAGTGCTTATACTATTACTCATTGAAGCCAATGAAGACACAATCGCTGCAATAAGAGCTGCAAAAGTTAAACCTAAAAGACCATTTGGTAACAAAGACATCATAGTTGGATAGGCTTGATCTGATTTTTCTAAGACAGGAAACAATATAGCTGCACATATTCCAGGAAGAACAATCACAATTGGCATTAATAATTTTAAGTATGCAGCAAACATGACCCCTTTTTGCGCCTCTTTAATAGACTTCGCTCCAAGCGCACGTTGAGTGATATATTGATTAAACCCCCAGTAAAAGAAATGTCCTATCCAAACTCCCAAACCTAATAATATCCATATCCCAGGCAAATTTTGATATGAGGGATTATCTTTCGAAAGAATCATGTCAAATTTTTCAGGCATTTCTGATGCAACAATCCGCATTCCTTCGAAAATACTTACTGATTCTGAAATTTTATCAAGAGCTATATATGAAACTGCCAAACCTCCAAAAATTAATAAAACAACCTGAACTAAATCGGTCATAGCAACAGCTTTTAATCCTCCTGATAAGGAGTATGCAAGGGAGAACAATGCCAATAAAACTAAACCGTTGAACAAATCTAATCCGGTCAATGCATTTATCGCCAGAGAACCCAACCATAGAACAGAGGTAAGATTAATAAATATATACACGATTAGCCAAAAAAAAGACAAGACTAAGCTCACTCTTTTATCAAATCTTTGTTCAAGAAACTGTGGCATTGTATATATTCTCTTTTCTAAAAATAATGGTAAAAAATACTTTGCCATTACTATTAGTGCTATTGCTGCAGTCAATTCCCAAACAGCTATTGCCATACCAACCACAAAACCTTGACCAGACATTCCAATTATTTGTTCTGCAGAAATATTTGCAGCTATTAGTGAAGCTCCTATAGCCCACCAAGGTAGAGATCTACCAGCTAAAAAATAGTCTTCGGCACTTCTTTCGGAACCAGATTGATTTCTTGATACATAGGTTGCTAGAGAAATTATGCCAATGCAATAAGCTCCTACAACAAGCCAGTCCAGTGTAATAAACATTCTTTCCCCCTAGTGAAATTAAAGAATCTATTGTAACAAAATAAGGATTGATAATTATTAGAAATTTATAATCTGTATTGCTTCAGAATGTTCTTCAGAAAAAATCCCTGAGACCATAATGAACTTCATATTTTGTTTGTGGCCATAATATTTTTGAATTACTTTTTCAACATTTTTCATGGTTTTATCATGGTTATTAAGCCTTGAGACATAAAATGGCAGTGTTGATCCTACAAGAGAAAGTTGCTTCAGGGTACTTTTATTATTTGTAAATGTAAAAATTGGTATTCCATTTGGTTTTGCATTTGAAATATAGTTTGCTGTTTTACCAGTTCTTGTAACAGCAACAATTCCATCTGCATTAATGGATTCTGCTAAATCTTTTGCAGCCACTCCAATGTATTCCCAATCTGTGTTTTTATTAAGATTTTTTTCATAACCTAAAGTTTTGAACTTTTCTGTTTTAAAAGAAATTGATTTAAGAAATTCAACACATTCTTGTGGATACTTACCAATACTTGTTTCACCAGAAAGCATAATAGCATCTGCACCCTCATATATAGCATTAGCAATATCAGTCACCTCTGCTCTTGTTGGAGTTGGGTTTTTAATCATAGATTCAAGAAGATGAGTAGCAACAATTGACCTTTTACCCCATTTTGCACAAGCATACATAATATCTCTTTGGATATTTGGTAAATCTGTAAGGCTGGTTTCAATTCCTAAATCGCCACGGGCAACCATGACACCCCATGCGGATTGACAAATTTCATCAATATTATCTAATCCGTCTTGATTCTCAATCTTTGCAATAATTTTCGCTGATGATTTTTTATCTTTTAAAATCTCATCAAGTATTTTTAAGTCTTCTTTATTTCGTACAAACGATGCTGCTATAAAATCAACATTATGCTTAATGCCAAAATTTATATCTTGTATATCCTTAGCAGTGATTGATGGTAAATTTACTCTTACTCCTGGCAAATTTACATGTCGTTTAGATCCTAATTTTCCTCCATGTAACACTTTACAAAACAATGTTTCAGAATCTTTTGAAAGAACTTTAAAATTTATAAGGCCATTATCAACAGATATTCTAGAACCTACATCAACACTATGTACTAAGTCTTTATAATTAACTTTTATAGAAGAGGTTTCAACATCAATTTCATCTCTAATTGTTAGCTTAATTTTGTCACCAACTTTAAGTTCAATAGGTATGGAGGTATCTCCCGTCCTAATCTCAGGCCCCTGAGTATCAAGCAGAATACCAATTTTAGGTAGCATAGAATCTGATGATTCGTTTATCTTATTAATCTTTGTAATAACTTTTAGGGCTGAGGTATGAGTAGCATGCGACATATTAATTCTTACAACGTTCATTCCACATTTATGTAATTGTCGTAAACTACGTATGCTATCTGTAGCAGGTCCAACAGTGCAAATTATTTTTGATCTAGTAAAGTTCATAATAATAGATGCATGTTAATGATTATTTACCTATATGCAAGACAAAAAAAAACAGAGGCAAGCTCTGTTTTCTTAAATTCGAGTTCCTCAGGGGTCTAAAGTGAGATTTTCTTTAGCTCCTCGAATTCTTTCTCTTGAATTCTTGGTGGACTTCGCAAGCTCTTTTTTATCGCCGACTCTTGCAAGTGCTTTCACCCTTCGGTCTCTTCCCTCATCGTCTCTCCAAATATCCCGTCTGCAGTTGGTCATTGGTCGGACGCTGTTGGTATTAGTTATATTACTACTATCAATTCACATGTCAACACTTTTATTAAAAAAAATTAATATTTTTTTTACACATATAAAAACAAGCATTTTTTGATTTTATTACTAGTCTTTTGAACTCAATCCTTCTGATATTACAACTAGCCTTTTGGCAGATATTTTTACAATGTTTAATGCCTTTTGATAATCATCAGACTTGTAACAATCTAAAGCTTCTTGATAGCTATTGAATTCTATGACAACTGTTCGACTATATCCTTGCTGTTCAAATTCTGTTTGTGTCCCGCCCCTTACAAGAAATTTGCCATTAAATTTGTTAATAATTTTACTTGCTAGTTTTATATATTTTGAATATTCCTCAAAATTGAAAACATCACCCCTAACAATCCAAAATCCTTTTGGCATATTATTTTCTTTTGATTCTCATTTCATGAAGAATTGGCTCTGTGTACCCACTAGGTTGTTCTTTCCCACTTATAGCTAATTCGCATGCAGCCTTAAATGCAATTCCATCATATGAAGGTGCCATTTTCTTATAATTCACATCATCTTTATTTTGTTCATCTACTACTTTTGCCATTTTTTTAAGTGCTTCCATAACTTGATTCTGATCACATAGTTTGTGATAAAGCCAATTTGATATATGTTGGCTTGATATTCTGCATGTTGCCCTATCTTCCATTAAACCTTTGTTATTAATGTCTGGTACCTTTGAGCAACCAACTCCTTGATCTACCCATCGAACAACATACCCTAAGATACCTTGCACATTATTTTCGAGTTCATCTTGAATTTCCTTCTTACTAGGAAAGTTATCTTTATCTATCAGAGGTATTTGCAGAATATCATCTAATGAAGCTTTTTCTCTTTTTGAAATTTTTTCTTGTTCAGATTGAACAAAAATTTCATGATAATGAAGTGCATGCAAGGTAGCTGCTGTTGGTGACGGGACCCATGCACAGTTTGCTCCTGCTTTTGGATGCATTGTTTTAGTTTCGAACATTTCTAGCATTTCATCTGGCATTGGCCACATTCCTTTTCCAATTTGAGCTTTTCCAGCAAAGCCTACCTCAAGACCAATATCAACATTCCAATTTTCATAAGCATTAATCCATGACTCAGACTTCATATTTGCTTTAGTTACCATTGGACCTGCTTCCATGCTGGTATGAATTTCATCACCAGTTCTGTCTAAGAAACCCGTATTAATAAAAATAACTCTATTTTTAGCAACTTCTATACATTCTTTGAGATTTACAGTTGTTCTTCTTTCTTCATCCATTATGCCGAGTTTAATTGTGTTTGCTGAAAGCTCAAAAATATCCTCAATTGCCTTAAACAAATCACATGTAAATTGCACTTCATCAGGACCATGCATTTTTGGTTTCACTATATAAATACTTTTTGTCTTAGAATTTTTATACTTTCCATTACCAATAAGATCATGAATTGCAATACAAACAGTAAAAAAAGCATCCATAATTCCTTCAAATACTTCATTCCCATCCTTATCTTTAATTGCTGGATTTTTCATTAAGTGACCAACATTTCTTACCAAAAGAAGGCTTCTTCCCGGCAGTAAAATCATTTTTCCATTTGTTAATAAGTATTTTCTATCATTGTTAAGTTCTCTAGTTATATACTTCCCATTCTTATCAAAAGATCTTTTTAGATTTCCTTTCATAAGTCCAAGCCAATTCCTATAAACAATAATTTTATCTTCTGCATCAACTGCAGCAACAGAGTCTTCACAATCTTGAATAGTTGTTACTGCAGACTCCATTAGAATATCTTTTATACCTGCTTTATCTTCCTGACCAATTGGATGTGATCTATCAATTTGAATTTCAAAATGTAAATTATTATTTTTAAACAATAAACCAAATGCTCCATTTCCTTTATCCATGTAGCCAATATATTTATCATTGTGCTGCAAGGATGTATTTTTATTGTTTTCTAGAGTTATAGATAATTCATGATTGACGAAACTAAAATTTGTTACTTGGTCAAAGGAACCTTCATTTAGAGGAATAGTTTTATCAAGAAATTCTTTAGCAAAAGAAATTACCTTATCACCTCTAATTGGATTGTATCCTCCTGATCTCTTTGCATCATCATCTTCACTTATGATATTTGTTCCATATAAAGCATCATATAAGCTTCCCCATCTGGCATTTGCAGCATTTAAAGCAAATCTTGCATTCATTACGGGAACAACTAATTGCGGCCCTGCTATTTTTCTTATCTCTGGATCAACATTTTTAGTTTGGATAGAAAAGTTTTGACTCCTAGGAGCTAAATATCCAATTTGTTGAAGAAACTTTTTATATTCTTTGAAATTAAAATTTTCGCCTTTATTTTTTATATGCCACTCATTAATTTTTTGCTGAAGATCAGATCTTACTTTGAGTAAATCTTTATTTCTTGAAGAAAAATCATCAAGAAGACCTTCAAATTTATACCAAAAATACTCAGGAGTAATATTAAGTCCAGGTAAAACCTCATCAGCAACAAAATCTTTAAGAATTGAAGGAATTTCAAGTGTGTTTTGTAAAGATTTTGATTCTTTATTATTTAAAAAATTATTAATTAATTTGTTGAGAAAATTCATATGTTAATTATAACATTTCAAATTGATAACCAATTAATATGAGATTTGCTTGTTCTAATCAATTATAGGTTTGTATTCCCAAATCTTTTTCGTCATAAATGACATGATTGGTGTATATTTCATTATGGCATTTCTTATGGATGAAATAAGTGGATTTTTTATATGATTGAGTTTCGCTTGGTTAAGTGACCTTCTTTGAATATATTTAATTCTTTTTGATCTATTATTTTTATAAATTTTTTGAGCCAAACTGTAATTCTTGTTATGTTTTATTAACAACGCTCCTAAAATATATGCATCTTCAAGAGCTAAACAACCTCCTTGTCCCATAAATGGAACAATTGGATGTGCAGCATCTCCTATGAAAGTTATATTTTCTTTAGAAAGTTTTGTTATGTCCTTCCTTATATAAACACCCCATTTAAATAAATTGTTATTTTTCAATGGTGGAAATCTTTCAAGAATATTAGCTGGAATGTCATTTGCTAACTCATTAAAAGAGCCTTTTTGTTTCCATGATTCATTAGTTTTAGTATCTGTTTTTACGGCAGCTATAAAGCTAACTTGTTTAGAATTGATAGGATATACAACTGAATGAAAGTTTTTACCAAGATAAAATTCAATATTTTTTTGATCCATTGATAATATTGATCTCCATACTGAATATCCACTGTAAAATGGTTTATCATCATCCATGAAAGCTATTTTTCTGCATTTAGAATTTATTCCGTCACTTGCAACAATATGATTAACATGAAATGAAAATCCATTAGTAAAATTAATTTTCTTTTTATGCAAGTCAATATCATTTAATTCATGATTAAATAAGATTTCACCTTTTTTAGACAAATAACTATTTAATAATACTTTGTAAAGAGATTCTCGAGATGTCGTGACAATATCAACAGGAAGCGATGTTATTTCTTTTAGCTCATTATAAAAATATGCTCTTTTAGGGTTACCTGATATCTTTTTAATTTGATCAATCAAATCTAATTTTTTTAATATATTTAATCCATTTGGAGAAATAGAAATACCTGCACCAAGGTGTTTAATTGAAGATGATCTTTCAAAAATAACGCAGTCTATTTTATGTTTTTTTAAAAAACATCCTAAAGCAAGGCCACCTATACCTGCTCCAATAATTGCAATATGTTTTTTGTAATCATTCATGTATTAATTATGCCTTATAAAATAAAAAGGAGGCATAAAGCCTCCTTGATACTAGAACTAAAAATTAATTTTTGATTGGAACTATAGTAAATGATCTTTCATTTTCACACTCACCACCCATTGCAACCATTGCTTCATATTCAGGCATCTCATTATCTGCACCCCAAAAGTTAGTCCAGTTTTTACCATAATCAGTTATTGAAGATGTGTATACTGCTTGGACATAATCATAGTCCCATCCAGGTGTTACCCCCATAGTAGGCCATATCATTTTTCTGCCAGCGACATCTCCTAATTTTTTTGCAGCTTGAGCAAAAGCAAACCATGCATCGTATTCCTGCTGAGCAGTAACACCCTCTCCATATCTGCAATCTGAATAAACAACATATCCTGCAGAGCCATCTGGTGTCTCAGAAACAGTTCTTTGCCAAGTATTTGCAACTTGTGAATTTGTAACCGGCAGTTCAGCCAAAAGCTTTTCACCATTTTGAACCCAGTAGTCATTCCCAATTGCTTGCATTTCTGGATTTGAATTAATTCCTAGCCATACAAAGTCTACCTGATCCAAGTTGACACCATAATATGGTACTAAGATAGATGCACTATAATCTGCATTAGGTTCAGCAGCATCACCGGTAGTTGCCCATTTTTCCCATTTTGCAGCCCACTTCATCATGTCATCCATATCTTTGCCTTCTTTGAAAGAAGAAAAATAATACTCTGCTACATTAGCTTCATACATTGGTTTGTCTTCTTCATGATCATCTGCAAAAACTAGTAAACTAGTCAATAAGCATAAACTAAATAAAATTTTCATAAATCTCTCCTAATTGTTATATGTTACTAAATTAACTAAAGTAGAAACATTCATTATTCTTCTATTTTCACCAACTTCTTCTGCAAAAGTTGCATAAGAGTCTGATGAAAATAGTGCTTCACTCGTTGATAATTGTTCACCAATACTTCCAGCACTAAAGTATGCGTAATGCGTGTAATATCTTGAGTCTCCACCTACAAGCTGTCTCAAGCCATATGAACCTATAATATTTCCAGCCTCTGCCTGCGCTTCGATAACATCAGAATAAGCTGCTGCATATGATCCAGGATCCTTAACTTGCATTCTGTATATTGTATAAACTTGATTCTTTAATGGATCTTCATTTCCACCACTAATTAATTTCATATTTAATGTTTGCTCAACTGGTTCAGCAATTGAAGCAGTTTTTGCTAAAAAGGATTGAAATATAGGATCATTAAATGATTCAGTACCAGAACCTACGCTCTCAGGATCATCATAATTCAAAACAACAACATGCGTAGCATCATCATATCCATTAAATGCATATTGATGAACAGCAACAACTGATGGAAAAGATTTTCCCCATTCGGTAGCCATTAATTCATCAACTGCTTCTATATATGCTGCAGGATTTGAAACTTGAAAAGAATAAGTTGCTAAGTAGCCTGCAGAAAAAACAGATTGAGATGATATTAATGACAATGCAAAAAAACTATAAATATAATTTTTCATATATATATCTCCTATTAAATAAATGAAAAATAATAATATCTTATTAATGAAGCATTTTAAAAAAAATAATATAAAAATTTGATATATATGTGGTGCGGTACGCCGGTCTCGAACCGGCGGCCTTCTGCTTGGCAAGCAGACGCTCTACCAACTGAGCTAGTACCGCATTTGGGGAATTAATATACTCTTTAAAAGAAAAGCTTTCAACAAATAAAAAAATTGTAATTACAGCTAATTTATGAGTTTTATTTCATTAATTTCTCTTAAAAATCCTTCATTTTGTTCAAGAAAAATTAAATAAGAAATCTCTAAATCTAAAGGGAATGCAACCTTAAAATCTGCATTTACATAACCACCAAAAAATTCTCTATCTTCAAAGTCAATGTGTTGTGCATGAATATAAAAGGGATTGCCTAAACCATAGATCATGATTGTTTTTTTATCTTTATTTAGAACTTTCAATGCATATTTATCTCTCTTTGAAAATGGCATCAGATTTTTTAAGGTTGTATTTGATGGTTTGCCAATTACAGATTTATTTATTTTTACACCACTTTTGTTACCAGATATTGAGAAAATTTTAGCTTTATTTTCAATTGAAATAGGGTTCAATGGTTTATTGCTTTCAATAGGGATAATATTTAATGCATTTGAAGAGAATATATTTAAACTAATACACATATTAAAAATATTTATTAGCAAGAATATTCTCATAGCCTTGTCCAGTTAAAAGCCCATGTAAATCCAAGTGGGCCATATAAGGAACCGTAATCATAATTTACATATTCTGATGAATTATCCTCGATCACCCATCCTGATGCTTGTGAGTACCATCCAAAATATGATTGAAAGGCTCCCTCATAAAAATCGTTGTAGTCTGTAACATCGTCTATCGCTGAAATTGTTCCTGTCAAATCTATTGCTTTTGCTGTATAAAATTGTATTGAATTATTTGTTGGTCTATCAAAAGTTACTGTGGTTTGATTTTCTTTCGTAGCATCTTCTACACCGTCAACATACCATTTTAAGGTAATTTTAGAAGTATCATATGCAACATCCATTTCAATTCTTATTCCACTTCTATTTCCAGCTTCATTTCTTGTATAGCTAACAGAATCAGCTCTATAAAATCCTTGGTTTTGAATGGAGCCGACCGCGAAACCTTCAACATTAACTGGGCCATATCCTCCGCTTGTACATTTATCCATAACTGAACAAAAAGTTGGCCTAAAATTATCATATAGACCATAGTAGTTACCTTCAAATAATCCTACTTTACTACATTCAGGATTTTTACTTACAAAATTACCGTCTGAATCCCAGATATTTACAAAGCAATTACAGTCCTCAATATTAATACCAACATCATCAAAATCTGCAATCGAACCATCAGCTCTGTTATAGCAAACTTTAATTTCTTTTCCTAAAACATTTAACTTATCTTCAATATGATGATTCCATTTGATTAAATCAACATCAGATTGTGTTGAAGTGTTTACATTGTATCCATTGTCCGTCAGATCTCTTTCGTCACTTCTATACTCATCCCCCATAAATCCATGAGCATGACCAAGCTCATGCATTAAAGTATGTCTTGTTCTTTCGGGGTCGTCATCTCTTATACGTTGAATATTTTTATACCCTTGATTGACTCCTCTTCCAAGTCCAGTATCAGGATTCACAACTCTTGTGAGAACGGATACTAAAACATTATCCGGTAGGAGTTCATCAAAAATATCAGTATCCATTTCTCCAATACAATAAATATCTTCGTCGAAATCATAACAACCTGTTCTAACAGCAACAGGAGAAGTACCATCTGGATCAACGGGCTCAGCAGAAACCACTGTAAAGTAATCATCACTAAAAAATTCTGAAGCATCTGAATTTCGTAATTTATTAACCGAAGCAACTAATGCCCTTCTGTAAAGATCGATATCACTTTGGCCATCAAGAGAATCACCTATAAATAAATATTTTGTTCTTCCAATAGAGTTTGGACTCCCAGATAAATAATATACATAATAATCTTTTTGTGTTTTTGCACCGCCATCGAACCCATCATCTGGATTGTCGTCTTGATTTATTGTTACAGTCGTTTTGTTAGAAATTAACCATGTGGTAAACATATCACTATTTGATAAGCTGCCATCTGAAATAATAATTTCTGTATTAAATAGTCCGGCATTCGTTAGTGTTGATAAATCAAGTTGAATATCGCCTGAATTTTCTCCAGTTGATGTAAATGTTGAAGGTACTTCAATCGAATTTACTTTTGAGCTAAATAATAATTCATTTACTTCATTATCTATATCGTTGAAAGTAATTGAAAATATAGGATTTTGATCAAATAATAAATTTCCGTCATCATAATCTTGGTTTGTGACTATTGAGATTGTTGGAGCATCATTTACAGGGTTAACAGTGATCGAAACTGTTGAAGTTTCAGTAACATTTTTTTCAGTGGCGGTCACTGAATATGTAAATTGGTCTTGGCCGTTAAAATCTTTATTAGGAATATATGTAATTGAACCAGAGCCAGATAAATTAAGAGTTCCATTTGTGGTTGTTGATGTTATTGAATAGGATAAGGTAACAACTTCATTAGCAGTTGCTGATATCGTGCCATTGAAAGTAGTATCTTCTTCAAGAGAAAAAATATTTGATGCTAATGTTATTGCAAATGGCACTGCTGGTGAGCCACCGCCTCCACCGCCTCCACATGAAGCAATAAAAAAAATAACTATAAACAAGTTACAAATTCTCATATACATATTATAAAAAAAAAGAGGGCATAAAGCCCTCTTTTAATTAATGAATTCTAATTAAAATTTTGCTCTAAAACCAATTTTATAAACTGGTCCATGATTTTGAGCTAAAAATAACATATTCTCATATCTGCTAAATAGTCTTACTTCTGAATCAGTAACATTCATTCCTTCAACAAATACTGTAGTGTTTTCATTAACATTATAGTTAATACTTACATCTACCTGACTTCTAGCCTCTACAAATAATGGATTGTACTGATCATACCCTTGATATGTTTCAGCTTTATAATTATTTGATATTCTTGCAGAGAACTTTTCGTCTTCGTAAAAAACTGAAACGTTTCCAGAGTCTCCAAATCCAGGCAATGCAAATTCATCACCAACGTTACCTGGTGTGCCCTCAGTATCTCCATCAATCATTGTGTAATTAGCAACAACACCAAAACCTGTATCAGCAAAGAAATGTTGAACAGAAATTTCAGTTCCTTCAACAGTACCTTCATTAATGTTTTCAGGTCTAAATATGTCAAAACCTGCTAAAGGATTAAATGTTGCATTACCTTCAACACATTCCATACTGTTATAGTAAAAATAGTCGCTCCATGTTCTCTGATCAAGAGTACATGATGTTCCTGGCAATGTTGCAACATAAATTTTCATAAGTGTTTGCCACCAATCTACTGATCCAAAAGCAACTTGGTCAATAGTTTGCATGTTAGGCCAGTTTAAAACTGCTGTTGTAGTATCTGCTGGTCCTTTTCCAGGTAGGCCATATCTTACATCATACATACCTGGGAAAGTCACACCAATAGCCGTTTCGTTTCCTACAAAGTTTGAAAGATCTTTTTGGAAAAGATTAAGGGCAACATAACTCCCTTCTCCATAATAATATTCAAATGCAAAATCAATATTGTCACTTATTAATGGTTCAAGTGATGGATTACCTGAAGTCGCAGCTTGATTCCTTACAGCTATATTTGGAAACTGAGGAAAAACGACGTTTGGAGAAAAATCTTCAAGATTTGGTCTAGCAATTGTTCTACCTATACTTGCCCTAACCACTGTATTTTCTGTAGTAGAAATACTAAAGGCAATACTTGGTAAAATTTCATCAGCTGTAGATTCAAAGTTACCTGTTACATTAACAAAATCTTTGTAAATCAAGTAAGGTCCCTCACCCCAGCTGTATTGACCAATAAAAGAATTGCCTGGTCTTTGATAATCTTGTGGAGTAGCCAAATCTATTTCTTCATATCTCAAGGCAGCAGTTAACTTCCAAGGTTTTGAGTTTATTTCTCCTTCAAAATTTGCTTGTGCAAAAGCAACTGTTGTTTCTTCAACTACTTTAGTATCATCAAAGATATCTCCATAACAGCCAGTTAATTTATTGTCTGGACATCCCCAACCTGCTGCCCAATAACCAGCTTCATAGCCAGCAATTGCATCAGCTTTACTAATTTTAAAGAAATATGGAACTGTTGGTATGCTTGAACTATCTCCCATAATTCCAGCTAAGCTTGTTTTAGTAAATACTGTGTCATCCCAGTTATTTGGTCCCCAGATAACAGCAGCATCAGAACCGAATTGTTCAGGTGAAAACAGTTGATTTTCTCTTTTGACTCTTTTGAAATTCTGTTTTGTATAGGAAACACCAAACTGAACAGATACTAATGATTCTGATAGTGCTCCATCAAGATTTTTCCAATCTCCTTTGAATTGGAATTGATTTGTATCATTCACTCTTCTTGCATCTTCAAGCATTGCTGTTGTTGAGGTTATATCTCGTGCCTCAAGATCTCTTACAGTTCTGCCAAAATATTGGAAACCAATATCATATACAGGAATATATCCTGGTATATCATCAGTTGCTGTCCATGTTACTTTATCTAGCTCAGCCCACTGATTATATGGATTACCATTATCAAATGGTAAACCATCTCCATAACCTGACCATGAACCATTTCCAAAGTTAAGAGCGTTTTGGTTTCCCTTTACAGCTGCAGAAGATTGATGAGCATCAAATTCTAAAACTAAACTATCACTAACTTCCCATTCAATATTAAAGCCTACGGATTGGTTAGTTGATTTGCTATCTTCATATCTTAATGTATGTTGATAAGAGGCCACAGATCCAATCACATCAAAGTTTGTCATTACACCATTTTTGTCAATAACAACATTGTCAAAACCGCTAATGTTACCGTATTGATCAGTTCTATATGGATGATCTAAATAAGAGCCAACCATATCACTGTTAGTCCCAAACTCTACAGATGAAAATGTAGTATCTATAGTGTAAGTTACTTTTTCACCACCGATTTGAAATGATGCTGAAAAGTTTTCTCTTACCCTTTCGTTATCTCTGTATCCAAGCTGGAATGAGTTTGGTCTAAATGTTACTCCATCAGATCTAGTATTATTATTTGAAATATTTGGGCCAAAAGTAGGTACTGAAACTAAGCTACTTGGGAACCAAGTAATTTCATTTGTTGTTTCTTCTCTATTATTTCTATCATGATAAGAACCTGAAACTGCCAAGCCCCACTCAAGTCCGCCAAATGAGCTCTTATAAGAATTAACAAATTCAATCTCTGGTGTGTAATCTTGACCAATTTCATTGGTGGAATCGCCCATTAATAAAAAGCTTAACGAACCTCCATTGTCTGACTCTAGAGGTTTTGCAGTTACCATGTTTATAGTTGCACCAAGTCCACCTGAGGGCAATGATGGATTTGGACTTTTATATACCTCTAATCTTGATACTCCATGAGATGATATTGCACCAAAGTCATATGCTCTTCCACCGCCAAATTCTGCAGGAGCTGTTGGCATTTGTCTGCCATTAAGCGTGACCATGTTAAACTCAGGTCCAAGTCCTCTAACAGCAATAGTTGAACCTTCAATATTGCTTCTTTCAATAGAAATACCAGCTATACGAGCTAATGATTCAGCTAAATTTCCATCTGGAAACTTGCCTATATCTTCTGCAGTTACAATTTCAGTCACTCCAACCTTATTTCTTTTGATTTCTAAGGCATCTATAAGACTAGCTTTTATACCTGTAACAACTACCTCTTCAACATTTTCCTCTTCTTCGGCATCTTGAGAGATTATAAAAGTTGATAAAGGTAATAAAAAAATTAATGATAATAAATAGTTTTTCACGCTGAGCCCCCTAGCATTAGTGAATTTAATAAGTTATTAGACTTTTTTGAGCAAAATAAGTCAAGTTAAGTAATATAAAATATATATTTTATATATATGTATTTATTCATGAATGAATTTTAATGTTTCTTCACCATATTTGGACCACCACTCAAGACCCATTAAATGAATTTTTTCTAAATTCTCTGAAGAATCATCATCTAAAAACTTGTTAATTTTGCCACTGGGTGAATTAACTCTTAAGTAATTTTCCTTGAATATATCATCACAAATATCGTTATGAATTTCAGAATCTAATAACATACCCATAATATCATTACGTAACCAACCGACACCTCCCCATTTTTTCGATGCATTTCCCTCAATTTTGTTTTTATTTTGTCCCGAACCAATACTCAATATTTTTATATTTTGAGTATCAAGTATTTTTTTTGCATAAATATATCCTATAAGAGTGGGATTATTTGTGACAATACTTCCATCAATCATCCATGATTTATCAGGCATTTGATATGTTGGATAATACATTGGTGCAGCACTTGAAGCAGCTAAGGCATCAACAAAGGTTATTTCTGGAGTGTATATAGAGTTATGAATAACATGACATCTTTTTTCTATGTCATAACAAAGAGATAAAAAAGGCTTATTAGATTGATCAAGAGTATTTTCTCCAAAAATCTCTCTAAGAACCTCTAATCTACCAACATTCTCATATCTTGGTCTTGCTTGAATTAAAGATGCTTTATCCCAAAAAAATGAACTTTTCATGATTTTCTTGAGATAAGTATCAGTCCAGTAACTCTTTACTTTATCAGCTGTAAATCCACCAAATGCAAAACAAGCAGCATTAAAGGCTCCAGCACTAGTGCCAATAAACATGTCAAAGCTATCACTAATTTTTCTGCCACTTTCTGCTTCAAGTTTTTTTAAAAAAACTAGCGATGCTATAGTTCTTACACCACCACCATCAAAAGATAAAATTTTTTTATTTGAAAATCTTGATAAAAAACTAAATATATTTTTCATTTAAAGCTAGATAGGATATTTATTTTAATATTGTTTTATTAAGATATTGAGACGCTTCTTCAATTCCACCAACATTTTCAACATTAGTGTAGCCAAGTCTATCTAAAATGCTTTTAGCTTTTCCAGATCTATTTCCACTTCTACAATAAACATATATTTTGTCATTTTTTTTTATAGCACTTGGTAATGTTTCAATATTTTGCCACTCAATATTTAGGGAACTTTCAATATGTCCTGATTGATACTCCTGTGAAGTCCTAACATCAATAATATAAGTGTCACTTGAAAAAACATGAAAACTACCAAGCATCAAAAAAATTGCAAAAAGTTTTTTCATTAATTATTCTGCCAATATTCAAGAATCATATCTGATGCTTTTTCACCTATCATAATTGTTGGAGCATTTGTGTTACCGCCAATAAGAGTAGGCATTATCGATGCATCTACTACCCTTAATCCATCAATTCCATAGACCTTGAGTTTTTCGTCAACCACAGACATGTCATCATTGCCCATTTTACATGTGCCAACAGGATGATAAACAGTATCTGCTTCTTCTCGAATTGCTTGCTCAATGTCCTTATCATTATTTAAATCAATTGGTCTTTCAACATGATTGCTAGTATATTTTGATACTGGTTCTTCATTTAAAATCATCATCATTTTTTTGTATCCTTCTACTAATGCGCGCATATCATCAGGATGAGATAAAAACTTAGGATCAATCTTTGGATCATCATTTGGATCTGATGAATTTAGAGTTACTTCGCCTCTTGACTTAGGCCTCAATAAGCAAACATGGCAACTAAGTCCATGTCCCCAAACACTTTTTCTTCCATGATCAACAACCATAGCTGGTGCAAAATGTAGTTGCATATCGGGAATATCAATTTCGTCATTGGATTTAATAAATCCGCCAGCTTCTGCTACTGTCGAAGTAAACATGCCAACTTTGGCAAAAATATATTTTAGAATTTCAAGTGGGAATTTATAAAAAATTGATTTCAGAGAAAAGCCTATAAGCTCCATTGAGTTGTATCTATGAACTGAAAGATAATCAATATGATCTTGGAGATTCTTCCCAACACCAGGAAGATCATGAACATGTTCAATATTGTGTTTGATGATTTCATTAGAAGGGCCTATACCAGATCTTAAAAGAATTTGCGGCGACCCAAAAGCTCCTGAAGATAAAAGAACCTCTTTATTTGAATTGATTGTAAAAAACTCTCCCTTATTATTAACACATTCAACTCCGATAGCCTTATTGTTTTCGATAATTATTTTGTTCACATTAGTTTCAGTCATTACTGTAAGGTTTTCTCTGTCTAAGCAAGGCACAAGATATGCTTTAGCAGCACTCCATCGTTTACCATCTTTTTGGGTTGTCTGATAAAAACCAATACCCTCTTGATTTTCACCATTAAAATCATCGTTATATCCAAAAATTTTTGATCCAGTCTCTACAAAATCTTTAGTAGGCCTATTTTCGTGTCTTATTTTTGTAACATTTAAAGGGCCATTTTGACCATGAAATTCATCATCGAGTATCTCATTATGTTCTGCTTTTATAAAATAAGGCAGCACCTCGTCATAGGACCAACCATTATTTCCAAGCTCTGACCAATGATCGTAATCCCACCTGTGGCCTCTTACATAAAGCATTGCATTGATTGAACTTGAGCCACCAAGAGTTTTGCCTCTTGGTTGATATCCTCTTCTGTGATCAAGTGATTCAGCATTAACTTTATGAACACCTCCAGCTGAATCAACCATTTCTCTTTGAGGTTCAGTTACTACAACTTTCTCAAATTCTTTTTGTGGTTCTGTCTCATAACCCCAATTATATTTTCCTTTTCCATCTCCCAAAAAAGCAAAACCTACTGGAATATGAAGTCTTGGATCGCTATCTTTTGAGCCAGCCTCAATAAGGCACACTTTATAATCAGTATTTTCACTTAATCTATTAGCTAAAACACAACCTGCCGAACCAGCGCCTAATATTATAAAATCAAAACTTTTCATTAATGTAAAATTCAAAAATATTTTTAATAAAGTTTATGTTTTAGAATCATAAATGTAAACTTTAATAGAGTTAAAACATTATGAGTTTCTTTAGCATTTTTTTAATAATATGGTCAATCATTGGATTAATAACATTTATTTATCTTTTTTTTGAAAACGCTCCATATGGAAGACATATAAAAAAAGGCTGGGGTACAGAAATTCCAGCAAGGCTTGGATGGATTGTAATGGAATCGCCTTGTGTCGTTCTGATAATATTATTAACAATTATTTTTTATGAGAACCTTAATGCTGTTCATTATATATTTTTGATTTTGTGGCTAGCACATTACATACATAGGACATTCATATATCCATTTATGGTTGATATGGAAAATCAAAAAATGCCTGTTAGTATTCCAATATCTGCTATAAGTTTCAATTTTATTAATGTAAGTATTCAATTTTATGGAATTTTTCTTTCAGGTGAATATTCATATCAATGGCTTATGAACCCATATTTCTGTATTGGTATTGGTTTGTTTATTTCCGGCATGTATATAAATATTAGATCAGACTACTACATGATTTCATTGAGAAAAATGAGGGGACCTGGATATCATCAACCTAATTCTTTTTTATACAAATATATCTCATCTCCAAATTATTTTGGAGAGATGATTGAATGGTTGGGATGGGCTATTTTAACTGCAAGCTCTGCTGGACTTATTTTCTTTTTTTGGACAGTAGCTAATCTTTTTCCAAGAGCCATTGCACATCATAAATGGTATAAAAAAAGGTTTGAGAATTATCCAAAAAATAGAAAAGCTGTAATTCCAGGCATTATTTAATTAATCCCATTTCCTTTATCTGATTTGCGACATCTAAAATAGACTCTTCAGCAGGTCTAGGATTCCATCCAAGAATATCTTCAGCTTTTGTTGTTTTACTTGTACTTCTTACTCTTCCCATAAAAGGGACTGTAGCTTTAAGTTGCTGATTAAAATTAGCTAAAAATTTAGCCAGCCATATTGGTACGCTCATGCTAGGCACTTTATTAAATCCATTGCTTTTAAGCAGTTTTGCAATATCTTTGTACCAAAGATCTTTTTCAGATAAAGCAAATCTTTCACCATTGCTCAAAGAACTTTTCATAGCAAGAATATGCGCATCTGCGACATCTCTTACATCAACAAAACCAAACTGTATAGGTATAGCAACTGCCATTTTTCCTGTTACCACCATCTCTATTGCTTTATTGGATTCACCAAGATCATTTGTTAAAGATGGTCCTGTTACAAGCGCAGGATTAATAACTGCTAATTCAAAGGGATGTCCCTCCTCTTTTACAAAATCCCAGGCTGCCATCTCAGCCAGAGTTTTGCTTTTGGAATAATGGCTTATTTCTGGGCTTTCTGGATCAGACCAATCCGTTTCATCAAAATATTGTTTATCTTCACCGGTTTCTAAAATGGCAGCAACTGATGAAGTTAAAATTACTTTTTTTACATTATGTTTTTTTGCAAATTTTAATGCTCTTTTAACCCCAGAAACTGCGGGTTTTACAAAATAATCTTCGTCATGAGTATTTATAGAAAGTGGGGATGCGACATGAAGTAAAAAATCACATCCTTCCATTCCCTCATCCCATCCATCATCTTCGGTCAAATTAAATGTAAATAGACTTAAATTTTCTACTGGTGTGTTATCTTTTTTTAAAGCCTCAATAATCTCATCTTTTCTTTCAGGAGATCTTAGGGAACCATTAACAGCATAGCCTTGATTTAAAAGTTGATGAATGCAATGCAATGCAATATATCCTGTTGCTCCTGTTACTAATACTTTTTCCATAATCTTCTCCTTAAAATTTTTCTAATGAATCTTTTACACCTTGATGAGTAATAGTTCCGTGTTGGATATTAAGACCATTTCTTAAATGTTTATCTTCTGAAAGAGCTTTATCAATTCCTTTATTAGCTAAACTTTCTATATAAGAAAGTGTTACTTTATTTAATGCTTCAGTTGCAGTTAACGGAACTGCACCAGGCATATTGGTAACACAGTAATGAACAATATCATTTTTAACGAATGTAGGATTATCATGAGTGGTTGGTTTACTGCTTTCAAAACACCCGCCCTGATCAATTGAAACATCAACCATGACAGTTCCAGGCTTCATTGAAATAAGCATATCTTTTGACACCACTTTTGGAGCTTCTTTTCCAACTACATATACACTTCCGATAACCAAATCAGACTCATTAATTGAAGTTTGTACCGAATCATTTGTAGACATAATGTACTCGATGTTTTTTGAACCAAATTCCTCC
>CABZTX010000008.1 GCA_902528875.1 uncultured SAR86 cluster bacterium | reverse complement strand
ATCTGATTTAACAACAGGGATCTCCCCAGAATCAAGAATATGATCTTTATTTGCAGCTGTGCCAAGTGTGAATACAGGATTATGTTCTAAAAGCCAAATCTCATTTTTGAAATCATCAGACTTCACATGTGATTGCATTAACTCAAGTGTTTCATGATAGTTCACAAGACCGAGAGACTTAAAAGTTAAATCTTCAAGCACTAATTGTTTCTAGCCTCTACAAAGGCATCCTCTGAAACTTTATGATATTCAGAGACATCTTGTTTAAAGCTTTTATATGATTGATAGACTTTGTTTACCATTTCATCTTTTTTAGCATTTTCCTCAAGAATTTGATTTGCAATTAATTTAAATTCATTTATTACATCATCTGGAAGTTTTCTCAACTCAACATTGTGGGTATCCACCAGCTCGCGAAGAGCAGAGTTATTCTTAGCCGTATATTCATCTAATATGTCTTGATTTACAGCTTTAGCTGCGGTTTCAATTATTGCTTTTAGGTGATTTGGTAGTTGATCCCATTCATCTTTATTAATTAAAAGTTCTAACATTGAGCCAGGCTCATGCCATCCTGGATAGTAATAATATTTTGCAATTTGATGAAAGCCAAAAGTTAAATCATTATATGGTCCCACCCATTCAGTAGCATCAATAACTCCAGTCTGAAGAGCAGTAAATAATTCACCACCTGGTAGCGTAACTGGTATTCCTCCAGCTCTTTTTAAAACTTCGCCACCAACTCCAGGAATTCTCATTTTAAGACCTTTAATATCATCTAGAGAATTGATTTCTTTATTAAACCAACCAAACATTTGAGTGCCAGTATTGCCTGCAGGAATAGGATATATGTTAAACGGTTCATATATCTCTCTCCATAATTTGATGCCTCCACCCCTATTAGTCCACGCATTGATTTCATCAGCTGTTAAACCAAACGGAACTCCAGTAAAAAACTGAGCAGCTGGTACTTTCCCTTTCCAAAAATAACCACCGCTATGGCCCATCTGATGAGACCCACTTGAAACTGCGTCAAAAACACCAAATGCAGGAACCTGTTCACCAGCTCCATAGACAGTTATTTTCATTTGTCCGTCACTCATTTCTTCAACGAGGTTTGCTATTCGCTCTGGTGCCATGCCTAAGCCTGGATAATTTTTTGGCCACGCAGTTACGAGTCGCCATTCATATTTTTTTTCTTCTTCGAAAGAGGAAATATTTTGTTGGTTATCCTCAGTGCATGCAAAGATAAATGGTAATAAAAGTACAGAATATATATTTTTTTTCATTACATTTTTTCCAAGTTTGCATATGACATTACCAGCCATTTTGTTCCTGAATCTTCAAAATTTACTTGAACTCTTGCAGATTCACCAGAACCTTCATAGTTTAAAACAATACCTTCACCAAACTTCTTATGTCTCACTTTCTGTCCTAACGATATCCCTATATCCATCTCAAATTCAATTTTTGTCTCACTAAAATCCTTTCTATTATAAGGAATATTCGTTTGGGCTCTAGGTCTAATCTCATCAATTAAGTCTTTTGGTATTTCTTTTAAAAATCTTGAGGGAGGGTTAAAGGTGTCTGTACCATGAAGCCGTCTTGATTCAGCGTGCGTAATATAAAGTTTTTCCATGGCCCTAGTGATTGCTACATAACAAAGTCGCCTTTCTTCTTCTAATTGTGAAGAGCTTTCCATTGATCTTCCATGAGGAAATAGGCTCTCTTCTAAACCAGTTAATATTACTAATTTAAATTCAAGTCCTTTCGCTGAATGCATTGTCATAAGCTGCGCTGCATCATCATGTTCCGATGCTTGTCTGTCACCTGAATCAAGTGAAATAATATCAAGATATTTTTCAGCAATTTGAGAGTTTGTTATTTCTTCTTTAATGCTTTGCTCAAAGTTTTTTGTTGCAGTTATAAGTTCTTCTAAATTTTCAGTTCTGGTCTTGCCTTTCTCTCCAGCCTCTTTTCCATGATATGCATATAAGCCAGTTTCTTTAATTATTAATTCCATCAATTCAGACAAAGTATTTTCTTGAATAAAATTTTTGCACCCTGCAACAAATTCTAAATAGTCTTTTAATCCTGCTCCACCTCTTCCTGAAATGTTTCCTTCATCAATAAGTTTGGCAGATGCTTTAATATATGAAATGTTATATTTCTTGGAAGTTTGTCTGATCTTATTGAGCGTTTTTTCTCCAACACCTCTGGTTGGGTTTGAAACAGATCTTTCAAATGATGGGTTATCGTTATTATTAAAGATAACTTTTAAATATGCTATTGCATTCTTAATCTCAAGCCTTTCATAAAAGCGCAGTCCGCCATAAATTCTATAAGGTATGCTAATACGTAATAAAGCTTCCTCAATAGCTCTTGACTGTGCGTTAGATCTATACAAAATTGCGGTCTCTTCATAAGTTCCACCTTTAAGCATCCAGTCTTTTAATACGTTAGCTACATATCTTGCTTCATCTTGCTCATTATATGCTTGGTATAAAATTATATTTTCACCCTCAACTTTTTCAGTCCAAAGATTTTTCCCAAGTCTATCTTTATTATTATCTATTAGAGAATTAGCAGCATTGAGAATTACACTTGTAGATCTATAATTTTGTTCAAGCCTTATAACATCTGTGTTGTTATAGTCTTCCATAAATGAATTTACGTGCTCTACTTTTGCCCCTCTCCAACCATAAATTGACTGGTCATCGTCTCCGACTGCAGTAATTTTTGTTTTTGCAGAAGCAATTTCTTGAAGCCATTTATATTGAATTGTATTAGTATCTTGAAACTCATCTATAAGAACTGATTCAAATCTAGACTCAAAAAACGTTTTTACTGAGGGTGACTTTTTTATAATCTCATATGATTTTAATATCAATTCTCCAAAATCTACTAAGTCGTCTCTATTACATGTTTTTTCATATTCTTTATAAATTTTATTTACTGTCTCAGTATAAAAGTCGCCATCCTCATTTACTTTTGAGCTTCTAATTCCCTCATCTTTCCATGAATTAATTTGCCATTGCGATTGCCTTGCAGGCCACGAAGCTTCATCTAAATTAAATTCTTTTGATATTCTTTTAATTATTCTAAGTTGATCATCTGAATCCAAAATTGTGAAGCCACTTGAAAGATCAGCTTCCTTATGAAATCTCTTTAACAGTTTATGAGACAAGCCATGAAAAGTGCCTATCCAAGAATCAAAAATTTGGGCTTGAAGCAAAGTCTCAATTCTTGATCTCATTTCATTCGCAGCTTTATTGGTGAATGTTACTGCCATTATTGAAGAGGGATTCTTTCCTAGGGCTTCAACCTCCCATGCGACTTTGTGAACCAAAACTCTTGTTTTACCAGAGCCAGCTCCTGCTAATACAAGTAAATGTTGTTTCTCAGAAGTAACAGCATTCCTCTGATCATCATTTAAATTTTCTAAAATGTGAGATACATCCATTTAGGGGATTCATTTTTTTGTTTAAGTTAGATATTCTAACCTTATGTCAACAAAATTATTGAGGCAAATTAAAAAATCATTACCTGATTTAAGAAAATCAGAACAAACTGTAGCAGAATTTGTTCTTAAAGATCCCAAATCTATAATAATGATGAAAACAGCTGAAGCATCAAATGAAATGGGAATTAGTGAACCCACATTAATAAGATTTTGTAAGGCAATTGGATTTTCAGGATTTCAGGAGTTCAAAATTAATCTCTCACAACAACTTGCAGCGGATGACTATTTTGTTATGTATGAAATTAACGAAGATGATTCAATTCATGAGTTATGTGAAAAAGTCTTTGATACAACAATAAGTGAGATATTAAACGTTCGGTCTCAAATCGATCAAGATATTTTAGAGAATGCCATAGAAATACTTGTGAATGCAAAAAGAGTTGAATTCTATGCATTTGGAGGATCAGCGCCAGTAGCAATGGACGGGCAACATAAATTTTTTAGATTAAAAATATCTTCATCATATATATCAGACCCGCATCTTCAATTTATGTCAGCTAATTCTCTTGAAAAAGATGATGTTGTTGTAGCTATATCTCAATCAGGAACAACATCAGCATTAATTGATAGTGTAAAAATAGTAAGGAAAAATGGCGTAAAAGTAATAGGTATAATGCCAGGGAATACTCCATTATCAAACTTATGTGACTTTCCTTTAACCATTGATGTAGGTGTTGAAAATAGGATTACTAAACCAGTCACCTCAAGAATTGCATACACTGCTGTGATTGATGTGCTAACCATGGGTGTTGCACAACTCAAACCAGAAGCTCAGGACCACTTATATAATATTGCTGATAGTCAAAGATCTTTAAAAGTAGATAACTAATATATAGCTGACTCTCTAAACCACAGATTTACTGCCCATTTCTCACCAGATACTACCGGTGATCCAGCATGTAATGAATCTGGATTTATTTCAGTAGTGCCTTCAATACAATTATGAAAAACAACCACATCTCCTTTATTTGGTTTTACACTTACATTAATATCTGGGAAATCAGTCTCTCCACCCTCTTCAACGTCATTTAGGTATGCTAAAGCAGTAACCATTCTCTGACCTCCTGGAAACCAATTCTTTTGACCCTCTTCAGTTCTTTTGTCAAAAGCATCAAAATGAGGTTTATATTGATTACCTGGGCCATAATAAACAAGCTGAAATTGTTCTGCATTATTTATCGGCATTTTTACCAAAACAGAGAATCTTTTGCTTACTTCATGAACAAGTTCATTTGAGTCATGTTGAAGCCAACAATAATCATTTGTTCGAGCTGCATGCACTTCATGTTCTGAGTCAGTAATAACCGTAGCTCTTTCCATCTTTCCTTTTCCCAATTCAATAAATGCATTGCATTCATCATCAGACAAAAAATCTGATACTACATATACAATTGGGTTTGCAGAATATAGAGTTACGTTATTAGCTATTTTTTTTGGTTCCATTTGCGAATCAAATTATACTATTTTTATATATTAAATTTAAATTACGATGAAAATTTTTATTTCAATTGCCTCATACCAAGATCCAATGCTAACTAATACTATTTTTAGTGCATATAAAAATGCTGATTTACCACAAAATTTAATTTTTGGTATCTGTGATCAGTCCTCAGAATCGATTGATTTAGATAATTTTTCATTTAAAGATCAAATAAAGTATGATCTTGTTGATCCTGTTTCATCAAATGGACCTTGTTGGGCAAGAACAAGAATTCAAAAAATGTTTGATGAAGAAGACTACTATCTACAAATTGATTCTCATATGCAATTTGAGAAAGGTTGGGATTCTTATTTAATTAAAAACCTAAATCTTATACAAAGCATTAATACTTATATGCATCAGCTTCCAATTATTACTTGTTACCCTAGATCATTTGAAGTTATTGATTTTGAAAAAGGTATTTTTGAGCTTAATAGCTCTGATAAAAGTACTCATATAATTTCTTATCGGGAAGATTCAATGTTCATCAAAAAAAGTTTTTGTAGACAGATTGGTTCAGTTGCAGACTCTAAAATATCTCATGGATACTTACTTGCTGCAGGTTGTTTATTTTCAACAAAAGAATTTGTTAAAGAGATACCTTACGACCCCGAATTATATTTCTATGGTGAGGAAATCTCTTTAATGTTGAGAGCATTTTCCCGAGGGTTTGGTATTTTCCATATTCCTGACATGCCTATATTTCATCTTTATACAGATTTATCCAATATTCAGAGAAAGCTCCATTGGAATGAAGATGAAGATCAAAACAGAGATATAAAATGGCATGAAAGAGAAGAATCAAGCATAAATAAATTAGATGATATTATTCATGGAAACGTTAAAGGAGTTTATGGTCTTGGTAAAGAGAGAACAATGAAGGATTATGAATACATATCTGGTGTCGATCTTGTAAATAAGGTTGTAACAAATAATGAAAAAGCTTTTACTGCAACATTTGTATCATCATTGTCTTGGCAAAAATCGCCTTACTAAAAATTATTTTTATCTAAGTGTTAAAATTAAATAAAAGGAGAAATTATGAGTGAAGAAATAAAGAAATTCTTTTCAACATACACTGATTTTGTAACTAAAGTCACAAGCAAACCAAGCATCGAGCTTGATGATCTAAAATCAAGTTTTGAAAATATTCAAAATGACTCACCTATTAAAACACCAAGACTCCTAACAGCCGCGCTTGGGCTAGGTAGTGAAACTGGTGAATTTGTAGAAATCGTAAAAAAAATATTTTTACAAGGTAAGCCACCGTCTGAAGATAATATTTTTCATATGAAAAGAGAGCTTGGGGATATTATGTGGTATTGGGTTACAGCATGTGCTGCTCTTGATCTCGATCCATATGAAGTAATAAGTGAGAATCAGGAAAAACTAGCTGCAAGATATGGAGAAAAATTTGAAGTAACTAGAAGTGAGGTAAGAAAAGAAGGCGATCTATAATTTCAGAATAAATATGTTAATACTCCTATCATTTTTATATTTTGTCTACGGCTACTTTTTAGGTTTTGCATTTAAAAAGGGATCCTTCATAAAATATCTTTATGATAAAAAAAATATCAACGTTTTGTTATCAATAGAAATTACTTTTGTCATTTTATGTTCAATAGTTGTTTTTCTTAATCAGCCTCTCAACATAATTGTTGCTTTAATCATGTTTATGCATATATTTGGAGTATTTTGGATCATAGCAAACCCAAAAACATTTTATGAAATGATCGAAGAGTCTTTGATAACAATGGATGAAGTTTATCTAGAAAGAATCTCATCATTGATGATGTTCTCTTTTAGTTTCTTAGTACTGTTGTCTTTGATTATATTTTAAATTATTTTATTCTTTTAAGAAGGCTTGAAGTATCCCATCTGCCCCCACCTTGATCCTGAAGATCCTTATAAAACTCATTTATTAGCTCTGTAACCTCTATCTGAACATTGTTTTTCTTTGCTTTATTGATAACAATTTCTAGATCTTTTCTCATCAAGTCAACAGCAAACCCATGATCATAAAAATCATCTAGCATTGTTTCCCATCTGTTTTCCATTTGCCATGATTGAGCTGCACCTTTAGAGATGACCTGAATTACATCAGAAGTATTAAGACCCGATTTCTCTGAAAAATTTATTGCTTCTGCAAGGGACTGGATTAGTCCAGTAAGACAAATTTGATTTACCATCTTTGTTAACTGGCCTGAGCCACTTGGTCCCATATATTTTGTAAATTTTGAATAGCTTTTGATAATATCTTCTATTTGATTAAATGACTCTTTATCTCCACCAACCATAATTGACAATTGACCAGACTCCGCTCCAGCTTGACCACCAGATATAGGCGCATCAAGAAAAGTTACGTTTTTTGATTTTAGTTGTTTGTTTATTTCTATTGGTAATTCTGCAGAGGTTGTCGAATGATCAATTATTATTGAGTTATCTTTGATAGATTCTTTAATTCCTTGGTCATTGTTAATAAGCTCCAAAATATCACTATCCTTGGCAACACATAAAATTATTATTTCAGAATCCTCAGCTAGTTCTGCTGGAGAGGTACATATCCTTCCGCTGAAATGCTTCAACCATTTTTGTGATTTTTCTTTAGTTCTGTTGTAAACATTAACAGAGTGCCCATCTTTTGAAAGATGCCCGGCCATTGGATAGCCCATAACACCTAGGCCAATAAAGCCTAAGCTTTTATTCATACAATGAAATCTTCTCTATCGTTTTTTGAATCTTTATCTTTTTCCTTATGTTCTTCTGGTATACCCTTAGTTCCAGCTTTCTCTTTTTGCGATATATTTATAAGGTATGCTATTGCTATAACAGAGGTAATAATAACAACCAAGATAATAATACTATCCATTACTGGCCTCCAATTTTGTTTTGAAATCGTTAAACGCAGATTCATATTCTGCTTTTAATCTACCAACTAACTCATCAACAGATGGAGAATCTTCTATAACTCCTATACCTTGTCCAGAACCCCAAATATCTTTCCAAGCTTTTGAGTCTGTATTGCCTCCAGATCCAAAATTCATCGAAGATTTGTCTGCCTCAGGAAGGTTATCAGGATCAAGGCCAGCATTCTTAATAGATGGCTTTAAATAATTTCCATGAACGCCCGTAAATAGAGAAGAGTAAACAATATCTGAAGCTGCGCTTTCTTCTAACATTTTTTTATATTCTTGATCTGCATTTGCTTCTTTCGTAGCAATAAACCTAGTTCCAAGATAAGCAAAATCTGCACCAAGAGCAATTGCGGATGCAACAGAGTATCCATCACCAATTGATCCAGACAAAATAACAGTGCCGTCAAACCATTTTTTAACTTCTCTCAACAAAGCAAATGGTGACAATGCACCTGCATGTCCGCCAGCACCAGCACAAACCAATATTAAACCATCTACACCTTGCTCAGCTGCCTTTTGAGCATGTCTAACACTGATAACATCATGAAAAACTTTACCACCATAGCTATGAGCAGCTTCAACAACTTCTGCTGGAGGTCGCAAAGATGTAATAATGATTGGGACTTCATGTTTTACACATGTCATCATGTCATCCATTAATCTATCATTAGAACCATGGCAAATTTGATTGACCGCAAAAGGCGCAACCTTCTTATCAGGATTTGCTTCTTTATATTCGGCAAGTTCTGTTTTGATTCTTATTATCCACTCATCAAGGACGTGTTGCGGTCTAGCATTTAATGCTGGGAAAGATCCTATAATTCCTGCTTTACATTGTGCAATTACCAAATCAGGTCCAGAAACTAGAAAAAGAGGAGCTCCTATAATGGGCACCGAAATGTTATCTTGTATTTTTTTGTCTATAGGCATTCTTATCTCCTTATTTTAGTTATTATATTTGATTGGATAATCATTGATTAAATTAACAAAAGCTCTTACACCTTCATCAAGAGCTGAATCGTCCACATAAAAATATGGGGAATGATTACCTGGTACATTTGTTCTTTCTCCAAAATTTGCAGAGTCCAATCCTTCGCCAGGTTTATTTACTCCCAACCAAAAATATAAGCCTGGAATTTCCTCTACAAAATATGAAAAATCTTCAGCACCTGTTACAGGCGTATTTGATTCATATAGTTTGCCAGGAGATGCCTCTTCTAATGACGGAATCATTGCTTCAACTAATGAAGGTTCATTGTAAGTAACTGGATAAAAGCCTCCAACATCAAATTCAACTGTTATATCCGTTCCAGTACCTAAAGCAACACCTTCAGCAATTTGTTCAATCTCAGCATAAATTTGTTTTCTAAGGACTGGATCAAATGTCCTTATGGTTCCCATAATAAGAGAATCTTCAGGAATGATATTATTTCTTGTTCCAGCCTCGACAATACCGACCGAAATTACAGCAGGGTTATTAATAATGTTAATTCTTCTACTGACAATAGTATTAAGCGCTTCAATAAGTTCTGCAGTTGCCATTATTGGATCAATACCCGACCAAGGTGTTGACCCATGTGCTTGCACACCCTTTATTTTAATCCTGTAAGCTGATGCCGCTGCCATTGCAGGTCCTGATTTTACTGATAGGACTCCATTTGGAATATTTGTAACATGGAGACCAAAAATTACCTCTGGATTATATTTCTCAAAAATTCCTTCCTCTAGCATCATTTTTGCTCCACCTCCTTCACCTTCTGGAGGACCTTCCTCAGCAGGTTGAAAAATTAGCATAACTTTTCCTTTAATATCTGATTTATTTTTAGCTAGATACTCTGCGACTCCCATTAAAATTGCTACATGTGCATCATGACCACATGCATGCATCACTCCTACATCATTTCCTAAATAAGTTGTTCTGACCTTTGAGGCAAATGGCAATCCTGTTTTTTCTTCTACTGGAAGTGCATCCATATCTGCTCTTAATGCCATTATTGGTCCAGGTAATCCACCTTCTATCATGCCAACAATGCCTGTATATGCTATCTTTGTTTCTATATCAATGCCAAGAGATCTCAAATGATCTTCAATCTTCTTTGCTGTTCTGAATTCTCTGTTACTTAATTCAGGATGTTCATGTATATCATGTCTCCATTCAATAACTTTTGGCATTAAAAGATCTAATTCATTATCTAAGTTTAATTTAAGATCAGCATAGATAGCTGGGAATAAAAATAAGAATGAAAAGAGTAGAATTTTTTTCATAAAAAGATTATAAATAATTACAAATTTAATTTATACAAATAAGTTCATATTCTCCCTATCTATATTACATTTTGATAAGATTAATTATGCGACATTATTTTTTAATGCCCTTTTTAATTGTTTTCTCAATGTTTATATCATGCGATGAAGATGATAAAAAGCTTCCTTTTAAGTATTCTCATTTAGGATTACAAATAATTCAAACAGATAAAACTGCTCTTGGTAGTAGCCTGTCTGTTCCTCTTCCAGGCTCTTTATACGTTGTTCTAGAGCGAAAAGCAGAAGAGATTGATAACAATGATTATTCTTATGAGAGAATAATTAATGCTGCAAGAATTGGTGTTCATGCTGGAATTGCAGATGTTTTGAGCTCAATATCATCAAGAGGAATAAAAATAATAGTAAAAAATATTTTTGATGTTTATGCTGAGCTTGGAATTAAAAGTTCTGCATATGAAAATGATATAAATTCTTTTTCTGAAGATGACGCGAAAGCTAATGTAATTGCAGGAATAAGATTTGGAAATCCAATAGGCTGGGAAGGAAAATTATTTATAGATTTTTCAAAGGATGCTGAACTTAAAGTCAAAGAATGTCCCACTGGAAGTATTTGCATACAAACAATTGAATATGAATTGGATGATGAAACTGATCAAAAGTATGGTGCTGCTTTCACCTATAACATTAATAATAGAAATTCAGTAATTATTGAGATGTCATCCAGTAAAATTTTTGATAGTTCTCTAAAGCTTGGATATCAATTTAATTTTTAAAAAATTCTGATAATTACTTAACTATTTCCCATAGCTTCTAAAATTTCTAGAAGCAAATTAATGATGTCTAGATAAATTGCAAAGGCCAACTCAAAAGCATTTTCCCAAGTATTTCCATCTATCATACCTTCTCTCTTTCTCACCAAATTAAAGTCATACAATAAAAATATTGAAAATAGAACAGCCCCAAAAATAGCTGATGCTCTTACACTCTTTCTGCTCATTGTTATAAATGCTCTTGAAATATTAAAAATAATTAAGCCTAACAACCCAAAAAACAAAAAGAATGTTAAAAAACCACTTTCAGAGAAAGAAATGAAATCACCGTAGCCAATAATACCTGTTAGTATTGTTACGAAAAAAACAATTTTAAGCGCTCTATAACCATCATTTTCATCCATTTCTAACATGATAAATCCAAGCAAAGGACCCATAAGAAGGCTTTGAATGGTAAATGAAATCACTCCTATCAATGTAGCTATTCCTGTAGCAGCAAAAAATAATGTTAATCCAAGGGTAATCATCCACAATGTAACGAGTCCATTAAAAACAGGTGTTGATCTTTCTTGATAATAACCTTCTTTAAGGTATTTTATGATTTCATCTGAGTTTTCAGCTAATTTCATTTTTGATGGGCTACCATTTTCGTCATCCATAACCATTTTTCTTGGAAATGTATCAACGTAGGGAACAAGATCTAGCTGATTTTTCATATTCACAGAGCCTCTGAATTTAAGACCAAAAAGGGTTGTATTATTTTCATACGCGTAATGCGCATTTTTTATAAAATAAAAACATCCCAGCAGAACCAAACCTATTTGTGACGACAAAATAAGCATAGTTTTAAAAATAAGAGTCGTTTCCAATAGCATCTAAAAATTATAACTTTGTAAGTGCATATTTTTTTTATAAAAAACTTAAAAAAATTATATATAAATTATTTTATAAAATATGCGACTGAATGATCATCAAAATCATATTTACCAATTTCTTCAAAACCAAATTTTTTATGAAATTGTATTGAGGGAATATTTTCAGGCTTTGTATTAACCTCACAACAAAGAGAAATGTCATTTTTTTTTGCAATTATTTCAACAAATTTATAGAGATTGGTTCCAATGCCCCTTTCTCTAAAAATTGATTTAATTACAACTCTATCGATGTAAAGAAATTGATCTTTTATGCTTGAAAAAAATTTGTAATTCTTTGATTTGTATGTCGCATTCTCTCTAAAACAAACTACAAAACCTATGACTTCATCTTCATTAAACAAAAAGTAATTTACAAAACTTTTTTCTAGAAGCCCTATTAAGTCGTCATATGAATCAAGAGATCCTACTTCTGGGGTATTAGATTGATTGAGATTATATATTTGATTTAAGATTGCTTTGTCTGAGCTAAAATTAAATTCTTCTATATTAATATCTGAGTTGAGGATCATTTAAAGAAATTTAATGTTCCTTCTTAATGTTTTCTATAGATTCGTTAATCTTTCTTGATGCCTCATCAACAAATATTTCTTTTGTGAGTTTATAAGCCGGATGACCTGCTTCTTGAACCTCTTGAGCCTTCTCTATTGCTCTTTGCATAATTAAATTTTCATCAACTACCTCATCTAATAGATGAGCTTCAATTGCATCGACATGTGAATACATTTGAGCAGCAAGTATTGATCTATATTTGTGTTGATCTGAAACTCTAAATTTTATTAATTCTAAAATTGGAGTGGGAATAACCATATTAGTTTTCATTTCGTTAGCACCTATCAAGTAATCACCCTTTACTCCGATACGATAGTCACAACAACAAAGTAAAAAAGTTCCAAGTGCAATGCCATGGCCCGAGCATGCAGCAACTACCGGTCTTGGAAAAGCAAAGATCCTTGATAAAAGAGAAAATCCTGCAACAGTCATTTCCTTAATTTTTTCCATATCACCCGATTGAATCACTTTCAGATCAAATCCAGCTGAAAACATCCCCTGTTTTCCAGTAATAACAAGTGCTCCTTCTTCTGTAGGGACTTCATCTAAGCAGTTATTAACTTGTTTAGACATCTCTGGAGAAAAAACATTAGCCTTGCCATCGTTTAAGGTGATGATTGATATGTTTCCATCTTTCTTAATTGAAGCTATTTTTTCTGACATAATATATAAATATTTTTTACGGAATTTTATCATGATTAAAACAATTCTTAAGTACTCTTTGAGGTTATTTATTCTAGTTATAGGGGTTATGTCTCTTTATTTAGCAAACTTATTTTTAATGAAGCCCTACTCTATAGATCATTTTTTAGGAAAAGAGCTCGTGCTTGGCTTAATTGATTCTCCTGAAGCAATGACTTATATGGGAGTATTTGATAATTTTAATTGGCTTACTAGACATAATTCTAAATTATCAATTCCAAAAGAGGATGACTTAGAAAAGAATATTAAAGAAACTGAAAAAGTTATTAAAACACTTTACAAGTATAAAGATTCAAACTTAACTGCATCGCAGGTAAATACAAAAGAAATAGCCATTTTTGACTATGAAAATAATTATAGAGAACTTAAAGAATTCCCTTATCATGATTATCCACTCAATCAAATTGGTGGCGTTCATTTGAATACAATTCAATTCTTAAATGATTTTCATCCTGTAAGGAGTTATTCAGAAGCAAGTGATTTTATAAGCAGAGTTAAACTCATAGATGAAGTCTATGAAGGTGTTTTGGCTGATCTAGAAAAACAGGCAAATGAAAAAATATTTCCACCAGAATTTGTATACGAGCGTGTCATCAAACAATTAAATGAGTTCATTAACTACTCCAACGAAGAGCATCCACTCTATTCTCAATTTATGAAAAAAGTAGAAGATTTAGATCTTGATATTGCAGATAAAGAATTTTTTAGAAACAAAATAATTCAAGCCATAGAAGAAAGCGTTACACCAGGATTTAAGAAGCTACTTGGGTTTATGATGAAAACTCAAAAGAACGCAAATAAAAATCATGGAATTTGGTCACAACCTAATGGTCATGAATACTATAAGTTAAGAATTCGTTCATATACGACTACTGACTATTCTCCAGAAAGAATTCATCAAATGGGATTATCTGAGGTCAATCGAATCTCAAGCAGAATGAAAGAAATTTTAATAAATCAAGGATATGACTCTGCTAAAAATGTTGGGCAATTGATGAATGAATTAAATGAAAATCCTGATTTTCTGTATGCCGATACTCCAGACAGAAAGGAAATTGTAGTGAGGGATTATACAGAGATGGTGGATGAAGCAATTAAAGTTTCTACTGAATATTTCCATACGATGCCAAAGTCAGATGTTGTAGTTAAAGCAGTGCCAGAATATTCTGAACAAACTGCTGCAGGAGGTTACTACCAAGCGCCTGCGCTTGACGGAAGTAGGCCAGGAGTTTTCTATGCAAACCTATATGATATAAAACAAACTCCAACGTATAGCATGAGGACTCTTACTTACCATGAAGCTACTCCGGGTCATCATCATCAAATTGCACACTCTTTAGAAAACGAAACATTAACAATGTATAGAAGATTTGGATACAGAACTTCAGCTTTTTCAGAGGGTTGGGCTTTGTATGCTGAAAGATTAGCATTAGAAATTGGTCTTGCGGAAAATCCATATGACGAACTAGGAATTCTTCAAAGTGAATTATTTAGAGCAGTTAGATTAGTTGTTGATACCGGCCTTCACTACAAAAAATGGACAAGGGAAAAAGCAATGGACTATATGAAGTCTAGAACTGGAATGTCTGATACAGAAGTAAGAGTAGAGATTGAGAGATACATTGTTTGGCCTGGACAAGCATTAAGCTACAAAGTTGGAATGATAAAGATTTTAGAGCTAAGAAAAAAAGCGATGGATGAACTTGGAGATAAGTTTAATATTAAAGATTTCCATTCAGCAGTCCTTGATCATGGAAATCCACCATTATTTATTGTCGAAAAGATGGTTGACGAGATGATTGAAAGAACAAGTCGCTAAAATTTTTCAGGATGTTTAGGAGCAAACGCACTGAAATATTTCTTTAGATCTAAAATATCTTTTGTGTTGTCTCCACTTGGTTTAAAAATTTCTCCAAGGAGAATTTCCTTCTTTTTGAAGTCTAAAGATGCTGGAACAATATCGGCTTTTATTTCAGATGCAATTCTTAAAAATCCTGTTTTCCATTCTTTGACTTTTGCTCTTGTTCCCTCAGGAGACATCGCTATTAAAGAGCCTTTTCTTATTTTTAATTGATCTATTGCATCTTTGATAATACCTCCTGGATTTTTTCTATTTACTGGAATGCCTCCTACATATCTTAAAAAAGGACCTAATCCGTATTTAAAAACAGTGTCTTTGCCAATGAATGTTATTTTTGCGTCTAATCCTGCTAATGCAGCGATTCCAAGGACACCATCCCAGTTAGAGGTATGAGGTGCAACAATTACAACTAGGTTATTTTTTGCTTGATCGTTCTTGATAGTTCCAGTTACTTTCCAACCAAGAATACTCAAAAGAGCTCTTCCAAGCCATTGAAAAAATCTTGATCTGTTTGCTCTGAAGCTTTCAGGTATTTGTTTGTTTGATACGCTTGGCATTAAGCTTAAGATATTTTGTATTTATCTTTTAAAAAATATGGCAAATACATTAAATAACAAAGTACCACAGCAATGATATAAATATCAATCATATGAAGTGGTGCTGGTCTAAAAAGTTTTGTTAGATTATCTCCAATTGGTTTCTCCATAAGATACCAATAATTTGCTGGAGGCCCTAATAAGTAATTTATAAGGTACATTAAGATTAATAAAATTGATGCAAATATTAGCATCCTATGAACGTCTTTTAGCTCCGGTCTTTGATTATCAATTATCATCGCATAAGAAACACCAAGTAATATCATGGTATGTCCAATTTGATTTTGGATATATCCGACATACGGAAAACCATAAACAGTATCAGGTGTTAGCAAGGACATGCTTCCACCGAGAATCCCAAAGAAGAATGCAAAAAGAAAAAAATCCTTTTTTTTTGTTAAAAGATAAACAATTATTGAAAAGGTAGAGAAATCACATAGATGGAGAGGGAGTCCTAATTTCCACTCCATTAGGTATCCTTCCCTGTATAAATCCATTAATTGATTTGTGCATAATAATACAATAATTAAAATGGCAAATATCTTTTTAACTTTATCTGTTTTGTTTAAAAAAAATTTTGGAAGAAAGATTACAGTTAAAAAACATATTGATGTAATCAATATGTGAGAAGTGCTTGTTATGCTTAAAAGTGTCATTTAAAAAATAGTTAAATTATTTATAGAGTTGAAATTTCTAAAATATCTTGTGCTTACCCTGCAATATCTCAATGAACATTTTATGATCACCAATAAAACTATAGAATGGATATTTAAAGGTAGCAGGCTTATTCTTTTCGATAAAAAAGTGTCCAATCCATGCGAAAGCATATCCAGAAATTAAAGCAAATAATAAATACATAAAATCAAATGACATTAAAAAAATTATAAGAAAAAAAATGCCTACACTTGTTCCGATAAAATGTAATAGCTTTGTATATTTGTTTTCGTGCTCGCTTATGTAATAAGGATAGAATTCTTTAAATGTTTTATATCTTTCCATATTTATCTTGGTGGTAAACCATGTATCTTTGTTATTGATGTGGTAGTTACTGCAGCCCTTCTGTTTTCAGAGAGGTTTTGATATTCAGGATCGCTATACCATTCATCAGCTTTTTCAGAAGACGGAAAGCTAAACATTATTATTCTTCCAGTCATAGGTGTTTCACCCTCAACATGTGAGATATTGTCATCAAAAGTTATAAATTCACCGCCATGTTTTTTTAAAATAGGGAAAAATCCTTTCTCGTATTCTCTATATCTTTCAGCATCATGAATCTGAATATTTGCAATCATATATACTTTCACATCTTCCATAATATTTATTACTTAGGTGCTGACTCTGGTTGAAAATCATAGTAACCAGATACCGGAATCATCAAATGAACATAAGGAGTATCTTTGAACATAACGTATGGAGATCCTGTTGTAAAATCGGTAGTCGTGTTGTCAAGAGAACTTGGATCCTTAGGCATTAGCATAAGGTGAGCACCAGATTCAATCCAGTCTTCAGGATCTGTTCCAGCCTTATCGCCTTCTGAAAAGGCTCTAAAATTATCTGCACCAGTATCTCCATGAATCATCCATGCCCAACCATCATTATTTAATTTAGGGACTTCTTGATTCATATATGCATTTGCCCATGCCATTGCATTTGAATCCATGCATGCTGGTGTAGCCATTCTTGGATCCATTGAATCGCCCATCATGTTTGCTGTAAACGCTAAACACGTCCAACCATTTTTACCCTCTTTAAGAACCTTACCATCAGAACCAATTACAGTTGCAAAGTCCCCAATGAAATCTGGTGCAGCTCCAGTGTAGGCTTTAATCTCAAAATCTTTTTTCATATCTGAGCTATGATCGCTGTGACTATTTGCAAAAATACTTAATGAAAAAAGTAACCCTAGCGATGTTATGTTGAATGACTTAAGTTTCATTTTGTCTCCATGTTTATTATCAATATATTAATTTTATGAAAGAATCTTTCTTAATACAAATTAATTAAATTTCTTTTTTATGTCATTTGCTATTGCTCTAAACATTGCTATATGAACAGCCTTTGAATATTCTTTTTCAGATCTAAATCTATGATTGGAAGATGTCTTTGCAATTACCACATTTGATTTTGGATCAATGTAAATAAACTGATTAAATATTCCATGAGCCGTATAGTCATCCATTGGGTTTCCAGGAACCCACCACTGATATCCATATCCCCATTCATTTGAAGACAATTCGCCTGCATTAGGCATTAAATGTGGGGAGTCTGGTGTGTGTGAACTTTCTACCCATAATTTAGGGATAATTTGCTCTCCTAACCAGCTGCCCTCATTTAAATAAAGTTGTCCAAACTTAGCATAATCTCTTAAGGTTGCGTTTAGTCCACCCAGTGCCATATCTACACCTGAAGTGTCAGTAATATAATAAGCATCACTTTCGGTTCCGATCTTATTCCAAATTCTTTTATACAGAAATTCTCTTACTGGCATTTTTGTAACCGATTCAAGAATAAAGGCCAATACTTGGGTGTCTAAGCTCACATAATGATTGAAGGTTCCTTGTTCTTTGCTACTTTTGAGGCTTTTAGCGAAGTCTCTAAATGTTTTTCCTCTTGCTGTTGCTCTTCCAAACTTATTTATATCCGACTTAGGATCAAGATAGTCCTCATTAAATTCAATACCAGACGACATCTGTAACAAGTTTTTAATTGTTACCTTTTCATAGCCTGTGTTCTTAAAATCATCAAGGTATTTAGATACCTCATCATCTATGTTGTCTATCAAGCCTTCCTCAACAGCAATTCCAATGAGTGCTGATAAGTATGATTTTGCGACTGAGAAAGATATATGTTTACTATCTTTTGAATTTCCATTCCAGTAGTTCTCATAAAGCATATTTCCATTGTATAAAACAATAAGTCCATCTGTATGAAAGTGATCAAGTCCATCAGATAAACTTAATTCTTCACCTTCAAATGTGTATTGTTCAGGAAGGTTAAATTCTTTTTTATCAAAAATGTATGGATCATCTGATGCGGGTATTGGACTTGAGGTATTTTTAAAAATTTTATCAATATTAATGAAGTTTTGAGCAATAGTTTTTTCATTATACAAATTTGCTAATTTATATAGCCTCAGAATGTGAGGACTATATATAGCTAATCCTAAAACTAGAAACGTCAAGATAAATATTGAGAATTTTGTCATCAGTTATTTAATCCTTATATCCATTGGTCATTAGGAGCTGTAAATTCACCAAATTTATCACCTGTATTAACTACATCTTTTGGTTCAACTAGCATTATGCATGCTTCTTTTTTTGAGAATGGTCTATGTTTAACACCTTTTTGAACTACTATCATTTCACCTTGATCAAGTTCAACCGTCTCTGATTCAAATTCTATGAAAATCTTTCCATTCAAAACAATAAAGACCTCGTCTGTGTCATCATGCTTATGCCAAATAAAGTCATTTTGAATCTTTACTAGTTTAAATTGATAATTATTCATTTCAGCAACAACTTTTGGAGACCATTGATCAGTAAATTTTTCAAACTTGTCTTTGAAATTGATTTTTTTCATTTTAATAAATTAATAGTTATTTTAGTTCTGCAACACTTGAGCCATCTTCGCTTATACTCACATTAAGGGGTAACCACTCTTCATTATCACAAATACCCATCATACAACCTTCAACCTTTAAATTACCATTTTCTAAAAAATACAAATTTGATTTAAATATTCTTCCTCGACCCGGATCATATATCCTTCCACCTTTCAATTCAGTTATATCGTGACTTACTGTATCAAAGTTCTCTAGAAGATTTATACCTATCAATGTTCTACCTCTCAACGATTTGTTTCTATTGTTTGTATCTAAAATTGATTTTGGATCTACTCCTTCATCAACAAAAATATGCTCTATGGTTGCGCATAATTTTTTTTCGCAATTACTTACTTTAACTATTGATTGAGACGTAGCCCAGTAACCCAACATGCTTTCATTTGAAAGACAGCTCATTGAAAATAAAAAGATGAGACCGTAACTAAGGCACTTATAAACCATATATCCATTCTCTAACCATTTCAACAGCTTCGATATGAGACAATGATCTTCCAGATTCAGGCATCATTACTCCTGGATCCATAGATGTCATTCGATATAGAAGAATTGATTCATCTGGTTTTCCTGGAACTATTGAGTATTTGAAGCCGCCACTTCCTCTGCCTGTTGCAACAGGTTTTTTGAAAATACCTAGATGAATATCCCTCGTTTCATCAAGTTGAAGATATAGTCCGGTAGAATTAGCATTCCCTGTAGGAGAATGACAATGTCCACAATTTACATCTAAATATGATCTTACCCTATCATTGATATTTAAATTTTCATTTGTCCAATCTACTGGAGAAATAAGATCTAACGGATAATTATCAATTATTTGTCTATCCATCCAATACTCTAATTGATTAAACTCACCGTCTTCATAAACCAATTTCTTATTGATATTTCTTGCCTTTGGTCCTATAGGCGTTATTTTATTTTCTGCTGTGTGACATTCTTTACATTGATTTACGTTTGGTACTCTATAACGCACTTCTTTTTCATCTCCCATAAAGTCTGTCCATGAGGCATTAATAGTTTTTCCTGCAATTTTTTTATAAGCCTCAGTTTGATCTTCATTCCAGGCATATGAAACCGCTTCCCATCCATGACTCTTTCTAAGTAATAATCTTGTTTCAAGCAATTGCTTTCCAAGAGCTGGATCTCTTTCATCCACAGGATAATAAAAAGTCTTAATTAATGCTGAGCCAGTTGGAAAATTAAAAACCCAATTTTGTTCATAATTAGCTTTTACATTGGATGGCACGTACACCCACCTTTGTTTTTTTGAGTAATCAGAAAACAGACTCGATATGAGCTCGTATGGGATTACATTATAATGTGGAATTTGGGCAGAGTTATCCATAAAAAATTCAAAATCTGAAAGTTTGTCTGGAAAGTTTTCTGACAAAATCATCTGATCATTAACAGCTGACAGGTGATTATAAAAAAATGATAACAAGAATGTGATTAAAATCTTTTTCATTATTTTAAAAAGATTCAATTACTACAGAATTCAATGGAGAAATAGTTCCATTAAATTCTTGTTTGCTTGTCTTTATGGGCTCTGAAAAACCCAACATATACTTAATTGGGCTTATAGTAAGGAAGCTGGTTGAAATTTCTTCATCTATTATTAATTGTTCATCTTTTGGCTGTCCTAGTATTATTTGTGAAAGTGGTAGGACTCCATCCCAAAAAATGTCTGGCATATTACCATCACTTATCTCATAAAGTGCTTTTGCAAGATCTCCAGTTTCAAGATCTGGATCGAACCCACTTGGGCCATAATTATTATTATGGACTTGTATTCTTTTTGGATGAGGGTAGTAATTTTTATCATCAGTCTCATCGCCATACGAGACAATCGACAAATTTACAGTTCCATTTCCACTTATTAAATTATTAAAAATCTCGACATCAGAATTAGCCATAATAATTATTCCTGTACCTCTTGGAACTTCTCCAACTATGTTACCTTCAGGAGCAAAGTTATCAGTATCATTATCAATAGCTTTGTTATCGAACACTCTAATATGATGCCCACCTTGTTGAGGTAAATCTGGAAGATCGAAAACCAAAATCCCAGCAGTGTTATGGGATGCCAAATTATTATATACATCTGCATGGTAGGAGTTTTCAATCTCAATACCGGCTACGTTATACTGAGCAATACTATTTCTAACAATAATATTTCTGGATTGCCCTACATATATGCCTGCATCAGATGCTCCAATTGCAATACAACCATCAATTAAGACATCTTCCGATTCTACTGGATAAAAGCCATATGCCCCATTTGAGCTTTTTGGACCTCCAGTCCACTCAGTTTTAAGATTAATCATGTTAATGCCCTTGGAACCAATAACTTTTAATGCATCTCCTTTTGCATCCATGATTGAAAAACCTTCCAAAGTTACTTTATTAGAAGTGACTAATAATCCTTGAGCGCCTGTCTTTTGATCCTTAAAATCAAGGATCGTTTCATTCATTCCTCTGCCTTTTATGGTTACATTATCCACATCAAGTGAAAGACTATCTTCAAAAATATAATTACCAGAATCAATTATTAATGTATCTCCATCTTTCATCAAAATCATTGCTTCTTGCAAGCGCTCATGAGCATTAGGCCCTGCTTTAATAATTATCTCTTTAGAATTAATGCTCAGAGTAAGCATTAATGTCAATAGCCCCCTATATATACTCTTTCCTCTCATAAAATCATTGTAGTAGAAAAAATATACAATCGAAAGATATCCTAGACTATTCAGATATTGTTATTTGAATCTTTTTTGAAATAATTGGTATGTATTCTTCGCCTGCACCAAATGGTTTTATTGGCATATGTTCATAATTTCCGAGCGCAAGTTGAAGTGTGTATTTACCAGGAGGTAGTGATAATTCAGCTTCTGTTTGAGCGCCACCAAAGTGTAAGATGTTTTTTTGAAATGGAATAGCAACATCCTTAAACACTGAGACATTGTACTCATCATTTATAATCAAATGATGATGACCAGATATTACACATTCCACGGCATCTTCTTCTAATCCAGCTGGATTTATAGCAATATTATCTGCTCCGAATACGACTTTAAGACTACCTCCATCCGAGACATAACCGTCAGGTGGAAAAACAAAATATAGCTTTGCTTCTTCACAGTTATTGTCATCTGAAGACAATGTTATTGAAAAAAATAGAATTAATAATTGCAAAAATTTCATTTAAGCCTCATATGCAGGTGTACACTTCTTGAGTTCATTTTTGAGTCTCTCTCTAAATGAGGGATCGTCAACAGTAATTGTATGCCTAGGTGTGTCTAACTGAGGAACATCTGGATTAGCCATTTCTTTTGCTAGTAAATCCTTAATAGATTTTTTAGGCTTCCAATCACCAACCAAATGTTTTGCAGCAAGTTTTGACTGTAACTCAGCACCAGGCCAAATACATCCTAATGGTTGGAATAATCCAATAAAGTATAAATTCTTTATGTCAGCAGGGATCATCCTGTGAAGAAGTGGTACTTTTCCATTCTCATAATTTATAAAATCTTTATCAAAGAAGGAATGTTTGATCTTGAAGCCTGTACAAGCTATGACAACATCAAATTCTTCCTCACGACCATCAATAAACATAACTTTATTATTATTGAAACTTTTGACATCTTTCTGAGGGGTAACTTTTCCATGTCTCACTGCATAATAAAGTTCTGAATTTACTGTTGGATGTGTAGCAAATATGGGTTGCTCAGGTTTTTGAAGACCAATATCTTCATTTTTACCCTGAAATCTTTCTAACATATATTTCATAAATGGTGCTCTAAGAATTTTTGGTACCCATCTGCTCTTTATTGCATATAGATCTGTAGGAAGTCCGTACATAAATTTTGGAATTAAATAATATCCCCGCCTCCAACTTATAGAAATTGACTTAGCAACTCTGGCAGTTTCAACAGCAACATCACAAGCAGAATTGCCTCCACCGATTACTAAAACTTTTTTACCAGCAAAAGGTTTGGCTGACTTAAAATCATGAGAGTGCAGATATTCTCCAGTAAATTCTCCAGGATAATCTGGATATCTTGGTTCATGATGATGTCCGTTGCATACAACTAAGGCATCAAAATTTGAGGTCTCTTTTTTGTTGGACTCTATATGACACCATTCAACAGTCCATTTATCATTATCAGATTGTTTGCATTTAACAACTTCAGTTCCAAATTTAATATTTTTTTTAATATCAAAATGATCTGCATAGCCATCAAAATATTTAAGTAGTTCTTTATGTGAGGGGTAGTCTGATGCAGATTCTGGAAGCGGATAGTCTTCATAAAAAGATGTATATTTTGAGCTAATGATATGTGTAGTCTCAAAGACACTTGAATGTCCTGATGGATCATTAAATCTCCAATTCCCCCCAACCCCATTACATCGTTCAAATGCAGTGACCTCAAATCCTTGATCTGTAAAGTTTTTGATTGCTGAAATTCCAGAAGGTCCCGCACCAATTACAGCAACTCTCATTATTGTTCACCCTTTGTATTTGGAGGACCAAATATAAAATACAGTGCCTCATTTAAGTTTTTTGCAGCACGGATATCCTCAATAATACTCGTCCATCCCATAAAAGTTATTTTTGAAGGATTAAAAGTATTGACATTTTTAACTAAGCCAAATTTAACTTTTTCGTCTTCATGTTCAAAAGTCCCAAACATCTTGTCCCAGATAATAAGCAAATTTCCATAATTTTTATCAATATATTGCGAGTTTGATCCATGATGAACTCTATGGTGAGATGGAGTATTCATAAACCATTCTAAAGGCCCTAATTTATTAATTATTTGAGTGTGCCCAACGATACCCCATAATGTACTTATCACACCAGCAACTGCAACTAGCGTTGGATCAAACCCAATTATTGGCAAAACCATAAAGAAAGGTATTTTTGATAGTGGTCCAAACCATGCCTGTCTGAAAGAAACAGCAAAATTCATTTCTTCACTAGAATGATGGCTCATATGAATTGCCCACAAAAAATTCACTCTATGAGAAATCCTATGATAAAAATAAAATACAAAATCAATTAATATAAAAGTAAGCATCCAAAGAAGCCAAGATGGAACAATTTCAGAAAGATTTATTAATTTAAATTGATACAAATAAAAATGAAAAGCTAATGTAATTCCTTTTAAAGCAAAAACCATTGCAATATTTCCTGTCAAAAGACCAATTGTGCAAAGAGTATCTTTTTTTTTGTATAGATTCTTGTTATATATGCTCGAAATAAAAACCTCTAACAAAATAATTGCAAGAACAATTGGTGCTCCAATTGCGTATACCTCTGTTACTGATAAATTAGTCATATAAGTTAAAAGTTTCTACCAATAGGACATATAGTCTATAAAATTTCTTTAATTCCCTCAATTGAAATTAACATTCCTTGATGGATAGCATCGGCAAATATTTCAGGATCTATTTCTGTTTTCCATTGTAGTATGCAATTATTTTTGCCATCTGATGTTATTTCCATAGTCGCTAGATGATGATTTAATGGGGTTCTTGTTTCTACTGCTGAATATTTTAAGGTCATATTTTCATTATCAAGAAGAATGATTTTCTCTTTAACCATTCCCATGCCAGTCATTTCAAAAACTCTGCAATCGCCTTTCATAGAAATTTTATCAATCGTTGGAACCCAATCACATCTTGTGACATCAGACAAAATGTTCCAGAGGTGTTTTGCAGAACAATTAAAGTTAATTTTTTCTTTAATAACTTTCATAGGATTAATGAGACTATAATAATATATATAAGAAATTAAATGTGAAATCAGAGGGGGTATTATGTTTGATGCTTATAATTCTTCGTTTTTAGCATTATGGGTAATCTTAACAACAATCATTTTTCAAGCTATTGTCTATATTAGACTGCATAGAAGACAAAGAGGATATAAGGTTGGTGTTATGGACCCTGCACTTGGACAATCATCTTTTTTATTTAGAGCATACAGAACATTTTGGAATTCAATTGAAAATATTATTCCATTGTTTGGAATCGCCATATTAGCAATTCTTTCTGAATATGATTCACTAAAACTATCTATTATTTTATGGATCTACGCTGTATCTCGAATTATACATATGATTATTTACTACAAAGTGGTTACAAACAAAAATCCTAGCCTCAGAAGCATACCTTTTGGCATTGGTTTTCTAACGTGCTTTTATTTAATAGTCGATCTGGGTATATTTTTATTTTAGTTTTAAGCTTTTAGTAAATATAATGAAAATATGACATATCAAGCTCATTTATTTATAGCATTAACTATTGGTTTTATAGGTATGATGATTTGTATTTCTCTTTATAAAATGAATAAAAATAGACAAGCGCAAATCTTTATGTTTCTAACAATTGGTATGATGGCTTTTTGGATGTATGTTGCTACAAGTTATCTGCTCTAATTATTCATCAAAGAAAACATACTTTTTAAACTTATAATCATTTTAGATAAATCATTTTTGGAACTTCCACCGTATACATATAAGTCTGGTCTAACTAAGACAAACTGATAGGTTTCAAAAATCTTATTTAATCTTCCATCAGGATCGTCATCATCTGATAAATGCAAATATTCTATTGCCAGGTGATCAACTATATCCTTTGCTTCTTTGCTAATTTTATAACTATCACATTTTGTGATTATTACAAATTTTGATCTTATGACTTCGTCTAACATAACCGTTTTTTTATTAATTGTTATTCTTGGTTGAGGAATTGGATAGCCTGTAATTCTATCTTCAGGATTACTAAAAATGCCCTTAGGAATATGGGGAAACCTGACACCATACCCAGTGCTTTTTGGTTTATATTCTTTTCCTTCTGCAGCTGCGCAAAAACCTTCTATTATTTCACCAATTGTTATTGTTTGCGCAACAGTCCATTTAGCATGTGGATATCTTTCTTCTTTGAAAGTAGTTAATATTTTTTTTGAAGCTTTGTTTTGAAGTATTAAGTCTAATTTCCATGCAATGTTAGCAACATCTCTAATACCAGTTCCCATTCCTGCTCCCATAAAAGGTGGCATTTGATGAGCAGCATCTCCTGCAATAAGAACTTTATCTTTGAACCATTCATTTGCAATGCATGCATGAAATTTATATATAACTGCCCTTTCTAGAGTTGCATTATTTTTATTAATCCAAGGAGATAAAAGATCCCAAATAATTTCCTCATTCTTAAAATCCTCTTTGTTATCGTTTGGCATTACCCTAAACTCAAATCTAAGGTGACCTCTTCTACCATGAAGAAAGGTGCATGGTCTTTTTGGATCACAAATCTGTATGAGTTCATTTTTTAGATTTATATCTTTTGTTAAATGTGCGTCACATACCAACCATTTCTGGTTATAACCAAGATCTTCTAATTGTATTTTGAGTTTTTTTCTTACAAAACTACTGGCACCGTCACATCCTATTAAATATTTTGCTTTAATTTCAAAGTTTTCAGATTGTTTTTTACAAATAAGATTTACGCATGTTTGATCATCCAAAAAATCAATAAGCTCGCATGATTCTTTAACATCAATATTTATATAATTACTTACAGTATCTCTAAGAAAAGATTCTAACTCTGGTTGATAAAATAGTACCTGATTAGGCCATCCCATCTTTGAGTCTCCCTTTGGTTGATTAATTGTTTGAATCGGTTTTAAATTAGCGTCAGAAAAACGAACTTTATCTATTTGATTTGAATTTTCAACAACCATATTTGCAATACCAAATTTATCAAACACTCTAAGTTGCTCAGCATCGGTATTTATTGCTCTAGCAGTTGGAGATGGACCATTATTTTTCTCAATAATACAAACGCTATGTCCATATTGAGCTAAAAGAATTGAAAGCACCGCGCCGACAGGACCATAACCACAAATTGCTACGTCATATTCTTTCAATTTAATAATTAATTTTTAATAGTTGATTCTGGCTCTTGAATTACTAGATTCTCGATATATCCAATACCCTCTATTTCAACTTTAACTTTATCACCTGGCTTAAGCCAATTTTGAGTTGATAATGCTGAGCCCTCAGGGGTACCAGTTGGGATTAAATCACCAGGAGTTAAAGTAAAAGCAGTTGAGAGGTATTCAACCAAAGTAAAACAATCGTAAATCAATAAACCAGTGTTGGTGTTTTGTCTTTCTTCGCCGTTAACAAATGTTTTTAGCTCTAAATTATGAGGATCTTTTATTTCGTCAGAAGTAACAATGTAAGGACCAAAAGGACAATGTGTGTCCCATGATTTTCCCATAGTCATGGTATGTGGAGGACCTCTGTACTGCCAGTCTCTTATAGTAAAATCATTCACAACAGTATATCCATAGATACATGATTCAGCTTTTTCATATGGCACATGCCTACATTTTTTACCCACAACAAAACCCATCTCGCCCTCATAATCAAGCCAGTCAGATGCATTGGGTCTATGAACTTCTCCATAGGGATCATTTACTGAAGAGTTTTGTTTATTAAATATATTTGGGAAGGTTTCCTGGAGCTCAACTCCACTTGAATGATGGTTGGTCAAATCCTTCGCTTCATCAACATGTTTTTTGTAGTTTAATCCCACAGCTAAAATTTTGTTGGGCCTACTAATCGGCGCTTTTATTATTATATCTTTAACATCTAGGCCAGTTTTACTTGATTCAACAAAATCATTTGCAATGTCTAAACCCTCAGACCCTAGCTCAATGAAACTTATCATATCACTCGGCAAGTTTGCATCTGAAAAGTCTATTACCATGTCATTATGTAATGCACCGATTTTACAATTAGTACTATTATTTTTTGTTGTAAAAGTAAGCAGTTTCATGGTTTATAGTATAAATAAATTGGTGAGTAAGTATAATGTTTGTAGGATAATTTTATGGAAAAAATATTTAATAAAGATCTGTATCAAAACTTTTCTTCAAATCATGCGCCAGATGACTTTCATCATATTGCTTTTAAGACAACTAACTATAAGGCAATGGTTAGTTTTTATAAAAACCTTTTCGGCTGTGAGCCTCTTTATCAAAGTAATATGATTACTTTTTTAGCTTTCGACGATGAGCATCATAGGATAGCAATTGCAAATACATCTGGAGTCTTAAAAAATTTAAATTTTATTCAAAAAACTATTATGAAATTTAAAATTTTTTTAAATAGAAAACTTCCTTCTATTGAAGGCTTGGATCATATTTCTTATAGGATAAATCCAATCGAAAATTGGTTTGATTTTTATTTTGGTGCGAAAGAGAGAGGTTTAGAACCACTTTGGACAATTAATCATGGCTGGATTAGTGGCATTTATTATAAAGATCCTGACAATAATCTTGTCGAGGTATTCTTTGAGCATTTTTCTTCAGCTGATGAGTTTAAACAGAATATTTCTCCTGACTTTGAAGATGAGCCAATTGGAACTAACATGGATGTTGAAAAATTATATGAAATGTTTAAATCAGGAACGCCATTCTTAGAGCTTATTCAAAAAGGCAATACCGTTCCTGAAGGAAAGAAACCTGTTTCTGGTTTAGAAGCAGTCACAAATATGAGGAAAAAGTATAAAGATTAATTCTCTTTGATATGTCATCGCCTATTATTAAACTCTTTCATGCTAATTGGTCTCTATGTAGTCAAATGGTTCGTGTCGCGCTATATGAGAAGGGATTAAATTTCTCTGAAAAACATATAAAACTTTGTGATCAATATCCTGAAGGAGAAAATCTTAATAGGGATTTTTTAAAGTTAAACCCGCTAGGCACGGTACCAGTAATAAAAATTAATGAGAAGGTTACATATGATAGCGTAAAGATAATAAGAGAATTGGATAAGCTGCAAGGAAATAACGATATTAATCTTTGCAATAACGATTTTCAAAATTCTCAATCATGGGTTTTAAATACAACAATCACCGAGGGCGTAAAGTTTGCTTCAACTATTGGAACAATACTTCCAGTATTTTCAGCACCTCTTATTCAATCGATGGTTAAATCTTTACCACTTAAATCAATTTTAAAGATCTTATTAAATCATCCTAGACGCGATAGAAAAATTATTTTTTTATCGATGTACTTCTTCGGTATTGCAAAAAATATGCCTAAAGCAGGAATTAAAAATTTTGTAAAAGAATTAATTAGTCTAGAGAATGTCCTATCAGATGGAAACGAATTTTTTTATGGTGATTTTTCACACGTTGATATAAATATGATGTGTCTTTTCCATAGGCTTAAAGATCTTCAGCTTGAGGATGCTCTTTACACAAATAGAACTCCTTTAATTAAAAATTATTGGGAAAGTTTGAAGAATAGAGAAAGCTATAAAATGGGGATTTTAGATTATTATTCTGATAAGGAATATAAAATATTACATGAGTTTTATAAAAATCAATCGTCCGCTTTTCTAAAACCAATTATTGAAAAATTAAGTGCATCTAAATGAAAAAAATGTTCAATAACATCATTGCAACATTTATCCTTATCTTCTGTTCAAATTTTATTATAAGTCTTCCAAATATTATTATTATTTTGGCTGATGATCTTGGTTGGAATGACGTCAGTTACCATGGAAGCGAAATTAAAACACCAAACATAGATAAAATGATAATCTCTGGGATTGAACTTGATAGATTCTATGTTCAACCTACTTGTAGTCCAACCAGAGCAGAATTAATGACTGGGAAGTCTGCTTTAAGGCTTGGAATTACAAGGCCAATTTCTAAAAATCAGAAGCTTGGCTTAAGTTTGGAAGAAAAAATACTTCCAGAATATCTAAAAGAATTAGGTTATAAGAATTATCTTTTAGGGAAATGGCACTTGGGTGCATATACACCTGACTACTTTCCTACTCGAAGGGGTTTTGATTACTTTTACGGATATCTTCAGGGAGGAATTGGCTATTGGGATCACAATCACGGTGGTGGTCATGATTGGCAAAGAAATGAGGAAGGCATTAGAGAGGATGGTTACACAACTCATCTTATTAGAGATGATGCTGTTAAAATAATAGAAAGACATGATGGCAAATTTCCTTTGTTTATGAATATTAACTTTGGAGCTCCGCATACACCAAATGAAGCACCCTATGAATCAATAGAAAATTACTCTGAAATTTTAGATGAAAAAAGAAAGATTCATGCAGCTATGGTTTCTGAGATGGATCAAGCCATTGGCTCAATTATCCAATCATTAGAAAAGGCAAATATTATTGATAATACAATTATTCTTTTTGCAAGTGATAATGGTGGTCTTATTCCCAATAACGAGATTAGACCAAACTTTTTAAATCTACCAAAAAAACTTGGCATGTGTGATTGGCAAAGACCATTGAGTATTGACGTGCTAGAGTGGCTTTGTAGTAATTTTGATGGTGGTAGTAGTAATTTTCCATTACAAAAAGGAAAAATGTCCATTTCAGAGGGAGGTATACGGGTACCAGCTGTTATTTGGTGGCCAAATGAACTTGAAGGAAAAAAAAGTGAGCTATTTATGTCTATGATTGATGTTATGCCAACTTTGCTTGAATTAGTAGGTTATAAGAAAAATCTTGTTACTGACGGAAGGTCTAAGATTGATGATCTTTTTGAAAAAGGACAAACAGAACCAACTAAATATAGTGTAATAAATGTTGTTGGAGATGCAACTGCAATAATAGATATGCCTTATAAATTAATATTATATTCTGATGAAATATATTTGTTTAATATCATGGAGGACCCATTAGAAACAACTAATATAATCGCAGAAAATAGAAATATTGCTGATAGTTTAAAAAGAAAACTTATTGATTGGCCAAAAGGTGAAAATAGATCTCTTCCACTGACTGAAGTTCTAAAGGATCCTGATTTGTTTGGGGGTCCTGAAAATAGAATTCCTTGGATCGAAAAAGCTTTTCAAAATTCTAAGAATCAATGAAAAGTATTAAAATTCTTATACTCTATGCTATGGGTGTTCCAATCCTATTTGCAGAGTTATCTTTTGGTAATATCGAGGAAATTTTTATAAATAGCGAATCAAATATAAGAAAAGTACAAATATATTATCCAACACCTACAAAAAAAGATATAAATTCAGAAACTAAATTTATTATCATGAATGATGGTGAAGAGCTTTTCTCAGAAGAGGATTCTTGGAACGGTATGTCCTGGAATATCGATGATAGTTTCAAGGAGCTTTATGATGAAGGTTTTAATCTTAATATAATAATTATCGCAATAGATAGCGCTAAACGTCATAAGGGCAAGATTATTGATGAAACAAGAAGATATGCTGAGTATTTCCCAAAAGAATCAATTCAGTATTTTCAGAATGGTTTAAAAAAATATATTTATAAGTCTTTTATTGATACAAAAAAATTTGACTATCCAAACTTTATTGTGAACGGAGTAATACCGTTAATAGAAACCAAATTTAATGTGGTCCTTAATAAAAATAATTTAGGTGTTATGGGTGCAAGTATGGGGGGACTATCATCAATTAATTTATGTTTAGAATATCCTGAATTATTTGGATTTGTTGGATCTTTCTCGACTCACTGGGTTGGAATTCAAATTAGTGAATATATTGTATTGCCTGTAAATATGAAAACTAATACGGTGGAAATTAGTGGAGATGAGGAAACCACTTTAGCTATTAAAAAATATGTCACAGAAAATATAGAAGAAATAACAGACCAAAAATTTTATTTTGATCATGGAACTCTCGGTTTAGATTCTTTATATGGAGTCCCTCAAAGAGAAATCGATGAAATTTTTAATAACAGTCAAATAAGATTTCAGACTAAAGTTTTCCCTGGTCACGAACACAAGTCACCCTTCTTTGGTGAAAGATTTAAGTCTGGTTTGATTTATTTATTGGAAAGATAATTTAAAAATTCTTTTTCTAAATTTCCGCTTGATTGGCATACTCTATATGGATCAAGACCATATGCCGGATTGCCAACTAAAATTTCTTTAGGTTTGTTTGTGCTAAACCTCCACCTTGTTCCAGTTTCTAAGGAGATAAAATCATAAAAAATTACTAATTCTAGTTTTGGATTTGCATGATGATCTATTTTTACTTTACCTGTTGCAGTCAAAGACGAGTCAAAAATTCTTTTAATATAGTCTACATACCTCTCATCATTCATTTGTCCACAATCGATAGCATAATCAATATCAATAATTTTAATGTCAAAATCAATTGAATCTTGTTGATTGGACTTAAGCTTATATTTTTCATTATCACTAATAATTGATTTAATTTTTCTAAAAGACTTTTCTTTCTTGTCTATATTAATTTCATTTGAAATGTTTATAAATTTTAATGGAGGTACGTAAGAGTTTTTTTCAGCTGGAGAGCAGCCAAATAGCAAAAAAATCCAACAAAGATATATAAATTTTTTCATATGCCTAAAACTTATAATTATCTTTAAGAAATTCATCAATTTTGAACGCTATATATTCATTTTGATCTTTTTTAAAACGATAATGCCCGCCCTTTTTAATTGTTACCAGTATGTGATTATTTTTAAATTTTGCATTAAGTATTTCTGCTTGATTGTATGGGACCCAACTATCATCTGTTCCGTGAATAGTAAGAATATTTGGAATAGTAGTTGTACTAAGATTAACAGGTGAATAGTTATATGACATTTCTGATAATGAATCATTTGAAGATATCCATGATTTAACATAATTGGATTGAGAAAAAAATTTATTCTCATCTAAATAGTCAGACGTTTTTTGAAGATCTGTAATACCGAATAAATTTACTACTGCCTTAGGTCTTTTATTGTATTTACATGCATCTGTGTTTTTTACTTCATTAAGGCCTAGCATAAGAGCTAAATGTCCACCAGCACTTGCACCTGCAACAATAATATCATTTGAAGAGAAACTTTCATTATCTATGATACTTTCAATTTTTTGGTATGCGCATATCACATCATCGACAGCTTGAGGAGCTGTATTCCTTCCAACCCTATAGCCAATCATGAAAACATTATATTTTTGATAATCAACAAAATGTCTTTGGAATCTCCGTATCCATCTTTCAGATCTTTTGTCTCCAAACAGCCAACCTCCGCCATGAATCCAAATTAAAACTTTATCTGAAGATCCAGGATAAAAATCGATAGCCTGTATTTTGTCTTTGCCATATGTATATTCGATGGGCATTTTTCCAATAGAATCAGCTTTAACTAATGAAACAAAGAATATAAGATACAAAATTATTGAATTTTGGAGCAATTTAATCATTAACATTAATTTATTTCTTTGCAGGATAGGGTCCAATTTCTTCTGGGACAAGGTCATCTTTTAACTTATTAAAGTTTTTATAATAAAGCTTGAATCCCTCGTCCTCATAAAGCCATATGTTAGATGCTCTTGATTTATAATTGTCATTGATTTTTCCATTTGAATATTCATATCTTCCTGTTAAATAATAGAGAGATAAATATACATTTTCTGATAATTTATAGATCTTAATAAAGCTAGGTTTAAGATCAGATTTTACTGTTGAATAATAGTTCACTACCGACTTAAAATCGGGCGGAGGATCTTCGTAAAAATGATTATCTGAAGATGAACCTGTTAAAGCTCCAATCTTGCTTTCATAAAAAAATATTTTTTCAAAGTCTTGGTTGTTTCTTGCTTCCCAAAATTTAAAAATTGTTTTGTGGAGTTCGTCCTCAGCATTAGTGGCAGAGATATTCAGAGAAAATAAAACAAAGATAAAGAAAATACTTTTCATATTTAACGGTCTTATTTCTTAGCAGTAATAGATATATACTGTTCAAGCTTTTGTAATTCATAGCATGAATCTGGACACAGTTTTACAAGTCTAATTAAATTTTCCTGTGCTAAATCTGGTCTATTAGTTTGCATATATAGTTCCCCTTGGTATTCCAATGCACCTTTATGATCTGGGTCTATATTTAAAGCTTTTTCGTAATACATTTCGGCTTTTTCAAACTTATTCATTTTTCTGTTGGCATAGGCATATAAATTCCAACCATCAGCATCATCTGGCTCAGATTTTGTATAAGCTTTTAAGGCTTTATTTGCCTTTGCGTAATCCTGTTTATCAAGATATTTGATTGCTCTTTCGTACAATGCACTTGGTTTTAACTTGTCATATTTAACAGCATAAACAGGACTCATAAAAAAAATTGATACAAAAAGTAATATAAAAGTTTTC
>CABZTX010000007.1 GCA_902528875.1 uncultured SAR86 cluster bacterium | reverse complement strand
AATTAACTTGCCAGACTTTAATTCTAATGAAATAGATGGATCAGAAAAAACATATAAAGTCCCGCCCCTTGCCTTAACTTCCTCTAAGTTTGACACCAACTTTTCAGCAATTTCACTTTCTGGACATAAAGCAATAACTGGCATATCTTCATCAATTAATGCGAGAGGTCCGTGTTTTAATTCACCTGCTGGATAAGCTTCTGCATGAATATATGAAATTTCTTTCAACTTAAGAGCGCCTTCTTTGGCTATAGGATAAAAAATGCCTCTTCCTAAGAACAATGCATTATCTTTGCAAGCAATCTCTGGGGCAATCTTAACAATTGAATCCTTTAGCTTAAGAGTTTCACTTACAATATCTGGCAATTGTCTCAGTGCAGTGATGACTCTTCCTCTAAGCTTTGGGTTTCTTGATCTACTTTTGGCGAGTGATAGAGCCAAAAGCATTAATGCAACTAACTGAGTGGTGAATGCTTTTGTAGAAGCAACTCCAATTTCAGGTCCAGCATTTGTAAAAATAGAGAATTCTGACTCTCTTGCAATGGTGCTTGTTGGAACATTACAAATAGTAAGTGTTGATAAAAAATCTTTTTCTTTTGCATATTTTAGTGCTGCAAGCGTATCAGCTGTTTCTCCAGATTGTGAAATAGTAACAAAAAGAGCGTCTTCATCAACGTGTGGATTTCTGTATCTATATTCAGATGCATAGTCTGTTTGTGTTGGCAGCTCTGAAATTGCTGAGAACCAGTTTGCAGCTACCCTTGCTGCGTGAAGACTAGTTCCACATGCAACAATCTGAATTCTTTTAACTTTGCTAAAGACATCCGATGAACCAATACCAAAAATATTCTCAAGAACATCATCTCCACCTACTCTTCCATCAATAGTATTTAAAACCGCGACTGGTTGTTCAAAAATTTCTTTTTCCATAAAGTGCTTATATTCACCTTTAGACGATGCCTCGCTTGATATATCAATCTCTGATATTTCTCGTTCTATCTTATTTTTTAAAGAATCATAAATTTGGTAACTATTTGCTGAAATATTTGCAACATCACCATCCTCCAAAAATATAAATTGGTTGGTTAACTGGCCTATTGCCAAAGGATCTGATGCAGCAAGAAGTTCATCTTTACCCAATCCAATAAGTAAAGGTGATTTATTCCTAGCAATGAGTATATTTGACTCATCATTCCTATCGATTGCTGCTATAGCATATGCACCTTCAAGCTTTTCTATCATTAAGTACATAGCATCAAGCATTGAGTTGTTTGTAGTTAAAAAATAATTTAACAAATGAGCAATGAGTTCAGAGTCTGTTTCAGATGTAAAAGAATAGCCCTCTTTTGCAAGAAAATCTTTGAGTGACAAATAATTCTCAATTATTCCATTATGAACAATGTAAACTCTTTCGTTTGATTTATGTGGATGAGCATTTTCTTCACTTGGTTCACCGTGTGTTGCCCATCTTGTGTGTGCAATACCTAGTTTGCTTTTAGGTTTTTCGACAATCATTTTTTCTTCAAGAAGGCTGACTTTTCCAAGAGTTCTAAGGTGAGCTATTTGATTTTCCTGATGAAGTGCAATTCCAGCTGAATCGTATCCACGATATTCCATCTTGTGAAGACCCTGGACTAAGATTTTTCCAACATTTCTCGTTGAGGCTGCTGCAATGATTCCACACATTTAATTTAACTCTTCTTTTTAGACCAATTTTCTTTATTTTCTTGTTTTGATCTAGAGACTCCTAAAGCATTATCTGGAACATCTTTTGTTATTACTGACCCAGCTGCAATGTATGCATTTGACCCTATTGTCACAGGAGCTACTAATGATGAATTTGTGCCTACAAAACTGTTATCACCGATCTTTGTTTTATTTTTATTTTTACCATCATAGTTACAAGTAATTGTTCCTGCACCAATATTTGTATCTTCTCCAATTTCTGTGTCTCCCAGATATGCAAAATGATTCGCTTTAGACTTTTCACCAACTTTAGTTTTCTTCGTTTCAACAAAATTACCAATCCTAGCATTGTGTTCAACAATGCTGCCCTCTCTTAACCTTGCATATGGTCCTATGGAGCAATCTTTGCCAATTTTTGAAGAAACAATATGCGAAAAGGCTTCAATGTTTGAATTATCACCAATTTCTGTATCTTTAATTATCGAATTTGGGCCTATTGAAACATTGTTCCCAAGTTTGACCTCTCCATCCAAGATAACATTTACATCAATACAACAATCTTTTCCAACCTCAACATTGCCTCTTATATCTATTCTTGATAAATCAGATATCGTAACGCCCATGTTTAAAAGTTCATTTGCTTTCATGCTTCTATAAATATTTTCAAGCTCCAGTAACTCCTCTTTAGTATTTGCTCCTTTAACTTCCTCGTTAGGCGCAACACATGTTTTAATTTTATACCCTTTCTCAGCTATTATAGAAACAATATCAGTTAAATAATATTCATTAGCAACATTATCATTCTTAACTGAATTAACAGCGCTCGCTAAAAGGTCTTTTTTGCAACATAAAATACCTGTAAAAATCTCTTTGATTTTTCGCTCATCTTCCGATGCATCTTTTTCTTCAATGATAGAAATAGCATATCCATCCTCATTCTTCTTAACTCTTCCATATCCAAACGGTTTATCAATAACAGTTGTTAGAATTGCAAGGCTGTCTTCTGTATTGGAAATAAGTTGATTTAGTGTGCTTTCTTTAATTAATGGCACATCTCCATACAAAACAAGAAGTATTGAGTTATCTGGAATCATAGATAACGAAGATTTTACTGCGTCTGCTGTTCCCAAGGGCTTTGCTTGTTCGCTAAAGTTAAAATTACCTTCAAAGGTTTTAAACTCATCAATTAATGAATTTTTGTCATGGCCTATTACAAATGTGGTTGTGTCTGCAACTTTTGAAGCCACTTCATATATTCTTGATAGCATTGAATGTCCACCAATTGGCTGCAAAGACTTAGCTTTGTCTGATAGCATTCTTAAGCCTTCACCAGCTGCCAGGATAATGTTATGAACTTTCACAATATAAGGTAAATTATATACCTTACTGTTTTTTTCGTAATTTTTGAATAGTTTTGAGTCTTGCTACTGCTTCTGCAAGTTGTGCTGCTGCTTTGGCATAATCAATAGTGGAATCTTTATCAGCCAAGCTTTGTTCAGCTGCTTCTTTTGCTTTTATGGCTTCTGCTTCGTCAAGGCTATCGGCTCTTTCTGCAGTATCTGACAAGACAGTAACTAAGTCAGGCTGAACTTCAAGAAAGCCTCCAGAGCAGAAAAACGCTTCTTCATTTTTTCCATTTTGAACTCGGACAGGTCCGGGAGCCAAACCGGTTAGAAGTTGAGTATGGCCCGGAGCTATTCCAATCTCACCCAAAGATCCGGTTGCATATACCATTGTTGCTTCACCAGAATAGATTTCCTCACTCGCTGAAACAATATTAATCTTTATAGTGTTCATTTTTAGAGTGTTTTTGCTTTTTCTACAGCTTCTTCAATTGTGCCGACCATATAAAAAGCCTGCTCAGGAAGATCATCATAATCACCATCTAGCAAACCCTTAAATGCTTTTATGGTGTCTTCAAGAGAGACATACTTTCCAGATGTGCCAGTAAATACCTCTGCAACAAAGAACGGTTGAGATAAAAATCTTTGAGCTTTCCTGGCTCTTGCAACAAGTCCCTTATCTTCTTCTGAGAGTTCATCCATTCCAAGAATTGCAATAATGTCTTTAAGCTCATTGTATCTCTGAAGAATTTTTTGAACTCCTTGTGCAACCTCATAATGTTCATCACCGACAACAAATGGGTCAAGTTGTCTGCTTGTTGAATCTAATGGGTCAACCGCAGGATAAATTCCAAGTTCTGATATTTGTCTTGATAAAACAACAGTTGCATCTAAATGAGCAAATGTTGTTGCTGGAGATGGGTCTGTTAAATCATCAGCTGGTACGTAAACAGCTTGGATTGAAGTAATTGAGCCAGTTTTTGTAGAAGTAATTCTTTCTTGAAGTGCTCCCATTTCCTCAGCAAGTGTTGGCTGATAACCCACTGCAGAAGGCATTCTTCCAAGCAAAGCGGAAACCTCAACTCCAGCAAGAGTATATCTATAAATATTATCGATGAAGAGCAATACATCTTTTCCTTCATCTCTAAATTTTTCTGCCATTGTTAATCCCGTAAGGGCAACCCTAAGTCTATTTCCAGGTGGCTCATTCATTTGGCCATAAACCATTGCAACTTTTGATTCACTTAGTTTTTCTATGTTAACAACGCCAGATTCTTGCATTTCATAATAAAAATCGTTTCCTTCTCTTGTTCTTTCTCCAACACCTGCAAAAACAGAAAGACCAGAATGTTGAAGTGCAATATTATTAATTAACTCCATCATGTTAACTGTCTTACCAACACCAGCTCCTCCAAATAGTCCGACCTTTCCACCTTTTGCGAAAGGACACATAAGATCTATGACTTTGATTCCTGTTTCTAGTATTTCGTTGGAAGCAGATTGATCAGTGTAAGTGGGTGGTTTTTTATGGATAGGCATTTTTTCTTTTTCTCCAATTTCACCCTTTTCATCAATTGGATTTCCAAGCACATCCATAATACGCCCAAGAGTTTCTAGCCCAACAGGGACAGATATTGGTGAATTAGTTCTAGAAACAGTCATATCTCTTTTTAAGCCTTCGGTTGCTCCCATGGCAATTGTTCTCACTACGCCATCACCAAGTTGCTGTTGAACTTCAAGTGTTGTTTTGCTTTCATCAATTACTAGAGCTTCATATACTTTTGGAATATTATCTTTATCGAATTCAACATCGATAACAGCTCCAATAATTTGTGTAACTAATCCTGTGTTCATATTTTTCTCCTTAAACCGCTGCTGCGCCTCCAACTATTTCTGAAAGTTCTTGTGTAATTGCTGCTTGTCTTACATTGTTATAAAGTAATTCTAATTCTTTAATCAAATCTCCTGCATTATCAGTTGCATTCTTCATTGCTATCATTTTGGCTGCCTGCTCACAAGCGCTATTCTCTACAACTGATTGATAAACCAAAGATTCTATGTACCTTGTCAAAAGCTCATCCAAAAGATCTTTAGCCTCTGGTTCGTATATATAGTCCCAATGGGTAGAAATTAGATCATCTCCATCTTGAGGCACCAGTGGAATTAGTTGATCGATATTAGGCTGTTGAGTCATAGTATTTACGAATATATTTGAGCATAGGTATGCCTCATCAATATCTTCACTTTTATGCATATCCAAAACTATTTTTGTTAAGCCAATTAAATCATCCGGATTTGGTTTATCACCTAGTTTTTCAGCCACACCAACAATTTGCCCCCCAACACTTTTAAAAAATGCAGATGCTTTGGTTCCAATAAGGGCAAAACAAGACTCTATTCCATTATTGTTTAATTCAGCTGATTTTGAGATTACCTGTTTGAATAAATTAATGTTAAGTCCACCACATAGTCCTTTATCAGAGGATACAACGATGAAACATGCCTTTTTTGCTTCTCTTTCTTCACAAAAAGGGTGGGAATATTCAGAGTTAGCTGAAGCAATATGAGCAATCAAGTCTTTGATCTTGAGAGAATATGGTCTTCCTTCAAGCATGGTATCTTGAGTCTTCTTCATTTTGCTTGCTGCGACCATCTCCATAGCAGAAGTAATTTTTTGAGTGCTCTTGATACTTGAAATTTGTTTTCTTACTTCTTTGGTATTAGCCATAACTTAATAAGTTTGTGTTTTTTTAAAATCCTCTACTAGATCAACGAATTGTTTTTCAATATCATCGTTCCAATCACCAGTTGAATTTATTTGTTCTTCCAAGTCTGCTTTCTCAGATGTTAGATATGAATGAAGAGCTTCTTCAAATGCTAATATTTTATCCACCTCAACATCTGCCATATATCCTTTGTCTGCAGCGAACAAGCTCAGGGCTTGCTGAGCAACACTCATTGGAGCATATTGTTTTTGCTTAAGTAATTCTGTAAATGCTTTTCCATTCGCTAGCTGAAGTTTTGTTGCATCATCAAGGTCAGATGCAAACTGAGAGAATGCTGCAAGCTCTCTATATTGAGCTAATGCTGTTCTTACTCCTCCAGCAAGTTTCTTCATTATTTTTGTTTGTGCTGATCCACCAACTCTTGATACTGATAATCCTGGATTTATAGCCGGCCTAATGCCTGAATTAAATAATTCTGTCTCTAAGTAAATTTGTCCATCTGTGATTGAGATTACATTTGTTGGAACAAACGCAGAAACATCTCCAGCAAGTGTTTCTATAATTGGTAAGGCTGTTAGTGAGCCAGTTTTTCCTTTTACCTTACCGTTAGTAACTTTTTCAACATAATCAGCATTAACCCTTGCTGATCTTTCAAGAAGTCTTGAATGAAGATAAAAGACATCTCCTGGATAAGCCTCTCGTCCCGGAGGTCTTTTCAAAAGTAAAGAAACTTGTCTATATGCCACAGCTTGTTTTGATAAGTCGTCATAAACAATAAGAGCGTCTTCGCCCTTGTCTCTGAAATACTCACCCATTGAACATCCAGAGTATGCCGAAAGATATTGCATTGGTGCAGGATCTGCTGCAGTTGCAGATACTACAATCGTATGCTCCATAGCGCCATATTCTTCTAGTTTTCTTACAACGTTAGCTACTGTGGATTGTTTTTGACCAATAGCAACATAAATACATTTAACACCCGTACCTTTTTGGTTAATAATTGCGTCGATTGCAACAGCTGTCTTGCCTGTTTGTCTGTCTCCAATTATTAATTCTCTTTGGCCTCTTCCAATGGGAACCATTGCATCAACAGCCTTTAGTCCAATCTGTACTGGCTGATCAACAGATTGACGAGCAATAACCCCAGGAGCTACAACCTCAACCGGGGCTGTTCCTTCTGATTTTATCTCACCCTTTCCATCTATTGGAACTCCAAGAGTATTTACAACTCTACCAAGAAGAGCTTCACCAACAGGAACTTCTAAGACCTTTCCAGTACACACAGCTTTTTGTCCTTCTACAAGCTCAAGATAGTCACCCAAAACCACAGCACCAACAGAGTCTTGCTCAAGATTTAAGGCCAATCCCTTTGTTCCATTTTCGAATTCAATGACTTCCCCATACATAACATCGCCCATACCATGAATTCTTACAATTCCATCTGACACACTTACTATAATTCCCTCATTTTTTCTTTCTGCTGATAAATCAAGCCCAGCAATTTTTTCTTTTAATACGCTTGATATTTCTGATGGGTTTAATTGACTCATTTTTTCACCTTAAAAATTTAATTGATTTACAAGTTTTTTAACTTTTCCTTTAATTGACAAATCTAGGGTTTCATCGCCTATTTTAATAAACAATCCTCCCATCATATTAGGATCTATTGAAAAAGAAATTTTTGATTCTTTTCCATGTGTTGATCTCAATTTGTTCTCTATATTAGCTTTTGCTTCATCACTGGGTTTGTTAGCTACAAAAACAGTTATTGATTGTTGTTGCTTATGTTTCTCTAATAGTTTTTGATAAATATCTGATATTGAGGGTATCAAATTTAATCTTTTGTTTTCAGATAGGATTTTTATTAAAGTATTTGATGAGTCACTTATAGATCCAACAAATAAATCATTCATGTTTTTGATGAGCTCTTTCTTTGAGATAGTTGGATTTTCTATTAGTCTTTTGACTTCAGGAGAAGAAGATATTTTAGCCATTAATTTTAAGTCATTGCCAGTCTCTTCAGTTATATCTGACTCAAGGGTGGATGCAAATAAAGCTTTTGCATAAGGCCTTGCTAAAGGTGTTAACTCAATCATTTCTTATAATTCCTCTGCAGCCTTCTTCAGAATATCGTTATGTTTTTCTTCTGAAATTTCATCATCTAAAATCTTTTGTGTGGTATCAATAATTATTTTTGACATCTGTTTTTTTAACTCTTCTTTAGCCTTGTTTGTCTCGTTTTCAACAGTTTTGGTTGCTGATGTAATAATTTTTTCTGCCTCTTTTTCTGCCTTAGACGAAGCATCAGCAACAATTTGAGAAGCTCTTGCGTTTGCTTTTTCTAAAATTTCTGCCGCTTCTACCTTGGCTTGATTAAGCTCTTTATCAAAAGCGAGTTTTGCTTCTTCAAGAGAGTCATCAGCCTTTTTTGCTGCCTCAAGACCATCCGAAATTCTTTTTTCTCTTTCTTTCATCATAAAAAGAATAGGTGGATATATATATTTCCAACATATTGCCACAAACACAATCATTACAACTGCTTGGGCAAGTAAGGTTGCGTTAATATTCATATCTTTATATTTATCTTTACTTTAAATTGCAAACAGCATGTACATACCTAGTCCAACTCCAATCATTGGAACAGCATCTGTTAATCCCATCATAAGGAAAAACTGTCCACGAAGCATTGGTATTAGTTCTGGTTGTCTTGCTGCTGCTTCAATAAATTTACTGCCCAAAACACCCACACCTATTCCGGCCCCAATAGCTGAAAGACCCATGGTAATTCCGGCTGCTAAAATACTATATTCCATTTTTTTCTCCTATAAATTGAGGATTAATGTTCCTCTGTTTCATGTGCCATTGCTAAATATGCAATAGTAAGCGCCATAAAAATAAATGCTTGCAATGCCACAATTAAAATGTGGAAAAGCGCCCAGACTAAATGCAAACCAAACCCGAGTACACCAATTGGTATGCTACTAAAAAATAACATTAATGCAATTAAGATAAAAATCATTTCACCTGCGTATAAATTACCAAAAAGCCTTAGGCCGAGTGATATTGGTTTTGCAATAAAATTAACCATTTCTAAAACGAAATTAATAGGTATCATGTATTTACCAAAAGGATGAAGGGTGAGTTCTGCAATAAATGCCTTTAAACCCTTAACTGTGATGCTGTAGTAAATGGTAAGAATAAAAATTCCAAAAGCCATTCCAAGTGTTATATTCGGATCTGTGGTTGGCACGACTTTAAAATAAAGAGACTCAGGACCTTGAATCCACTCTACAGTATCACCAGCTATTGCGTATGCAACATGCCCTGCTAGGACAGGCAAAAAATCTACTGGTACCAAGTCCATGAGATTCATAAGCAAAATCCATATAAAAACAGTTAATGCTAATGGTGCAATGAGCGTATTTTTTACTGATCCAAACAAAGATTGAACATTATCTTCCACAAACTCAATACTCATTTCAACAAAATTTTGAATTCCATTTGGTGCCAAATTAGCATCAAAATTTTTTGAAATAGCTTTTCTAAAAACAAAAACAAATAATGCTCCTAAGCCAATTGACCAAAACAAAGAATCAACATGAAAAGCCCAAAAGCCCATTTGGTCAACTTTATATGGGTCGCAGGTCCAGCCGCTTGGTGTTTTGCCACAAGTTAAATTTGTTAGGTGATGGGTTATATATGATTGTGTTGTGAGCTCTGATGCCATTATAACTGAGCCTCTTTTTTTACCATTATATTAGATGGATTCACTGACAGGTTAAAAATAATAAACATTACTAAAGAATATAAGAAAATATCAGGTAGGTAGATGCCTGAGAGCATTAAAAATACAACAAACACAAACCATTTAGTCACCCAAATATATCCAATTTGAACAACATGGTTTTTAATTTTATTACCAACTAAGTACGCAAGCAAAATAGTAACCATATAGCCTACTGCCAGGAGAGCAAAATATATGTCTGCCAAAGTTCCAATTATAAAAACTGAAGTGTTTAAAAGAAAGATTGGATTAAGTTTTTGAATGGTGTTTTTCACACTTCCAGCTATAGGGTTAGTTAATTAAAAGTACTGGCGGAAATTATAGAAATTTATCTATTTATTAACAAGTTGTTTATTGTTTATTTTTTTAGCTTTTGAATTATGGAATCTAACTCATCTAGGGTTTTATAAAAAATGGAAACTTTGCCTGCTTTTTTATTTTTTGTATCTATTTGAATTTTATGACCAAAACTCTCGGACATCTCAACCTCAATATTTAAAGTATCTTTGTCTTTTTCTTTATAAGTTTTTTTATTGTTAACTTTCGGCGGTTTGATTAGATTGCTGAGATCTTTAACAGAAATTCCATTATCACTAATTTTCTTTGCTAAGGCGTCTGCCTCAATTGGATCAAGGGATGCTAAAAGCTTAGCATGGCCCTTCTCTATTTTACCCTCTGAAAGCATATCAAGAACCAAATATGGAAGTGAAAGTATTCTTAATGAATTTGCTATGGTGCTTCTTCCTTTTCCGGTTGATTTGGCAACCTCTTCTTGTGTTAGGCCGAACTCTCGCTTTAATCTATCAAAACCCCTCGCCTCTTCAACTGCGTTAAGGTCTTCTCTTTGTAGGTTTTCTATTAGGGCTGAGATGAGTGCGTCTTGGTCTTGTTTCTGATCAACTAAGCATGGGATTGTTTTAAGGCCTGCATTTATTGATGCTCTTAACCTTCTTTCCCCAGCTATAACCTCAAACTCATTTAGACCAAGCTCCCTGACTAAAATTGGTGATAGGACGCCTTGATTTTTAATTGAATTTGTAAGTTCAATAAGTTTTTCATTGTTAAAGTTGGATCTTGGTTGAAAGCGCCCAGGCTTTATTTTATCTAGTTGAATCTCCTTAACTATTTTTTGTTTTGTATTGGTGTTACCAAGAAGAGCATCAAGACCTTTGTTTAGGGTTTTATCTTTATCAGGCATATTCTATTTTTCTAATTAGTTCTCCTGCCAAAGACAGGTATGCTTTCGCTCCATAAGAATCTGGTTTATATTTTATGCCTGACATTCCATGACTTGGTGCCTCAGCCAATTTAACATTTCTAGGGATAAGGGTGTTAAAAACAAGTGATGAAAAATGTTTTTCGAGCTCGTCTGATACATCTTTTGCAAGATTATTTCGCATATCAACCATTGTTCTAATGATACCAATTACTCTATTAGATGACATGTTTTTGTTTGAAATGGTTTGAATGGTTTGCATCAAACTAGTGACTCCTTCTAAAGAATAGTATTCGCATTGAAGGGGTATAAGTGTTCCTGAGGCGCTGAAAAGCCCTTCAATTGTTAGTTGGTTAAGGGTTGGTGGTGTATCAATAATTGTATAGTCAAATTGAAGGTTAGACTCATTAATGCTTTTTAGCAAAAAACCTTGATTGTTATCATTTCTAATAGCCACCTCAAGAGCTATTAGCTCCTCGCCCCCAGGTATAACATCGTACTGGTCTTTAGATTTATATATACATTTATTTAAATCAACGCCCTCAAAATAATGATTGTATAAGGTGTTTGAGTTGTTTTTAGCAATGCCTGCTGCTGTTGATGCGTTGCCTTGTGGGTCTAAATCAATTAATAAAATTTTTCTGTTTGTGGCGGCAAGGCTTGCCGCAAGGTTGACCGCTGTGGTTGTTTTGCCTACTCCGCCTTTTTGGTTTGCAATAGCAATTATCTTATTCATCTCATTTTTATGATTACCATGTTTCTTTCTGTTGTATTGTTTTTGAGATTGATTATTTCACACAAGTATTTGTTTTTGTCTAATAGTTTTATTTCTTTCTTAATTTTTTCATCTCTGCCTTTCAAAAGCAGGAAGCTTGTTGATTTTTTTGTATTTTTTTTTGTTAGCTTTAAGATGTTGTTAATATCTGAGAATGCTCTTGCGGTTATTAAGTCAAATTTCCCAAAAGTGTTGTTTTTGGTTATGTTTTTATTAATAACAACCGCGTTGGTTAATCTAAGTCTTTTTATTGTTTTTTTTAAGAAATAAGATTTCTTCTTGTTTCTCTCCAATAAAAAAATTTTGTTTTTTTGTTTTATTATTGATAAGAGAATCCCGGGAAACCCTCCACCACTTCCAAGGTCAAGCACTGTTTTGTTGGATGTTATTTTTTCCACCAACGGAAAACAATCTATAACATCTTTCTCATAAACATCTTCTGTTGATTTTCTTACAAAAATATTATGAGTTTTGTTGAACTCTAATGCCTCTTCAATAAATGTTTGTATTTGTTTTGTTTGTATTTTTGTTATGTTGGGTAGGTCTATCACAAAGCGTTTTGTTTTTTTAGCTCTTTCTTTTTTATTTGAATAAGGACCAAGTCAATGGCTGCTGGTGTTACACCCTCTATTTGCTTGGCTGAACCAATTGTTTCCGGTTTAGATTTATTAAGCCTCTCTACTACTTCATTTGAAAGTCCTGCTATTTCGTTGAAATTTAGATCTGTAGGTATTTTTTTTGCATTTTGTTTTTTTGTTTTTTCAATCTCTCTTTGTTGTTTTTTTATGTAGCCCTCGTACTTTGTTTCTGTTTTTGCTCTATTAAAAAGTTTTGAGTTGGTTTTGTTTGTTTTGAAAATTTTTTCCTTATCTACATCATCTCTTTTCAACAAATAAATCAGGTCTTTTTTTTCGTCAAGAATAATTTTTTTATTATTTATATTTGTGAACGTTTTGGTTTTAGTTTTTTTTAACACCTCTTGAACAAACTTATAATATTTTTTTTCCTTATTTAAAAAGTCGTTGTATCTCTCCTTTTTTATTAAGCCGAGCTTGTATGCTTTGGACAAAAGCCTTTGTTCTGCGTTGTTTTGTGAAAGCATTAACCTGTGTTCGGCTCGACTTGTAAACATTCTATATGGTTCTGTAACGCCAAGATTGGTTAGGTCGCTGATTAAAACACCGATATATGCCTCATTTCTTTCCAGGACAAAGTTTTCTTTTTTGGCAATAGATAGACAACAGTTTATGCCAGCAACCAGCCCTTGTGCAGCAGCTTCTTCATAGCCTGTAGTTCCATTAATTTGTCCTGCAAGATAAAACCCTTTTAAAAATTTTGTTTCAAGTGTTATTTTGAGAGATCTTGGGTCTATGAAATCATATTCAACAGCATAGCCATATTCTTCTATTGTTGCTTCTTCTAGCCCTTTGATCGAGGTTATAAATTCTTTTTGTGCTTTCTGAGGAAGGCTTGTTGATATGCCGTTTGGATAAACAAGATCTTTGTTTATGCCTTCTGGTTCTATGAAAATTTGATGGCTTTCTTTATCTTTGAATTTATTAACTTTATCCTCAATTGATGGGCAATACCTTGGCCCTATTCCCGAAATATTTCCTGAATACATTGCTGATAAGTGAGTGTTATCTTTTATTATTTTGTGGGTGTTTATATTCGTTCGTGTTATGTAACATGATAATTGTTTTTGATGTTTTAGTGGGTGATTGTATAAAGACATCCATGGTGTTGGTTTTTCTCCTGGTTGCTCTTCCATTATTTCTGTCTTAATTGATGATAGCTTCAGCCTAGCTGGTGTGCCAGTTTTCAAGCGCCCCATTGGTAGTTGCATTTTGTAAAGTCTTTTTGATAAGGGTATTGAAGAGTTTTCTCCCAACCTTCCACCTTGTGTTATATCCTCCCCAGTAAACATTTTTCCATTTAGAAAAGTTCCTGTAGTTAAGATAACTTTTTTTGAATAATAGTTGCCTGAATTAGTCTTGACACCTTGCACAGAATTAGACTTAATAACAAGGTCAAGAACCTCGCTTTCAAAAATTTTTATTTTTGTTTCTTTTAAAATATTTTGTATTGCTTTTTTATAAAGATCTCTATCACATTGAACCCTTAAAGCTTGAACTGCATCTCCCTTTCTTGTGTTTAATGTTCTGTACTGGATACCGGACATGTCTGTTGCGATTGGCATAAGTCCTCCCATTGCATCAATCTCTCTTACCATATGGGATTTGCCTAGACCTCCAATCGCTGGATTGCAAGACATTTGTCCAATTGTTTCTTTTTTAAAAGTTATCAAGGCACAAGAGTAACCCATTCTTTCAACAACATAAGCTGCCTCTACCCCAGCATGGCCTCCACCTACGACAATTACATCAAATTTACCCATATTAAATTAATTTATAATATCTATATTATATACTTTTTGTTATTTCTATTAGCTATACTTAGATTTGTTGATAAGTGCTAAAAAGCCTTTATTTTAAGAAAAAAAGAGCAATCTTAACTTATGTAAAAACCAATAACTAACCATTTAAGAAACACTGAATAAGGTGTTTATATAAAAAATAACGGTTTTAAAATAACAAGATATCTACAATATACAAACTATTTACCAATACAAAAAGAACTAAAAATATCACCTAACAAAGAATTAGTGTATTTTTTTCCAACCAACTGATCCAAACAAGATCTAGCAAGCTTCAGATCTTCAGCCGCAAGCTCAAAAGTATCTTGCTTTTTAATATTAACTAGACTCGCTTCCAAACAAACCAAAGCTTCATTAAATAGGTTTTCATGACGTTCTCGAATCATATAATGTAACCCTTTTTTATAGACTTCACCAACAACCCTGGAATTTATTAAATTTTTAAAATCTTCTAAACCCTCTCCTGTTTTCGCCGATACACAACAATCAAAGTTTTTAGAATCTATATCATCAATATCTATTTTATTTTGTATTTTTACAAAACAACCAGAACCAACCAAATTTTCGAAGAAAGAGACCTTATCAAAATCTTTACCTTCAAAAACACCAACAACCAAGTCAGCCTTTTTAATTTCCTTAAATGATAATTCTATACCCTTTTTTTCAACTTCCTCATTTACCTCTCTAATACCAGCAGAATCAAAAACAGAAAAAACATTCGATTCAAAAAATACCTCTGATTCAATAATATCTCTTGTTGTCCCAGGAGCACTAGAAACAATAGCCCTATCATAACCAACCAACAAATTAAACAAAGATGATTTACCAGAATTAACCGGACCAACAAACAACACCCTATTTTTACGCATACCGTTTTTAATATTTACACAACTGTCAGTAAAGTTTTTAAAATCATCCAACAAAAAACTCAAGTCCTCATATAAATCTTTACCTATAAAATTCTCATCCTCATCATTAAAATCAATTTCTCCTTCAACCCTCATTCTTATTTTATCAATTGAAGCCGCGAACCCAGAAACAGAAGAGGTAAGACCGCCCATAACAGAAGAGCTTAACAAAGAAACACCTCGTTCATCAGTGAGATCAATCAAATCAGCAATAGCCTCTGCCTCATTAAGACTAAGCTTATTATTTAAAAATGCCCTTTTAGTAAACTCACCAGGAGATGCCTCGTCAAGACCAATTTGCCTCATAACCCATACCAGTTTAGAAATAATTGCCAAACCACCATGAAAATGAATTTCTAGAGAATCTTCTCCGGTATAACTCTTAGGACCTTTAAAGCAAACAAACCCAACCCTATCTATAAACTCTTCTTTGTAAACCAAATCTTTTATATAAAAACGACCAGCCTTACAAACACCAAAACCAAGACAACCATTAATTATTTCAAAACAACCATCACCAGTTATTCTCAAAATACCAATAGCAGACTTTGCTGGAGGAGTAGCAAGAGCAAAAACAACTGACATAAGTTTCTAAAACAAAGCCTACATGCTTGGGGTGTATGAACCCCCAGCAGCACCATGTTTCCTATATAACAAATATTGCTGTATCAGCTGAACACCACTATTAACAACGGTATAAAGACAAAGGCCTGCTGGAAAGAAAACAAACATAATAGAAAACATTATCGGCATAAACTTCATAACCTGTGCCTGGGTGGGGTCCATCCCAACGGGCTGAGGATTCAATCGCTGAGTCATAAGCATTATAAGACCAAATAGAACTGGCATAATAAAATAAGGATCTGGTGCCGACAGATCGGTCCAAAAACCTAAAGGCGTGTGCCTAAGCTCAACCATTTCACGCAAGGCAAAAAAGAAGCCAATAAAAAAAGGTATTTGAAGAATCATTGGCAAACACCCACCAAGTGGGTTAGCGCCTTTCTCTCTCATAAGCTTCATTGTCTCTTGGCTTTGTTGCTGCTTATCATTTTTATACCTTTCTTTAATCTCATTAAGCTCTGGGGTAATTTTTCTTAAAGCAGCCATAGACTTAAAGCTTTTGGCTGTAACAGGCCAAAAAACAAACTTAATCAACAAAGTAAAAACCACAATCGTTAATCCCCAGCTATTTAAATAACCATTCAACCAATCCATGAAAGAAACCATGGGCTGAGACAAGAACCAAAACCAACCCATATCAATTGCTAGCTCTAAATTATCAGACCGCTGCATTAAATCTTTTCTTACCTTTGGCCCAACAAAAAGCCTATGTTTGTGACCATAAACCACACCCCCATCAGCAGAGGACTCAACAGTATAGCCCATTCTATAAACTCCAGAATTTTCAGGAAGAACATAATAGTTATATATGTAGTCATCAGAACCTAAAAGCGCTGCAAAAAAATATTTTTGAACAAACGCTATCCAACCAGACCTGGAAAGGGTTTCTTGGGGTTTATCAACACTTCTTAACCTAACACTTTCATATGCTTCACCCTCAGTGCTAATAGCCACACCCTCATACGAGCTATTATTCATAGCCCCACCATCCAACCAATTTGTTTTTAAATCCAAGGCCCTTCCGCCAGTTCTATATAAACCAGCATACGGCTTACCAATCACCCCGTTTGGGCTGAAGTCCTCAACAGAAAGTTCATAAGTTTCAGGCAAAAAAGATATGGTTTTTTCTTGACCAGATTCTTTATCCACAAGCTTAATAAAACCATCACCCTTATTTAAAAGACTATAATTTGAGGTGGCGCCAGTAAAACCACTTTTAAAATAATAACTAAATGACGAGCTGTTTGAATAACCAAACACCCTAAAACCAAGCGATCCATTCACGTTTTCAACTGGATGTTCTTTCAGTCTGGTTTCAATAATAGCACCAGTATTAACATTAACAACAACAGAGAGTTTGTCATTTTCTATTTTGGCAAAACTCTCACCCAAATCCAACTTTGATGCTTCTGCAACCTTAAGATGATCTGAAATAACCCTTGATCGTTGTTCAGAGTTCCATTCATATAACAAACCCATTGAAAGTAACACAATTAACGATATATATATTCCTCTAATATTCATTGCTCATTTGTTTTTTTTAAAAAGAAAGTCATACCTTTTTTTATTTCATTTTTAGCTTGCGCATATGATAACTCTCCAAACGGCCTAAATACAGAAAAAACTATATCGCCAGAAAATTTAGTGAGGGCATCATCAGTCCTGTAAATTTCTCTTATCTTTCTTTTAATACTATTTCTATCAACCGAAAGATTAAAATTTTTTTTTGATATCGATATTTCTATATTTTTCGAGACAGAATCTTTTAAAAAAATTCTAAAATATCTTGAGGAATATACACACTTCATACGCTATATTCTAGGTCGAACAAATTAAAGTTATGCGCTTAAAACTTTCCTGCCTTTTTTTCTTCTGTTGGATAAAACAGCTCTTCCAGCCTTAGTAGACATTCTTGCACGAAAGCCATGGGTTCTTTTTCTTTTGAGATTGCTTGGTTGAAATGTTCGTTTCATAATATTAACTGTTTAAATTGGTGAGAATTATATCTGAATCTTTATTCAAAACCAGAAAAATCATAAGATTTTTACAGATTTTTTTATCTACAACTTATCCACAGCAAATTCTTGCATTTATTCTGTAGATATCTTGTTAGTTTTTTAATAGACTATTTAACCAATAGGAGAAAATTACTTTGGAACTTTGGAACAAGTGCTCGGAAAAGCTTGAAAACTCACTCTCACAAGACGACTTTAACACCTGGATTAGACCTCTAAGAGCAAATATTGATCAAGACACTTTGGAGGTTGTCGCTCCCAACGACTTTATTTTAGAGTATATAGAAAAGAACTTTGCGGATGAAATAAAAGAAATACTTAAAAACCAAGAAAAAAGAGACATTAGTTTGGTATTTAAAACACTAACAAAAGAAACATTTGTTGATAAATATAAGAACAAATCATCAAACAAAGACTTAAAGCTAGTTGAAACATATATTTTCGATAACTTTGTAGAGGGCAAATCTAATCACTTAGCTCTAGCTGCTGCTAAACAGGTCGCAGCAAATCCCAGGGGTGACTATAACCCTTTATTTATTTATGGGGGTGTTGGGCTTGGAAAAACACATTTAATGCATGCTGTAGGCAACGAAATTTTAAAAAACGAGCCAAAAAAGAGAATAGTTTATGTTCACTCCGAAAAATTTGTTTCAGACATGGTTAAAGCCCTCCAATTGGGTGCGATGAATGAATTCAAGTCTTTCTACAGAAATGCTGATGCTTTATTAATAGATGACATTCAATTTTTTGCGGGTAAAGAACAGTCTCAAGAAGAGTTTTTTCATACATTTAACGCTTTGTTAGATAGAAATAATCAAATGATTCTTACATGCGACAAGTATCCTAAAGAAATTGATGGCCTAGAAGAAAGACTAAAATCAAGACTGGGTTGGGGGTTGCCTGTCGTTATTGACCCTCCAGAGCTTGAGACAAGAGCAGCAGTTTTGCTCAAAAAAGCATACACAATGGGAGTTCCCCTTCCAAACGATTGTGCAATTTATATTGCACAAAGAATTAGATCTAACATAAGAGAGCTTGAGGGTGCTTTAAAAAGGGTTGTTGCCAATGCAAGATTCACCAACCAAGATGTTGATTTAGCCCTTGTTAAAGATGCTTTGAAAGATTTATTTGTAATATCTGCAAAAATGGTAAGTATTGAAAACATTCAAAAAACAGTTGCAGAATATTACAATATTAGGCTTTCAGACTTATTGTCAAAAAGAAGAAGCAGGTCCATAACCAGGCCAAGACAAATGGCAATGGCATTAACAAAAGAACTAACAAATCATAGTCTTCCAGAAATAGGAGAGTCTTTTAATGGAAGAGATCATACGACCGTTATTCATGCATGTAAGAAAATTTCTGAACTTAGAAAAGAAAATCCATCACATGAAGAAGACTATAGAAATTTAAATAGGGCGCTTACAAATTAATGGATTTCTATATATCAAAAGAAGAGGTTGTAAAGTCCTTAAACCTTACACTTGGAGTTGTTGAAAAGAGACAGACCCTTCCAATTTTATCAAATGTGCTTTTGGAGGTGGATGAGTCATCGCTAAAGCTAACCGCCACTGATCTTGAGAGTGAAATTTCAACCACATCAACTATTTCTAGCTTTAAAAGTGGAGGAAAAACTACAGCACCCGCTAAAAAACTCAATGACTTATGTAGACTTTTACCAGATCTAACCGAAATCCATTTTTTTATGGATGGTGATAACCTCAAAATTGAGACGGAATCAGGAAAATATAATCTTTCAACACTACCAAGCGAAGATTTTCCAGTGTTTGAATCAGAAGAAAGCCAATCTCAGATTAATATTTCATCAAAAAATCTTGGATCTTTGATTTCAAAAACTTCTTTTGCGATGGGCAATCAAGATTGGAGACATTATTTAAATGGTTTGTTCCTTACGATTGACGATAAAACAATAACTTCTGTTGCAACTGACGCTCATCGATTGGCTTTAGCTGATTCTGTTTTAAACGAAGCTTCTTCCGATAGTATAAATGGAATTGTTCCTAGGAAATCAATTAATGAAATTTTGAAACTTGTGAATGATGAGTCTGAAAATGTAGTCATAAAACTTAGCCCTTCCTCAATAACAGTTGATGTTTCTGGAACAAAATTTATAAGCAAGCTTATAGAAGGAAAGTTTCCTGATTATGAGCAAGTTATTCCATCTGGAGAAAGCTCCCTTCTTGTACTCGAAAAAAAAATATTTTCGGAAAGCTTAAGCAGAGTAAGTGTTTTGTCTAGTGAGAAATATAAAGGAGTTAGGATTGTAGTAAAAAATGATTCAATTAACATCTCAGCAAACAATCCGGAAAAAGAGCAGGGCGAAGAAAATATGTCATGCGAATATGGTGGGGAAGATATCGATATAGCATTTAATGTAAATTACCTTCAAGAAATTCTTTCTACAATTGATTCAGAGAAGGTTGAAATTAATTTCTTTGGAGCAGATAAAAGTTGTTTGATCACTGAGCCTAACAATGACAAAATAAAATATGTTGTTATGCCTTTGCTGATATAAATTGCCATTTACAAATTTATCAATTAAACATTTTAGGTGTTTTGAAGATCTTCAAATAGAACTTTCACCTGGCGTAAATCTTTTTTATGGAGCAAATGGATCTGGTAAAACTAGTTTATTGGAATCTGTTTATATTTTTTCCAGTGGCAAGTCCTTCAAAAGCACTAACTTAAAATCTCTGATTAATTATAATCATAATAAATTTCTGCTCGAAACTTACGACAACAGCAGGGGATATATCACCACTATAAAAAAGTCATTAGATAAACCGATATCAATTAAACTTAATAATAAAAAGATAACCACTAGCAATTTAGTGAGAGAGTTTCCTTGTACGGCAATTCACAACAACACATTCTCTTTTGCAGATGCTCCGCCAGACTTTAGAAGAAAAATTTTAGACAGATCAATTTTTATTGGCGAGGAAGGATATTTAAAAACCTGGTTTTCTTTTTATAGATCATTAAAACAGAGAAATAATCTTCTTAAAAATAACCGCATATCAGAAGTTTATGCTTGGGATATAAAAGTTTCAGAAGAAGGAGATGTTCTTAATAATTACAGAACCTCATTCTTTAATAAAACTCTTGAAGAGTTCAACAGAACAATTGAAATCTTGAGACCATTAAGTGTTTTTAACTTTTTTGATTCAATCTTAATTGAATTCTCCAAGGGCTGGGACAATAAAAAAAAGCTTTCAGAAATACTAAATGATAATAAAGAAAAAGATATTCTTCGTAAAACTACAACACAAGGACCTCATAAAGCAGATATAAATTTTTTAATTAATAAACTTGATGCGAGACAAATATTATCTAGAGGTGAGCAAAAATTTTTTTCAATTTTATGGTGTTGCTCTCAGCATGAAGTGCTAAAAAAACACTACAATATTGAAGCTACTTTGCTCATAGATGATATTAAGTCTGAGCTCGATGACAAGACATTTAATATACTCATAGAACTATTTAAGGCAAGTGATAATCAAGTTATATTTTCCTGTATAGAAAATTGTTTTAGTAGTAAAATAGAACATGATTTCAATAATTTTAAAAAGTTCCACGTGGAACAATTGATAAACAAATAATGGCGAAAAAATCTGATAAGGCCAAATACGATTCTTCCAACATTCAAGTACTAAAAGGACTGGAGGCTGTAAAAAAAAGACCTGGGATGTATATAGGTGATACAGATGACGGTTCTGGATTACATCACATGGTTTTTGAGGTTCTAGACAATTGTATTGATGAAGCAATGGCTGGCCATTGCTCAGACATAAATGTCATCCTTAACAAAGATCAGTCAGTAACAATTGAAGATAACGGAAGAGGAATTCCGGTTGATGTTCATAAGAAAGAAGGAGTTTCTGCTGCGCAACTAATTTTAACAACTCTTCACTCAGGTGGAAAATTTGATGACAATAGTTATAAAGTCTCAGGTGGACTTCATGGTGTTGGAGTGTCAGTCGTTAATGCCTTATCTAAAAAACTTCTACTAGAAGTTCACAGAGATGGTGGAAAATTTTTACAAGAATATGTAGAAGGAAAACCAAAAGCAAAACTTAAAAAAATTAAGAGCTCAAACAAGACTGGAACAAAGATAACTTTTTATCCATCAAAAGAAATTTTTGCTTCAACTAATTTTGAAATAGAAAAAATTTATAAAAGAATTCAAGAACTTTCTTTTCTTAACGCTGGTGTTTCGATTAATGTTGAGGACAAAAGAAGTGGAAAATGTAAAAAATTTAAGAACAATGGAGGCCTTTCAAGCTACGTAACACATTTAAAAGGAAGAAAACAAGTAATTTCAGACATTTTCGAGTGTTCAGCAAAAGAAAGTGATGTTGGTGTTGAGATTGCCATGCAATGGGCTGATTCTTATTCTGAAAATGTTTTATGTTACACCAACAACATTCCTCAAAAGGATGGTGGAACTCATTTGGCTGGCTTTAGAGGCAGCCTAACAAGAGTTCTTAAAGCGTTTATAAAAAAAGAAAACGCAAAAAAAACTCCAACTGACCTTTTAGGAGAAGATGTAAGAGAGGGATTAATAGCAATTATATCTGTGAAAGTACCAGACCCTAAATTTTCATCACAAACTAAAGAAAAATTGGTATCTTCTGAGGTAGAATCAGTTGTAAGCATGGTTTTTAGTAAATTTTTTAATGATTTTTTGCTAGAAAATCCAAAAGATGCAATGAGTATAGTGTCTAAAGTATCCGAGGCTGCCCTTGCAAGAGAAGCTGCAAGAAAAGCTAGAGAAATGACAAGAAGAAAGGGTGTTCTAGAAATAGCTGGGTTGCCTGGAAAATTGGCGGATTGCCAAGAAAAAGATCCCAAAGAGTCTGAAATATATATTGTTGAGGGAGATTCTGCAGGAGGATCTGCAAAACAAGGTAGAAATAGAAAAAATCAGGCAATATTACCCTTAAAAGGGAAGATTATTAATGTTGAAAAAGCAAGAATTGATAAAGTACTTGGATCGCAAGAGGTTGGAACTCTCATAAAAGCGTTAGGTTGTGGAATTGGGAAGGAAGATTTTGATATAAATAACCTTAGATACCATAGAATTATAATAATGACTGATGCAGATGTTGACGGATCTCACATCAGAACTCTGTTATTAACTTTTTTCTATCGTCAGATGTATGATATTGTAGACAAAGGGCATATATATATTGCACTTCCACCATTATATAAAATTACTAAAGGCAAAGAATTTATATATGCAGCAGATGAAAAAGAAAAGGATGAAGCTATAAAAACCCTTTCAAAATCAGGAACTAGAGGCTTAGAAGTTCAAAGGTACAAAGGTTTAGGTGAAATGAACCCGGAACAACTATGGACTACAACAATGGATCCCTTAAATAGGCGTATGATGAGAGTAGATATTAAAGATGCACGTGACGCTGATGAGTCTTTTGAAATTCTTATGGGCGACGATGTTGAACCAAGAAGAGAATTTATCGATTTAAACGCACTTTCTGTTAAAGAATTAGATATTTAATTTATTTCATTAAAATTTAAATTTATCCATTCAAATACTTCTTTTGTTACTTTTTTTGGCTCGTTGCCATAAATAGGAGCACCTATTCTTAAAACAACAGTTCCCTTTTCTTTGGTAAACTTTCTATTTTTCCAAAATAATCCAGAATTATGGCATATAGGAATTATTGGTACTTTATTTTGAACAGATATCAATCCACAGCTATTTGAAAACTTTTTTAATCCCTTCTCAGGTCTCGCCCTTGTACCTTCTGGGAATATTATTAAAGAAGTACCATTTTTAAGTTTTTTAGCGCTATCTTTTACAATTTTTTTTAGACTTGATACTTTTTGTGATCTTTTTAAGTGAATTGGTTTTAAACATGCCAAAGCCCATCCAAAAAAAGGGTATGTAAAGCAACTCTTTTTTTATAATACTTGCTGATGGAATACACAGTGTTTGTAAGAAAAATGATTCCCATGCACCTTGATGATTGGAGGCCAAAATACAGGGAGTTTTTGGCAGATTTTCAAAGCCCTCAACTCTCCAATTTACACCACATAATATTTTTAAGCTATATAATATAAAAAGCACCCAAATCGATGTAATTTTCTGAAGTTGAGAAGTCGATATGAATGGAAATAAAAAAACAACAACTAATGAGGTGGGGATAAGACTAATATAGAAAATACAGTTAAATAAAAGACTTCTTAATGTTTCCAATATCAAGATTTTATTTTATCAAAACAAAAGTTTGACAGTTCATCAATTTTAATTCTAATTTGTTTCATAGTATCCCTATCTCTGATAGTAACATCACTATTTTCTAGAGAATCAAAGTCAACAGTAATGCATATTGGTGTGCCAATTTCGTCATTTTTTCTATAGCTTTTTCCGATATTACCTGTATTTTCTAAAATAACTCTACCCATACCTAATTTTTGTAAGTTATTTTTAATATTTTTTGCTAACTTAACAATATCATCATTATTCTTTTTTAGGGGTATAACTGCAATCTTTACAGGGGAAAGATGTGGCTTTAAATTAAGAACTACTCTAGTTTTGCCGTCATCTAAATCCTCGATTTTATATGCTTCATTGAGTATTGCCAAAAAGCCTCTCTCAACACCTGCAGATGGCTCTATAACATAAGGAATCTCCCAGTCTCCGTTATCATTTTGAATAGCTAATTTACTATTTGAGTCTTTGTTTTTTATGACCTTAGATTTTATATTTAACTCATCCTGTTTTTTTGAATGTGATCCAAGATCAAAATCAGTTCTATTTGCTATTCCTTCAAGTTCCTCTAATCCATGAGGGAATTTATACATAATATCAATGGTTTTTTTTGAATAATGAGCTAATTCATCACTAGGTACATCATAAAGCTCAATACTCTCCATGGGTACACCCTGATCATTCCACCAACTAAGTCTTTTTTGTACCCATGAACTATGAATATCCTCATCTGTTCCTGGTTTAACAAAGTACTCTAACTCCATTTGTTCAAACTCTCTTACTCTAAAGATAAAATTTCTTGGTGTTATCTCATTTCTAAAAGCTTTACCCATTTGTGCAATACCAAATGGAAGTGCCCTTGAGGTTGAATCTAATACGTTTTTAAAGTTAGTAAAAATTTGTTGAGCTGTTTCAGGTCTTAAGTATGCAAAAGATTCACCATCATCGATGGGACCTACATTTGTCTTAAACATTAAGTTAAATTGCCTAGGCTCTGTTAAATCATCTTTTTTGCACATATCAGGCACCTGATCTGACCTAAATCTAAGACCACAAGATTTACAATCAACCATTGGATCCGAGAAAGTATCTTCATGACCTGAATATTTTAAAACTAATGGATTTGTAAGAATTGAAGAATCAAGTCCTTCAATATCGTCATTTTCATATACCATAGACTCCCACCAGGCTTTTTTAATATTATTTTTTAACTCCACTCCAAGTGGTCCAAAATCATATACGCCTTGAAGGCCTCCATAAATATCACTTGATTGATAAATAAATCCTCTCCTTTTGCATAAGGCAACTAATTCATCCATTGTTTTTGCTGTCAAAGTATCGCTCCAAGTGTAAAAAGAAACAAATGTCTAATTATATATAAAATATGTATACATATAAAATTAAAATATAATATAAATTATAATAATTGATTATATCAAGGTTGTTATAATTAGTGCGATGAAATTACTTTTTTATTCAATTACTTTTTTACCTAAGAGTCTCTTTGAATATTTAATTGATTTGTACATATCTATAGGTGTCTTTAAATTTACTAAAACTTACAAATTAACCAAAATTAACTTAAAAATTGCTTTTCCTGAGGTTTCACTTAGAGAGATAAACTTTTTATCAAAGCTTAGTTATCGGGAAACTCTTATATCTGGATTTGAAACAATGATTGCATGGGGCAATAATGATTTTCAATCTAATAAATATATCTTCAAGATAGAGAATAACTTTTTATATAAATATCTTTCTGATAATGGTCTTATTGTGGTAGCAATTCATAACAGAAGTGTTGACATGCTCCTTAAATGGATAAACTCTCAAACAACTACAGTCAGCTTATATAAAAAGATAAAGCTTAAATTGTTAAATAACTTTGTAATCAAACAAAGAGAATCTGGAAAATCTAAATGTTACGAAACTAATATTGCTGGCGTTAGAAGAATATATAAAGCACTTAAAAATAAAAAAATAGTTTGTTTTGCCGCGGATCAAGTTCCACAAAGAGGCTATGGTGAATATATTAAATTTTTTGGAAAAGAGGCATATACTACAACGTTAGTTCAATCACTGGCTTCAAAGACCCTGCTACCAGTAATATATTTTTATATAAATTCTAATAAACTTAATTTTCTTGAAGTGAAAATTAAACATTGTAATAAAAATATATATAACGATAGTAAGCACAAACTATTAGTAAATAAAGACATAGAGACTATAATAAGTCAGAGGCCAATAGATTATTCGTGGGAGTATAAAAGATTTAAAAAAAGTAAAATAGCAAGTTCTGATCCCTATAAAGATATTTAATTATTTTTCCCAAAACATTGGTGTAAGTAGAACTAAAAGTGTGAAAATTTCTAATCTCCCTAATAGCATAGCAAAAGCTAATATTCCCTTAGAGATGGGTGTAATTTGTGTATAGTTCTCAGAAACAGCACCAAGCCCAGGTCCAAGATTGTTCAGGCAAGCACCGACTGCCGAGAATGCAGACTCAAAGTCCAAACCACTTATTAGAATTCCTAACAATAAAATAACAAAAGAAATAACATAAATAGAAAAAAATCCCCAGACTGAAGTTGCTACCTGATCATCTACATTTTTGGTTCCAATTTTTAAAGAAATTACAGAGTTTGGATGTATTATTGTCATAATATTCTTATAAGCATGATTTATCATTATTAAAACTCGCCAAGATTTAACCCCTCCCCCTACTGATCCCGAACAAGCACCAACAAATGCACCAATTAAAAGCAAAAAACTTATAGAAAACGGCCAGCTACTCGTATCAGATATTGAAAAGCCAGTCGTTGTAATCATTGAAACGCTATGAAATGCAATTTGTCTAATATTAGCCCCAGACATATCAGAGAAAAAACTTATAATCAGAGCAATAATAAAAATTAGTAATAAAATTGAAGCAAAAAAACGCAATTCTGGGTCATAAAAGTATTTTAATGGCTTACTTTTATAAATAGCGAAGTAGTGTAAAGCAAAGCTAAATGATGACAATAACATGAACACCATACATATTAGTTCTATGGATATGCTATCAAAAAAGCCAATACTCTCATTATGTGTGGAAAACCCCCCAATCGCTACAGTAGACATTGCATGTGAAATTGAATCAAATACTGACATTCCATTAAAATAATATAAAACTGCACAAGCAATTGTAAGACCAAGATATATTAGCCATAGAGCTTGAGCTGTTTCTTTAATTCTTGGCGTCAGCCTTTGTTCGCCCATTGCCCCAGGTACTTCAGTTTTATATATTTGTCCTCCACCAATACCAAGAAGCGGCATAACCGCAATTGCAAGAACAATTAAACCCATTCCTCCCATCCACTGAAGTAGCTGCCTATAAAATAACAGTGATTCCGGCAGAGCATCAATATTAGATATTACGGTGGCCCCTGTAGTTGTTATACCAGAGGTAGACTCAAATATTGAGTCAATAAAAGTCATTCCACTTAAATAAAAAGGAACTGAGCCTGCAAAAGATAAAACAATCCAAAATAATACTATTATCACGAAGCCATCTTTCTGTGAAAGATTATTGTCTTCACCTCTTGTCAGAAATACACCAACAATTCCAATTAAACTTACAATTGATAAAGTAGAAAGAAAAAGATTTATCGCACCATCCTTATATATCAAAGAAACAATTATTGGAAAAATATAAGAAATACTAAAAAAAAGAATTAGTATGCTAAATAGATTTACTATTGATTTAAAGTTCATTACTTAGATTTAAATAAAATCTCAACTTCAGACATCATTTCTTTGTCTGCAAGAAAAACTATTAGGTTGTCATTAATACATAATTCAACTTTAGAGTTTGGCATTATTAATTCACCGTGTCTTATAACTGCTCCAATTGAAACACCTTCTGGTAATGGAATGTCTTTTAATGGCTTCCCAAACAAAGAAGAGGTAAATTCATTTGCATGAACAACTCCTTCTATTGCCTCTGCCCCAGTATCCATTTTCAATAAAACATCCTGAGTAACATCGCTTTCTCTTAAATCTTGAAGAACAGATGAAACAGTTAGTCTATATGGTGCAAGATATATATCAATAAAACCTGGAACTAATCCTAAGTAAGAAGGGTTATTTAAAATTATCATTGTCTTTTTTGCACCCATTTTCTTAGCAAGAAGTGAAGACATTAAATTTGTTTCATCATCATCAGTAAGAGCGCAAAAAACATCTACATTTGAAATATTTTCACTTTTGAGAAGTTCCTCGTCAGTAGCAGAACCATTTAAGACAATAGTTTTATCTAATTTTTTGGCTAATTCAGCGCACCTTGATTTATCAGAATCAATAAGTTTGGTTTTATATGTATTTTCTAAGTCTTTAGCAAGGGAAAATCCAATCTTTCCACCACCAATTATCATTATTCTTGAATATTCTTTTTCATCTTCACGAAACTCATTAACTATTTGGTCAATGTTGTCAGATGAAGAGATAAAGTAGACTTCATCGCTTTCTCTTATTACTGTATCACCGTCAGGAACAAATGGCTTACCTTTTCTATAAATCGAAGCAACAAAGGCATTTGCCTCAGGCATATCATCTTTTATGCCCTTAAGTTCTCTTCCTACAAGCTTTCCTTTCTTTTTTGCCTTTACGCAAACCAAATTTACCTTACCATCTGCAAAATTTTCTATTTGTTGGGCTCCAGGATGGATAATGAGTTCTTTAAGATGACTCATTACTTCATTTTCAGGACTAATGACAATATCAATAATATTTTCACCAAAAACATCCAGATCCATTGAGTAAGAAGAGTTATTGAGTCTGCAAATAGTCTTATTTACTTTAAATTGTTTTTTAGCAATCTGACAGGCAATAATATTAACTTCATCATTTGAAGTAACAGCAATAACAGTAGTATTTTTATCTGCTCCAGATTTTTTAATTATTTTTGGATCTGAAGCATGACCATGGACAGTCATAATATCTAGCCTTTCTTCAAGCTCTGATAACGAACTTTTATCTTTATCAATAATGGCAATATCATAGCCATTGCTAATAAGTGCTCTTGCAAGACTAGCCCCAACACGCCCAGCACCTAATATAAGTACTTTCATAGTGTGTAAATTAAACCTCTTTTAGAATAATTCAAGAGTTATGTCGAATTTATTTTTTTATAAAAAAATCAAGATATGAGTTAAAAACATCTTGTGATGAAATAATTTTCTTGTTTGGAAACTGTAAGTTAGTAATTACTATCATGTAATCAACAGTATTTATCTTTATACCAGAGGGATCAATTTGAGATATCTCTCCTGGATTTCCCTCACTCTTACTATTAGATATATACATGTCGTGTATCTTTATTACTTTATTTTTATGCACAAAAGATGTTCCGGGCCACTCTTCTAAAGCTCTAAATTTGTTAAATATATTTAAGCTAGTATCTTTAAAATCCACTAACGAATCTTCTTTGACAATCTTAGAACAATAGGATGCATCACATTCGTTTTGTTCGATTAATTTATAATCGTTTTTTTGAAGACTATTTAAAACCCCATCCATTTTGCTTATCGCAAGAGATGTTAACTTATTTTCTAACACTGTTTTTGTATCCTCATTATCAATTTTGAGATCTACTTTATGTATCACTTCTCCAGCATCCATTTTTTCAATAATTTTCATAAATGAAATACCAGTCTTTTTATCTCCGTTAATAATTGCTGACTGAATAGGTGAGGCACCTCTATATTTTGGTAATAATGAAAAATGAATATTCATAGACATTATTTTTGGTATTTTTAACATTTCTTTTGGAAGAATATGACCATATGCTACAACCAATATTAAATCTATATTTGATTTACCAAGTTCTTTGTTAACAAAAGTTTTATCAAGTGTATTTGGTTTCAGTGTTTTTATTAAGTGTTTTTTAGCCACTTTTGATACTGGAGTTTCATGTTTTTCATTCCCTCTCTTACTTCTTTTGTCTGGCTGCGTTAATACAGTGCTAACATTTAAATGTTTTTTTTGAACAAGATGTTCTAATATTTGAGCAGACGTTGATGGTGATCCAGCAAATAAGATATTCATATTATTAATTAAATTCTGTTATTTTCTCTTAAAATCTCTTATAATCTTTTTTCTAATTCTATCTCTTTTCAAAGAGCTAATATAATCAACCATAAGCTTACCCTCTAAATGATCAATTTCGTGCTGAATACATACAGTTAAAAGACCCTCTGGCTTGTCATTATGCTCATTTCCGTCCAAATCTTGCCATTTTAAGTCTATTTTGTCGGGTCTCGAAATAAGCTCGTTGAAGCCGGGTATAGATAAACAGCCTTCTTCAAACTCATAAAGACTATGATTATCTAGGATTTTATAAGTAGGATTAATGAATACCCTAGGATCATCCTTATTTTCTGACAAATCCATTACAATTAACCTCAAATGTCGATCAACTTGTGTTGCCGCTAGCCCTATTCCATTTGCATCATACATAGTGTGAAGCATTGCATCAGCAAGTTTTTTTAGACTTTTGTCGAATTTTGTAACTTTTTTAGCTACTTTTCTTAATCTAGGGTCTGGAAATATTAAAATTTTCAATTTTTCGGGCATAAATCTATTTTTTTTATTATAATTGCGTGATTATAATCCACTTAATAATTTAAGAGTATATAAATATGACAAATGAAATCATTGATGTCGCAATAATAATGGGTTCTGACTCTGATTTGCCTGTAGTAGAGGCAATTTTCCCAATTTTAGACTCTTTTGGTGTTAAATTCACTAAAAATGTAATGTCTGCACATAGAACACCACATGATGTAATGGAATTAATAAAAAATAGTGAAGAAAATGGCTGTAAGGTTTTTATTGCTGCTGCAGGAATGGCTGCACACTTAGCAGGAGCTGTTGCTGCACATTCTATAAAGCCTGTTATTGGTATTCCTATTGAATCTGGAGGAATGGGAGGTATAGATTCATTATTATCAACAGCAATGATGCCTCCAGGTGTTCCAGTTGCTACAGTAGCAGTCGGAAAAAGTGGTGCTAAAAATAGTGCAATACTAGCTGTTCAAATTTTGGCTACTTCAGATGAAGAACTATCTCAAAAGTTAAAAGATTACAAAAAGAACATGAGAGATGAAGTTCTTGAAAAAGATAAAAAATTAAACTCTTAATTGAATACACATTCACTTGATTTAAATGCATCTATCGAGTGGGTAAAATCTGGGAAAATATTAGCCCACCCAACTGAATCAATTTGGGGTCTAGGCTGCGATGCTTTTAATAAAGATGCTATTGAAAATTTAATTAATTTAAAAAAAAGAACTAATAAAAAAAATTTTATTTTGTTAGCTTCGTCAGTCGATTACATTGAAAAATATATACATGATTTAAGTAAAGATGATAAAGATTTTTTAAATAAATACTGGCCAGGACCTTACACCTTTCTTTTCAATTACAACAAAAATTTACCAAGGCATTTGCAAAACAGAACAGGCAAAATAGCAATAAGAGTGAGTGATCACTTAGCTATAAAACAATTATTTAAAGGGCTTGATAATTTTTTTGTATCAACTTCAGCTAATTTATCTGGGTCAAAAAATATCAATGACCCAAATGAGGTATTAAACTTTTTTGATTATAAGGATCTTGCATATTATGATGCTGACTTAGGATCGTTCGACAAACCATCAACTATTGTAGATCTTGAATCAAAAGAAATCATAAGAGATTAAACATGATTAAAAATTTAGAATCTAATTTCAAAAATATCCATACAAAAATAAAAAACTCTTTTGCTGAGTTAGAAGAAAAAAATAATGCAAACATTTCTGATGATGTCTGGAAAAGACCAGAGGGTGGAGGAGGCCATACTTTTGTTCTTGATAATGGCAATTTTTTTAGCAACTGCGCAGTAAATTTTTCATCAATTTATGGAAAAGAACTCCCACGAGCCGCTCTATCGACTAAAACAAATGTAAGCTTATCAAATGGTTATCAAGCTATGGGCGTTTCAGTTATTTCTCATCCAAATAATCCATATGTTCCAACAAGCCACATGAATGTGAGATTTTTTGGAATTTTAGGTAAAAATGATAATTTTGTTGACTGGTGGATAGGTGGAGGCTATGACTTGACACCTTTTCTTCCATTTAAAGAGGATATAATTGAGTGGCATAGTTCTGCAAAAAAACTTTTAGACGGTTACAACGTAGAGTATTACAAAATTTTTTCTGAAAATTGTAATAATTACTTTCAGATACCACATAGAAGTGAAAGAAGAGGGGTTGGCGGTATCTTTTTTGATAATTTTAGAGATTTTGATATTGAAAAAAGTATGGTTTTCTTAGAGTCAATTGCAGATTGTTACTTAAATTCATATTTAAAAATTGCAACAAACAGAAAAAATTATGAATTCAATGAAAGTGAAAAGAATTTCCAACTTATCAGAAGAGGAAGATACGCAGAATTTAATTTAATTTATGATAGAGGAACTGCTTTTGGCCTGCAATCTAAAGGAAGAATTGAATCAATCCTTTCTTCTTTACCAACTGATGTAAAGTGGCAATATAAAAAAGATAAAGAATACAAAGTCTTAGAAAATAAACTGCTGGATGTTATAAACAAGGATTGGAATGTCTAAATTATACAAATTAGGTGTGATTGGTAACCCTATAGAACATTCAATGTCACCTTTTATTCATTCAAGATTTGCCAGGCATGAAAATATAAGTCTTGAATATTTACCATATAAGATCAATGAACCTGACTTTAATAAATTTGTTAAAGAATTCTTTTCAGACAAATATGCAAAAGGACTGAATGTAACTCTCCCGTATAAAAAGAAAGCTGCTGAAATAAATGGAGACATATCAAAAGAAGCTAAATATATTAATGCTGTTAATACGATAACCAACTATAAAAATAAACTTTATTTGGCTTCAACAGATGGCGTTGGCTTTATTGATGATATAAATTCTAAAAAATTTGATTTAGAAAATAAAAAAATCCTAATCATTGGTGCAGGAGCAGCTTCAGAAAGTGTTCTATATAAGGTTGCCAATAGTAAAGTTAATGCGATAACTATTTTAAATAGAACTGCAGAGAAATCTGAAATGCTTCAAAGAAAATATAGTAGTATTGTTCCAATATCTCTAGATGTTTCTTCCGATTGTGAATTTGACTTAATCATTAACGGAAGTTCTGCAGGATTGACAGGAAAGTTCAATCCAATCGATAATTTCAAATTTAATTCGGATGCTTTTTTCTATGATCTTAATTATTCTTTAACCTCAACTCCCTTTTGCAAATGGGCCATGACTCAATCTTCAAATGTTCATGATGGAATGGGAATGCTTGTTTATCAAGCTGCCCACTCATTTAAGATTTGGTTTGGTTTATTCCCTGACGCTAAAAAAGTTATTAAAGATATCGAGGATATGAGGTAATGAAACGCTTTGTTCAATTTATTGCAGGAGCGGTTTGTCCAAAATGCAAACAAATAGATACAATCGCAATAAATAAACAGAATGATCAAATTTATTGTGTAAAGTGTGATTTCAAGGACAATAGACCCCTAGAAGCAACCAATATAGGTCAAAGTGAGATAAAAGTTGTTAATATAGAAGACTATAAAAATAAGTAAAAAACTCATAGAAATTCAAGTTTCAAACAAGTATTATGAGATTCGAAAAAAATTAACTTTTTTTTGTTGTATTTATATAAATAGCTTATAATGCATTATAAATATTTATTATTATTAAGCGCACATTAAATTTAGAGGGATTAGATTTGTACAAATGTCTTAAAAATATGCATATTACTTTTTATATTTGCATGCTAACTTTTGTTGCTCCTATCGCTAGAGCTGATTGGTTCGCTCTGAATATGACAAGAGGTATTACTGATATAAGTAATGAAGTGTTTGAACTTCATATGCTTATATTTTGGATTTGTGTAGCCATTGGTGTAGCCGTATTTAGTGTTATGTTTTACTCTATTTACGCGCATACTAAAAAGAAAAATCCAGTACCTGCAAAATTCCATGAAAATCATAAGCTTGAAATAGCTTGGACGATTATTCCTTTCTTAATTTTAATTGCAATGGCAGTTCCAGCATCTAAAACATTAGTAAAGATATATGATGACACAGCAGGAGACATTAACATACAAGTCACTGGCTATCAGTGGAAATGGCAATATCAGTATCTTGAGGATGATATTAGTTTTTTTGCTAATTTATCGACAGACCTAGATGAGATTTATAACCTTGTTCCAAAAGGCGAAAACTATTTACAGGAAGTTGATGAAATGGTCGTTATTCCTGCTGGTAAGAAAATACGTTTTCTAATTACTGCCAATGACGTTATTCACTCATGGTGGTTACCTGCATTTGCAATTAAGCAGGATGCAATTCCTGGATTTGTTAATACCGCATGGACCATTGTCGAAGAGCCAGGAATTTACAGAGGCAGGTGCACAGAATTATGTGGTAAAAACCATGGTTTTATGCCTATTGTTGTAAAAGTAGTTGAGCAAGATGAATATGATGAATGGGTATTGAACAAAAGAAACGAAGCCATGAAGCTTGCAGAACTCACAACTAAAGATTGGACTGCTCAGGAGTTGGTTTCAAGAGGTCAAGAAATATATGACGTAAACTGTGTAGCTTGTCATCAAGTATCTGGACAAGGAATTACAGGAATATTTCCAGCCTTAGCAGGAAGCGACATAGTAATGAATGATAAAGAAAGAAATATTGAAATATTAATGGAAGGTGTTCAGGGAGCAGCTATGAATTCATTCAGCTATTTATCAGAGGTTGAGTTAGCATCTGTTATTACATATACCAGACAATCTTGGGGTAATGCTGAGAAGGGTGATGGAGAGATTGTAATACCTAAAGATATAGTAGATTACAAAGAACCAAAAATATAAAATAGGAATATATTATGAGTGCAGTTATAGAAAATCATCATGAAGATCATGATCATGGGCCAGCAAAAGGTATCACTAGATGGTTGTATACAACAAATCATAAAGATATAGGTACTTTGTACTTATGGTTTAGTTTTGCAATGTTCCTTATAGGTGGAGCAATGGCAATGATCATAAGAGCTGAATTATTTCAGCCTGGCATGCAAATAGTAGAACCTGAGTTCTATAATCAAATGATTACACTGCACGGCTTGATAATGATATTCGGTGGAGTAATGCCTGCCTTCGTTGGTCTTGCAAATTGGTTGGTGCCTATGATGATTGGTGCACCAGACATGGCTTTACCAAGAATGAATAATTTAAGTTTCTGGATTTTACCATTTGCATTTTTAATATTACTTTCTTCTCTGTTTATGGAAGGAGGTGCGCCTAATTTTGGATGGACCTTCTATGCCCCACTTTCAACTACATATGCACCACCAAGCGTAACTTTTTTCATATTCTCAGTTCATATAATGGGAGCCTCATCGATTATGGGAGCCATTAATGTTGTTGTAACAATAATGAATATGAGAGCTCCTGGCGTTGGGCTTATGAAGATGCCACTATTTGTGTGGTCGTGGTTAATAACAGCATACTTATTAATTGCTGTCATGCCTGTTTTAGCTGGAGCTGTAACAATGATGTTGATGGATATCCATTTTGGAACTAGTTTTTTTAATGCTGCTGGAGGTGGAGATCCGGTATTATTTCAGCATATATTCTGGTTTTTTGGACATCCAGAAGTTTACATAATGATACTTCCTGCATTTGGTATTGTTTCTCATATCATTGAAACCTTTTCAAGAAAACAATTATTCGGTTATTCATCAATGGTTTGGGCAATGCTATCAATTGCGATACTCTCATTCGTTGTTTGGGCACATCACATGTTTACAGTAGGACTGCCCTTAGCTGCTGAAATTTTCTTCATGTGGGCAACTATGCTGATTGCTGTTCCAACAGGAGTTAAGGTTTTTAATTGGGTTGCGACAATGTTTAGAGGATCACTCACATTCGAAACCCCAATGCTTTTTGCGATAGCGTTTGTTGTTCTATTCACCATTGGCGGCTTATCAGGTCTAATGCTTGCAATAGTCCCAGCTGATTTCCAGTACCATGATACTTATTTTGTTGTTGCTCACTTCCATTATGTATTAGTTCCAGGAGCAATATTCTCAATCATGGCTGCAGTATATTACTGGATACCTAAATGGTCTGGAAATATGTACGACGAAAGACTTGGAAAACTTCATTTCTGGTTATCATTTGTCGGAGTGAATGTTACATTCTTCCCACAGCATTTTATTGGTCTAGCAGGAATGCCAAGAAGGTACCCTGACTACTCACTTCAATTTGCAGACTGGAATATGGTTTCAAGTGTTGGAGCGTTTTTGTTTGGCTTTTCTCAGCTACTATTTTTATTTATTGTTTTGAAAACAGTTATGGGTGGTAAAAAGGCAACAAGCCAGGTTTGGGATGGAGCAAGAGGACTAGAGTGGACAGTGGCATCACCTGCTCCTTATCATACTTTTTCAACACCACCTAAGGTTGACTAATGAATAAAGGAGCAAAAAAGACTCTTATAAAACTAGTTGTTGCTGTTCCTTTAATGTTTGCATTTGGTTTTGCTTTGGTGCCTTTGTATGATGTTTTTTGCGAAGTAACTGGTCTTAATGGCAAGGTGTTTCAATCGGAACATTCTGATGATTTAATAGCAGAACAAGGTAGACCACTTTCGCTCCAATTTATATCTACCAATAATGAAAACATGCCATGGAAATTTGAGCCATCAGTAAAAGTACTAAAGATTGAAACAGGTAAATATTATACTGCGACCTTCTCTGTTAAAAATACCACTGACAAAAAAATGACAGCTCAGGCAGTGCCGAGTGTAGCGCCGTCAAATGCAGCAGCCCATTTAAAGAAACTTGAATGTTTTTGTTTTGAAAAACAGGAATTAATGCCAGGTGAGGAAGCGCTGCTCCCTGTTAAATTGCTTGTATCAAATGAACTACCGTCAAATATCAAGAACGTAATATTATCTTATACAATTTTTGATATTACTGACTACAACGATATTGAATTAGCAAATAACCAGATAGTAATGGAGTAAAAAATTGTGAGCGGAGGAAGTTATTATGTTCCAGATCAAAGTAGATTTCCTATATTCATGGCTTTCTCTCTTTTCCTTCTTGTTATGGGAGCCTCTAGCACAATAAATAACTTAGACGACCCTAACAGTAACTCTGCATACATTTTATACCTTGGTTTCGCATCCTTGTTTTTAACATTATTCTTTTGGTTTAGACAGGTTATAAAAGAGCACTTAGCAGGACTGGATTCAAATCAGTTAAAACAGTCTTATGTTTATGGAATGGCATGGTTTATTTTCTCTGAGGTAATGTTTTTTGCAGCTTTTTTTGGAGCTTTGTTCTATGTAAGAACATTGGCTGTTCCATGGCTAGCAGGAGAAGGTTCTAAGGGAGCAGCTATTACTGCTATAGAACTATGGCCTGCTTTTGAATCAACTTGGCCAGTAATAACAACTCCAGATAATGGAGTTGAATATGAATTAGCTGAAAAGAGCATGGCATGGCCAGGATGGGATCATGCTTTAAAGTGGTTACCTATGTGGAACACAATTGTTTTGCTTAGCTCCAGTGTAACTGTTCACTTCGCTCACCTCGGCCTTAAAAGCGGTAACAGAAAGAAATTTAATGTCTTATTAGGAGTGACAGTCTTCTTAGCTCTAATTTTTGTTGGTCTTCAGGCAGCTGAATATTATGAGGCATATGCTCATTATGGTCTTACTTTAAATTCAGGTATTTATGGATCAACATTTTTTATGTTAACTGGGTTTCACGGCTTCCACGTTATGATGGGCGGTATTATGCTAGCAATAATGTTGGCTAGATCTGTTTTTGCAGGACATTTTGAAGATCATGATCATTTTGGTTTTGAAGCAGCATCATGGTATTGGCACTTTGTTGATGTTGTTTGGGTAATGTTATTTTTGTTTGTCTATATATTATAATTAAGAGTCTTCCCACGGCACACTATTCCCTAGCTCACCCGTATAAAGGCCAATTACCACAAGTATGATTAACAAAGCTGCAAAAAACACTCTAAGACCTAAAAAATATACCGTCCTTTTTCTACCGGTGTCACCTTTGTCGACTAGTAGAAAAAAAAGACCACCTGCTAGTGATAGAAGCAACAATGGTATTACTATATAAATGAGTGTAGTGATCATGACTGAATTTTAATGCATATATACTTGAATAGATATGAAAAGAAAAAAATTTAACCCAGGTGTGAGAATTACGATTTTCTTTGTCATATTTGCTGTTGTATTTTTTTCTTTAGGTATATGGCAAATAGAAAGAGGACAAACAAAAACACAAATAATGAGTGAATTTGAAAATAAATTAACCAAAGAGCCTATTTATTTAAATGCTGAATCTAAGAAATGGGATAGGGTATTAGTAAGTGGAAAATGGGAAAATAAAAAACAATTATTAATCGATAATGTAATTCATCAAGGAATAGCTGGCTATAAAGTTCTTACACCTTTGAGAATTGATGAAACAAACAAACTTATTCTTGTTGATAGAGGATGGATTAAACAAAATAAATTTAGAGACCAACTACCTGATATTCAAATACCTGATGATTTTGAAAGCGTAAGTGGAACATTAGAGCAACCAGAGTTGGGTCTAGTTTTGTCAGACGAGCTTATTTCTAATAATTGGCCAAAAATTTCACAAACAAAAAATGTTGAAGTAATTTCAAAAGCTTACACAGAGGAGATATTTCCAATGATCTTACTGGCAGATCCTTTGCTTAAAAATAGTCTAGAATATATTAAAATTACTCCAACAAACATGACGCCAATTAAACATTATGGATATTCATCACAATGGTTTTTGATGTTTATAGTTTTATGTTTTATGTATATCTGGTATGGATTAAGTAGAAATGCGAAATAAAATCTTTCTTGCTGCAATATTGTTAACTCCTATATTGGTAGTAACCTTGTCCTCACTCTATTTTGTTTTGGGTTTGTCACCCGATGGAACAAGAAATAATGGTTCTTTCTTCAAGAGCTACTTTGATTTCAATCAATTTAAAAATAATGAAGGAGAAACAGACCTAATTAGTTTTGAGGATGGTAAATGGGTTCTATCTGTGTATGTTACAAACGAAGAAAAAAGTAAGGAATCAATATATTTAATGAGACAGCTTAATGTTGCTCTTAATAGAGATATAAATAAACTAAAACGTGTTGTTTTTTATTCGAACAAACTTTTAGAGGATTATCTTGATGATGTAAAAAAAGAATATTCCAGAATAGAACTTATCGAAGATAAAAATGGAGTATTACTAAATGTTCTTCAAAGAAATTCAAATTTGAATTTTAATAATGAGAATCCTATATTTGTAATTGATCCATATGGAAGGGCAGTGATGTATTTTAATCCTGGAACTGACCCAAAATTAATTTTAAAAGACTTAAAGGTGTTGATTTAATGAATAGTATAAAGAACTTATCACTTATTGGAATATGTATGGCGTTTGTGGTTATTGCTCTAGGAGCATGGACACGACTTGTAGATGCCGGACTCGGATGTCCTGACTGGCCTGGTTGCTATGGTTTTATTGTTTTTCCGACAAATGAAGCTGAAATTGCAATTGCAGAAAGTCGTTATCCATTATTTCCATATGATATTAATAAAGCTATACCTGAAGTTGTTCATAGGTATTTTGCAGCCGGTCTGGGCTTATTAGCAATTTTTTTAGTCTACTTTGCTTTTAAAAAAACAACAGATAAATCAATAAGAGGATGGTCCTTATTTTTGTTATTTTTTATATGCTGCCAAGGATTATTTGGTTATTTGACTGTAAGCTTAAAATTACTCCCCATTATAGTTACTGCTCATCTATTTGGTGGTTTCACCACACTAACTTTGCTTTATTTTATCTACCTCAAATCAAGAAATCTTCAAATCTTTAGCCAGATAAATATTTCAAATTTAAAAATGATATCGGCTCTCGCATTTGTTGCTTTAGTTTTTCAAATTTTTCTTGGTGTTTGGACAAGCACAAATTATGCATCCTTAGCTTGTGCTGATTTTCCTACTTGCCAGGGTACTTATTTGCCTGAAATGGACTTTAAAAATGGGTTTAATTTAAATCAAGAAGTTGGTCCTAATTATCTTTATGGATTGTTGGACAATCCTGCTAGAGTTGCAATTCATTATAGTCATCGAGTTTCTGCGTTGTTAGTCACATTTATTTTTCTCATACTGATGTCTAGACTGTGGTTTTCTAATGCAGCTCCATTGGCTTCAACACTTGGTGTACTATTATTAACCCAAATAACTCTTGGAATAATAAACGTAATCTATGTGCTTCCTTTGTATGTTGCAATTGCCCATAATTTAATAGCTGCTTGTTTAGTTCTCGCAACTTTCACGATAAATTATTTAGCCTGGAAAAGATGACCCTTTTAAAAAGTTACTATGAGCTTTGTAAGCCAAATGTTGTTTACATGATGCTTATCTGTGCTTTTGTAGGGATGCTTTTAGCTGAAGAATCAGTTGAATCTTTTGGCTACTTGCTTGTTGCGTTAACAGGTATTGCTTTTTGTGCAGCATCTGCTGCAGCTATAAATCAAGTTATAGATAGAAAGACTGATGCATCTATGACCAGAACTGACCAAAGGCCCTTACCTCAAGGTGAACTTTCTGCCACACATGCTTCAATATTCGCTTTAATAATTGGTTTATTTGGAGCTACGATTTTATTTTTATATGTAAATACCTTAACTATGGCCCTAACATTAGCATCTTTAATTGGCTATGCTTTTATTTATACGGTCTATTTAAAAAGAGCAACTCCTCAAAATATAGTCATTGGTGGTTTAGCAGGAGCAGCACCGCCATTGCTGGGCTGGGCCTCGGTAACAAACTCCATTGACCCATATGCGTTATTACTGGTATTAATAATATTCGTTTGGACTCCGCCACATTTTTGGGCGCTTGCAATCTATCGAAGGAATGAGTACGCAAAAGAATCTATTCCAATGCTACCTGTAACTCACGGAGTAGTATTTACAAAGTTGCAGATAGTCTTATATACGATTATTTTGTATGTAGTTAGCTTATTACCATATGTAGTTTTAATGTCTGGAGAAATATATCTCTTTTCGGCATTAATTTTAAGTAGTATATTTTTATATTATTCAATTAATCTCTATTACAGTTCAGATATTGAAGATGCTATGAAAACTTTTCAATTTTCTATCTATTATATTTTCCTAATTTTTTTAGCTTTGTTAATAGATCACTTCATAATCTCAATCTAATGACTATAAAAAAGAATATATTAATAATTGCAGTATTTATTTTTGTTGTTCTGACACTATTCATCAATAAACTTACCACTCCAAGAGTTTTAAGTACAAATGAGCTTCTTATTAATGGACTTTTTTTGTTTGAGAACCCAAAAAAAATATCTAACTTTAGTTTCTTTAAAGAAAATGGTGATGAATTTACAAAATCTGATCTTCTTGGAAAATGGACATTAATGTACTTTGGTTTTACAAAATGCCCTGATGAATGCCCGACAACAATGTATCAGATGTCTAAATTAGTAAAAGTGCTAAGGGAAAAAGAATTCCCGCTAGATGATAAACAATGGATATTGGTTACCATTGATCCTGAAAGAGATACTCCAAGTGATATTAATAAATATGCTAAAGGTTTTGACGAGGCTTTTTTGGGAGTCTCTAACGTTCGACCAATGTTACTTAGTCTTGCATCCCAATTGTCAGTTAATAATGTTATGCCAAGTGGAAACAATATGGACCACACCCATCTCGACAATCATGTTAATAATATTATTCTTTTAAATCCAGATGGTGACTTTGCGGGTGTTTTTAGGCCTCCATTTGATACATCAAGATTATCTCTGACATATCAATCAGTTACTCAAAATTAAGAATCAAAGTCTGTAATGCCTTAAAGCGAAACCATCTTACAACCATCATTGGTTTTTTTAAATTCATAAAGGGTATTTCCAGTGAATAAATTTTCATCATTTAAATTAAATCTTGAATAGATAACATCATCTATATAAAAGTCTTCGATATAAGCCTTGTAAACTTTTT
>CABZTX010000006.1 GCA_902528875.1 uncultured SAR86 cluster bacterium | reverse complement strand
TTTTAATAATAACTCCTCTGTTGTTGTGGTATCTGGCATCTTAACCGCAATTGATTCCATTCCAACACGTGCACAGGTATTTCTTTTCATTTTGACGTAAGTCTCTGAAGCAGGATCGTTTCCAACTAGGATCGTTGCAAGAGTAGGTTTCACACCTTTTTTTATTAAATCAGATACTCTATTTTTAATGGAGTCTTCTGAAATTCTGGAAAGTTCTCTACCATCTAACTTAAGTGCTGACATGATAATATTATCTCACTAATTAATATTTATGCCCATGGAGATTGCTTATTTATTATATAAACTTTAATATTTGCATCCTCGGGGTATAGCGCAGTCTGGTAGCGCACTCGCTTTGGGAGCGAGTGGTCGTAAGTTCGAATCTTACTACCCCGACCATGCGCCTGTAGCTCAGCTGGATAGAGCAACTGCCTTCTAAGCAGTGGGTCAGGAGTTCGAATCTCTTCAGGCGCGCCATTTTTTTATATAATCTATTTATGGTCATTAGCATCGTTTCATCTTCTTTAAGTTTTTTCCTATTAAAGGGACTTTTGGAAACAAAAAATAGAAAAATTGGACCAATTATTGCAATTTTTTTCTATTTAAATTGTATTTTTTTAATAACTTATATATTTATGAACTATTTGTCTGGTGATGGCATTAATGATGCAATATTATTTCATCTTAAATTTGGAATAAAAGGATTTGGAGTCAATGAATATATTTTTCCATTTATTCTCTTCATTTTTTTAAATCTTATATTACTTATTTCCTTTAAAACATTTATAAATAGTCTATCGAGTAATACAACGAAAACAACTAAACAAAAAATTGTTTCTATATTTGTTTTACTAATTTCATTTATTTTTAATCCGTTTTATCAAGATATATTTTTATTGTTTAGTTCTGCTAATTCAAATGTAAAAATTGATAATAATTTCTTTTATGAACAAGACAATATCACAAATAAAAATGAGAAAAATATTATATTTATATATTTAGAGCAAATAGAAAGAACATATTTAAACAATGATATTTTTCCAAACCTTACTCCAAATTTAAGTAGATTGGATAAAAAGTCCATTAGCTTTACTGATATTGACTCACCAAGAGCTACCAATTGGACCATTGCAGGAATGGCTGCATCACAATGCGGAATCCCTCTTTTAACACCAATTGCAAGTGAGAACTCAATGTCTGGCATTGATAAATTTATACCATTAGCTAATTGCATTGGCGATATATTAAGTGAGCAAAATTATCAATTACATTATATTGGTGGTTCAGATTTAGATTTTGCAGGCAAAGGAAATTTTTATAAGTCGCATGGATTTGAGCATGTCGAAGGATGGTATGAGCTTGAAGATATAATAAATGATAAAAATTATCGATCTCCATGGGGTATTTATGATGATGAGCTACTTAATATTATCTATAACAGAGCAGAAAAATTAAATAATAAAAATATTAATTTTGGATTGTTCTCTTTGACTTTAGATACCCACCATCCTAATGGTTATATATCAAAATCATGCAAAAACAATAAATATCAAGATGGTTCAAACCCTATTCTTAATTCAGTCCATTGTGTTGACGAATTGATAGGAAGATTTATGGATACATATTTGGATTCAAAAATTTATGATGAAACTATTCTTGTATTATTATCAGATCATCTTGCGCTAAAAAATACAGCAACAAATATGCTCAAAAAGGGCGATAGAAAAAACCTTTTTATGATTTTTGATAAATCTACAAAACCCCAATATATAAATTCTTACGGAAATGTATTTGATGTAGGTCCAACTGTAATGGGATTTCTAGGTTTAAACACAGATGGGTTAGGCCTAGGAAGGAACTTGATAACAAGCAAGAGTTTATCTGAAACTCATGATATAGATTTTGTAATTTCCTTAAATAAAAGAAAAATATTAGATTTATGGTCTTTTCCTTCTATCGATGATGGATTTAAAATCTTAAATAATGAAAATAAAATTTTATTTGGAGAAAGGTTCATCAATTATCCAGCTCTTATTATCCTAAATTCAACTAATGAGGTTGATCAAATAATGTTTGACTTTTATTATGCAAATCCACTAATAAATAAAGTAAAAAACCTTGGTAAAAATATAAATTATGTTTGGATTGATAAATGTTCAAAAATTTATTCATATAAGAATTTAAATGAAATAGATAACCCAAGTGAAAATTGTTTGCTTATTCAAGATTCTAAAAATATAAAGTTTAAAATTACATCAACAAAAGATAAAAAAATTAATTCAAATCTCATAAAAGAATATTTTAATGATGAATGAAATAGTTGCTCTATATAAATTTGTGCATATTGAAAAACCTTTTCACATAAAGAAAATTTTAAGATCTAGACTTAATGATCTCAATATATATGGAACTATCTTAATTGGTGAGGAGGGAATAAATGGAACTATTTCTTCAGATGATTCCTCTCAACTTTCACAAGCAATTTGTTTTATTGAATCTGTTAAAGGATTTAAAGATCTAGATTTAAAGTTTTCACAATCTGCCAAAAAACCATTTATAAGACTTAAAGTTAAGTTAAAAAAAGAAATCGTAACTATCGGAGATACAAAAATAAAACCAAATGAATTAGCCGGAGAATATGTTGATCCACAAGATTGGAATAAATTAATCGAAGATGAGGAAACTATCATTATCGATACAAGAAATAATTATGAATATTCAATTGGCACTTTTAAAAATTCTATTAATCCCAAAACAAAAAAATTTAGAGAGTTTCCAGAATGGCTTGAGAAACAAAATTATAATAATCATGATAAAAAGAATAAAAAAATTGCAATGTTTTGTACTGGTGGCATTAGATGTGAAAAAGCCTCATCATTAATGATAAATAAAGGTTTTAAAAATGTATTTCATTTAAAAGGTGGTATTTTAAAATATTTTGAATGTATTCCAGAGGCTCAAAGTAGATGGCAGGGAGAATGTTTTGTGTTCGACGACAGAGTTTCTCTTAAGCATGATTTATCAATTGGTACTTATGATATGTGTCATGGCTGCAGGATGCCAATTACTTATAAAGAGAAACAATCAAATAAATACATTCGAGGTGTAACTTGCCCAAACTGTTATAACAAAAAAACTCAAAAACAAAAATCTAGATACATCAGCAGGCAAAAACAAATAGATTTAGCAAAAAAAAATAATCTCAAACATATTGGCCCAAAAGAGGCGTAAAATTAAAAAAATGACTTATCCGATTTTATATTCATTCAAACGATGTCCATATGCTATGAGAGCAAGAATGGCTCTTTACCTTGCCAAGATTAAGACTGAAATTAGAGAAGTAAGACTTAACAACAAACCAAAACAAATGTTAAAAGTCTCACCAAAAGGTACTGTTCCAATTCTTGTTCTTGATGCTGAGGTCATTGATGAAAGCAATGATATTATTAGATGGGTCTTGAATAGAAATAACATTTTTCAAAAAGACTCAGACAGTATTACAAATACTTTAACAGAAGATTTAATTATTATTTTTGATAATAAATTTAAATACCATTTAGACAGATACAAGTATTCAACAAGATATGAAAATGTAAATATTGAGTTTCACCGTTTAGAATGTATTAAAATATTAATTGAATTAGAAAAACACATAACTTCTACTTCAGCCGACTGGATATATAACAACTCTCCAAGTAAATTGGATATATGTGTTTTACCTTTCGTTAGACAATTTAGAATAGCTAATCCAAATTGGTTTGATCAACAATCTGAAATCAAAAAAATTCGTAAAGTTCTAAATAATTTTATTCGATCTAATTTATTTAAACAAATAATGCATGATTATGAAGTATGGAACGAAGGAGATCGCCCGGTATATTTTCCTCTAGATCAATAGATAATAATTTATTTTAAACTATAATAGCTGCTCTCGAGGCGGGCGTAGCTCAGTTGGTTAGAGCGCTGGATTGTGGCTCCGGAGGCCGTGGGTTCGAACCCCATCGCTCGCCCCAATATAAAGGTATTTAAATATGAAAGTAAAAATAAAAAAACTGCAAAATCTTGAAAGAAAAATAACTATCACAGTTCCTGTTGATAGTTATAAAGAAAACTTTAACAAGAAACTTAATAATATTAAAAGCAAAGCAAAAGTTGATGGATTTAGAAAAGGCAATGTTCCAAATGATGTTTTAGAACAAAGATATGGCCAATCTATCCACGCTGAAGTAGTAAATGAATTAATTCAGCAATCCTATCCAAAAGCAATATCCGAAAATAAAATAAGACCAGCTTCAGCTCCAAAGGTTACAATTGATTCTGAAGACCCAAGCAAATCATTGCAATACTCTGCAGTTATAGAGGTTTTTCCAGAAATAAAGCCAAAATTTTCAAGATGGAATTCTTATGAAGATGTTTCAATTCAAATTGAAGATGAAGACGTTGATCTTGCTATTAATGATATTAAAAAAAGATATGGTGAATGGAATACAGTTAAAAGAAGCTCAAAAGCAGATGATCAAGTTATTATAGATTTTTTAGGCAAAATAAATGGTGAGGAATTTGAGGGAAATTCAGCAAAGGACTTTAAATTGATACTAGGAAGCAAATCAATGATTCCTGGTTTCGAGGATGGTATCATTGGTAAAAAACCATCAAAATTTTCAATAAAATGTATCTTTCCGGATGACTACTTTAAAAAAGATCTTGCAGGCGTTGAAGCAGTTTTTGAAATCGACTTAAAAGAGGTTCAGGAAATAACTGAAGCAAAGATTGATAACAATCTTTTTGAAAAACTTCAAATGGATATTAAGAAAAAAGAAGAATTTAAAGATGAAATTCTTAAAAGAATGAAGAATGAAGTTTTTATACAAGAAAAAGATCTTACAAAAGAATCTATGTACGAAACTTTACTCAAAACAAACAACTTTATAGTGCCTGATGTAACTATAAATGAGCAAGCTGACTTAATGAGAAAAGATGCTTTAATTAGAATAGGACATACTGAAGACAATGCTAGCGAAGATTTATTTCCAGTGGATTCTTTTCTTGATAAGGCAGAAAAAAGGGTAAGACTTGATTTGTTATTTTCTGAATTAATAAAGCACTTTAAAATTGAATTAAAAAAAGAACAAATCGATCGTTTTATTGATAGGGAGTCAAAAAAATATAAAGATCCAGATCAGTTTAAACAATGGATCGTAAATCAACCTCAACAACAGGAACAATTTAGAATGATTGTTTTAGAGGAGCAATTGGTTGAAAATTTAGAAAATGTACTTAAATCAAAGAAGAAAGTGATAAAATTTTCAGAACTTGCAAATAGAAAGGTTTAATTATGAAAGATATACAATCAGCTTTAATACCAATGGTCGTCGAGCAAACCCCTCGGGGAGAAAGATCTTTTGATATATATTCAAGGCTCTTAAAAGAACGAGTAATTTTTTTATCTGGTGCGATTGATGATTACATTTCAAATCTTGTTGTTGCCCAATTGCTTTTTTTAGAATCAGAAAATCCCGATAAGGATATTTCTATATATATTAATTCTCCAGGTGGAAGTATATCTGCTGGCTTGGCTATTTATGACACGATGCAATTTATTTCTCCTTCTATTTCAACTTTGTGTATTGGACAGGCTGCTAGTATGGGAGCATTACTGCTTGCTGGTGGAGACAAGAAAAAAAGGTTTGCACTTCCTAATTCAAGAATTATGATTCATCAACCCTTAGGTGGATTCCAAGGCCAGGCATCAGATTTTGAAATACATGCAAAAGAAATATTACATATGAAAAAAGTTGTAAATGAAATTCTAGCAAAACATACTGAGCAATCCATAAAGATAATCGAAAAAGATACTGACAGAGATAATTTCTTAGACGCCAAATCTGCAGTAAAATATGGATTAGTAGATAAGATTTTGGAAGAAAGGAAATAAAATGAAAGTTGAATCACAATCAGATAAGTTGCACTGCTCATTTTGTGGCAAATCTCAAGATGAGGTAAAAAAACTGATTGCTGGACCAAGTGTATACATTTGTAACGAATGTGTTGATTTATGTAACGACATTATTGAAGAAGAAATTAAAAGCATTGATGAAAACCAACATGATAATCTTTTATCTCCATCAGAAATTTTTGCCAAACTTGATGAATATGTAATTGGTCAGGAAAAAGCTAAAAAAGTTTTATCAGTTGCTGTTTACAATCATTACAAGAGATTAAAAAAAAATGGAACTAAGAATGATGTAGAGCTTCAAAAAAGTAATGTTCTATTATTAGGACCGACTGGAAGTGGCAAAACTCTGCTTGCACAAACACTTGCAAAAATATTAAACGTACCTTTTACAATTGCTGATGCAACAACTCTGACTGAAGCTGGTTATGTTGGAGAGGATGTTGAAAATATTATTCAAAAACTTTTACAAAAAGCTGATTATGATCCAGAAAAAGCTGAGCTTGGAATAGTTTATATTGATGAAATTGATAAAATTGCAAGAAAATCTGATAACCCTTCAATTACTAGAGATGTATCAGGTGAGGGAGTTCAACAAGCATTACTTAAATTAATTGAAGGAACAGTTGCATCAATTCCTCCGCAAGGTGGCAGAAAACATCCTCAACAAGAGTTTATTCAAATAGATACTTCAAATATTTTATTTATTTGTGGTGGCGCTTTCTCTGGACTTGACAAAGTCATTCAGCAAAGGACTAATAATGTTGGTATTGGATTTAGCGCAGAGGTTGATCCAAAATCTAATGTGGAAAATATTAAAAGCAGTGTCGATGAACTGCAACCTGAGGATCTTGTAAAGTATGGACTTATACCAGAATTTGTTGGTAGGTTGCCAGTAATATCTAATCTGCATGAATTAGATGCTGAAAAGTTAGTGAGGATTCTTAAAGAGCCAAAAAATGCTCTTATTAATCAATATAAACATCTTTTTGAGTTAGATGATGTTGAACTTTCATTCAGAGAAGAAGCTCTTACCGAGATTGCCAAGCAAGCAATTGATAGAAAAACTGGAGCAAGAGGCCTTCGATCAATTATGGAAGAAATACTAATGGAAACCATGTTTGAACTTCCTAATACTAATCTTGATAAAGTGATTATTGACGAGAAGGCAGTTTCCTCAAAAACCGAACCTATAAAACTACTTAAAACAAAATCCAAAAAAACCTCTTCTGCTAATTGATATTTATTTAAGTATCCTTATATTAGATTCATGACTAAGATTAAATCTGATCTTCCCTTAATACCACTAAGAGATGTTGTTGTTTTTCCAGGAATAGTAACAACGCTGTTTGTTGGCCGACCAAAATCTGTTGAAGCATTAAATTCTGCTATGTCATCAAACAAAAAACTCGTTCTTGTTAGTCAAAAAGACGCTAGCAAAGAGAATCCTGAAATTTCGGATATGTACAAAGCTGCATCCATAAGTAATCTTCTTCAGTTGATCAAACTTCCAGATGGCACAATGAAAGTATTGGTTGAGGGACACAAAAGATGCACCATTGAAAAAATTAATGAAGATAAGAATATAACTATTGCTACAGTTAAAGAGATTGATGATGTGCCAATTAATGAAAATGAATCCATTAATTTATTACGCTTGATTAAATCAAAGTTTGAAGACTACATAAGTATCACAAAAAGAATTCCTCCTGAAATAGTCTCTACAGTTGATTCATTGGATGATTTATCAAGACTGATTGATACGATTACTGGACATCTACCAATAGAAACTTCTAAAAAACAAGAGGTACTTGAGACATCTGATCTCAAGAAAAGGTCTGAAAGAGTTCTTACATTTATAGAATCTCAATTAGATGTTGTTGATGTCGAGAAAAAAATTAGAGACAGAGTAAAGAAACAAATGGAGAAGTCTCAACGTGAATATTACTTGAATGAGCAAATTAAGGCTGCTCAAAAAGAGCTTGGTGAAATTGGAGATGAAGGTGACGAATTAGAAAATCTTGAGAAAAAGATAAATGAAGTCGGTATGACAAAAGAAGCACTTAAAAAAGCTAAAAGCGAGCTCGCTAAATTTAAACACATGGCTCCATCCTCAGCAGAAGCATCTGTTGTTAGGACTTATTTAGATTGTTTGGTAGATGTACCATGGAAAAAGAAATCAAAAATCAAATCAGATATAAAAGCTTCTTTTGATATTTTAGAAGAAGACCATTATGGACTAGAAGAGGTCAAAGAAAGAATTGTTGAATATTTGGCTGTTCAAAAAAGAGTGAAATCTATGAAGGCGCCTGTTCTTTGCCTTGTTGGCCCTCCAGGTGTAGGCAAAACGTCACTTGGTGAATCAATTGCTAGGGCGACAAACAGAAAATTTGTGAGAATGTCTCTTGGAGGCGTCAGAGATGAATCTGAAATTAGAGGTCATCGAAGAACATATATTGGATCAATGCCAGGTAAAATCGTCCAAAAACTTACTAAAGTTGGAGTGAAGAATCCATTATTTTTGCTTGATGAAATTGATAAAATTGGAATGGATCACAGAGGTGATCCAGCTTCAGCTCTATTAGAGGTTCTTGATCCTGAGCAAAATAATACTTTTAGTGACCATTACTTAGAGGTTGACTATGATTTATCAGAAGTCATGTTTGTTTGTACTGCTAATAGTTTAAATATACCTACACCTTTGCTTGATAGGATGGAAATAATCAGAATACCTGGATATATTGAAGATGAAAAAATTAATATTGCCTCTAAATATTTGCTTCCAAAACAAATGAAAAGAAATGGTTTAAAGGATAAAGAGATAAAGCTAGAAAAAAATGTAATTTTATCTTTGATAAGATATTACACAAGAGAAGCAGGGGTAAGAGGTCTAGAAAGACAGGTTGCAAAAATTTTAAGAAAGGTTGTAAAAGAAAGACTCATAGAAAACAAAAAATTGAGTTCTCCAACAAATATCACTATAAAAAATTTAGAAAAATACTCTGGTGTGAAAAAGTTCAAATATGGTGTAGCAGAAAAAGATAATGCTATTGGACAAGTAACTGGTCTCGCATGGACAGAGGTAGGAGGAGAACTTCTCACAATAGAGGCCTCTCATATAGATGGCAAAGGTAGAGTTATTAAAACTGGTTCATTGGGTGATGTAATGCAAGAATCAATCCAGGCTGCGTTAACAGTAGTAAGATCCAGAGCTGAAACATTAGGTATTAAACCAAATTTTTATGAAAAGTATGATGTACATATTCATGTTCCTGAAGGAGCTACACCTAAAGATGGACCAAGTGCTGGCGGAGCAATGGCTATATCATTAATTTCTGTTTTTACTGGTATCCCTGTTAGGGCTGACACTGCTATGACAGGTGAAATTACACTTCGAGGTCAAATACTAAAGATCGGTGGGTTAAAAGAAAAGCTTCTTGCGGCTAAAAGAGGCGGAATTAAAAATGTTATTATTCCTAAAGAGAATGAACCTGATCTCCAAGAAATACCAAAACAAATTACTAAATCTTTAAATATAATTCCTGTCGAATGGATTGATGATGTGATATCTGCTGCTCTTGAAGAAGAACCTATCCCAGATTCTAAAAAAATTAAAACTAGAAAATCTAAAAACATAGTTAAATCTGAAAATAATCCAGCACACTAAAACCCTTTATTTGCTTGACTTTTAGGCCCAAAAAGCTTTTCATAAGGGAGTACTTATTTAATATATTATCAAAGAGGAGTATTTAGTATGAATAAATCAGATTTAGTAGACTCAGTTGCGGGAGCCGCTGATATGTCAAAAGCTGAAGCAGGCAGAGCTGTTGATGCAGTTCTTGATGGAATTTCAGGTGCCCTTGGCAGCGGTGATTCTGTAGCTTTAGTAGGTTTTGGAACATTCTCAGTAAGACACAGAGCTGCAAGAGAAGGAAGAAATCCACAAACCGGTGAAGCAATGCATATTGCAGCTTCGAAGGTCCCAGGATTCAAAGCTGGTAAAGGCCTTAAAGACACAGTTAAGAATAGCTAAGTTTTTTTATACTTGAAAAAGGGTGCTTACGCACCCTTTTTTTTGCTCTATAATATCGTCCATATGATGGAATCACTAAGAAATTTTTTAACTGGTCCAAGGTTAATTATTGTAGTACTTGTATGCGCTCTTCCATTTGTTTTTTTGGGAACTTCATCTTTGGCAACTACTTCAGGAGCCTCATTTGGAACGATTAATGGAGAGTCTATATCTGAGACTGATTTTAATCTTGCAACAAACAGAGCTGCTCAAAGGTTTGAAGGATTATATGGCGATCAACTTGAATTTTCATCTTTAGATGAAAACATACAACTAGAATTTGTAAAACAAGAGTTAATAATTCTCAAAAGTCTTCTTTCTAATGCGAAGTCATTAGGGTTTGTTAATGATATCTCGGAGAAAGAAGCAAAAAAAAATATCATCAATGATCCACAATTTCAAATTGAAGGTGTTTTTAATGAAGGAGTTTTTGGTGCACAGGTCAATGCTAATGGATTTACAAAAGATTCTTACATTGACTTAATGACTGATCTTTATGCTTCAGAAATATACAGAAAATCAATATCAGAAATTCAATTTGTAACTCAACAAGAAGTCAATGATTTAGCGACTGCATTAGAAAGAAAGTCGGACATCAAATTTGCAAAAATAAGTCTTGATGGTTTAAAAAGGGAAATTGTAAATACTCCTGATGAGCTAGAAGAATATTATCAAAGTAATCAGTTTTTATTTTTTTCAGATGAGAAAAGAAATTTCCAATATATAGAGATAAAACAAGATGAATATATAAATAAAGTTGAAATACCAGATGGATATCTTGAGTCTGAATACCAACAGTATCTTCAAAACTCAGAGAACAATGCTCAAATAAGATTTGCACATATTATGATTGATAAAAATAATTATGATTCAAATCAGTTAGCTCTTGAGTCTATAAGAAATGTTGAGGGCTTGCTGCAGCAAGGTAGAAATTTTTCAGATCTTGCAAAAGAATATAGCGAAGATTTTGTAACAAAGGATATTGGTGGTGACTTAGAATATTTTGAAGAGGGGATTTTCCCGGTTGAATTCGAAGATGAAATAAAAGAACTAGAGTTGAATCAAATAAGCAAAATAGTTGAACTTGAAGATACATTACATATTTTGAAAATTACAGAAAAAAATATTGAAGAACCTCTTCAAAAAGATGATGTCATTTCGAGTATTAAAAATGAACTTCTTGAAACCGAATCTTTTGCATTAATGAAAGATGATTATGACCAAATTGATCAACTAGTTTTAGAAAATGCAAAACTTGAGGAAATCGCAGCAACATATTCAAAAGAAATTTTATCCTCTGGAAATCAGTCGCTACAAGATTATGATTTTTATAATGATCATTCTGAAATAAAGGATTATATTTTTTCACCTGATACAAGTTTAAATGCTCCTTATTTGTTTGAGGGCGTCGATAGCATAGTTATAGTTTCTTTAAAGGAAATAACACAATCAGAATTACAAGAATTTAGTGAAGTATCAAGTAAAGTCTCAAGTATGCTCACTGAATCTAAATCAAAAGAAAAAATTATTCTCATTGAAAATGAAATAATTGCAATTGAAGACGAGATTGAGAGAGAAAAGTTTATCAACACTTATAGTTATATAACAACAGATTCATTTGTGGATATAAAAAGGTTTTCATCGCTTATACCCTCAGATGTTCTAAATGTAATATTCAAAAGCTCTGAAGGATCGGAACTTAATATAGAATCACTAAATGGGGATAGATATATTGTTAATATACTTAACTTTAAAGATCCAACTGTCGATGAATTACAAAATGTTAATTCTCGGTATCAATCTTTTGGTGAAGAAACTATGAGTTTTAAAATGACTGATATAATTAATGAGGATCTATTCGTAAAAGCAAAACTTAACCTAAATGATGTTGTTTTCAATTCGAATTAAAATGATTAAATCTAGATTAATTGAATTATTTATAATATTTCTTTTTGTAAGTTGTTCAAAAAGCATATCGCCGGTTGACTCAGGATTAAAAGATGGTATTTTTCACTTTGGTAATGGTTCTGAGCCACAGGGTATTGATCCACACGTAGTTACGGGAGTTCCTGAACATCATATTTTAATTTCTCTTTGTGAAGGATTAACAATAGCAAATCCATATGGTGGTGGAAATTTGCCTGGAGTTGCTGAGTCTTGGTCAATAAGTGAGGATGGAAAAGAATATATTTTTAAATTAAATAAAAAAGCAAAGTGGTCAAATGGTGAGATCATTACTGCTGATGATTTTGTTTGGTCTTGGATGAGAATACTTACTGCAAGCTTGGGTTCACAATATCCGGATATGCTTTATTACTTAGAAGGCGCAGAGGAATATCATACTGGCAAAACCAATAATTTTAATGATGTGGGTGTTAAAGCTATAGATACTCATACACTTAAAGTAAATTTAAAAAGTCCTACACCTTTTTTTCTTGGTCTATTAAGTCATTATAGTACATGGCCTGTTCATAAAGAGACCGTTTTAAAACATGGAACAATCGATGACAGAAATGGACAGTGGACTAGACCTGGTAATTTTGTGTGCAATGGACCATTCAAATTAAAGTCATGGGAACTTAATAATAAAATTGAAGTAGAAAGAAATCCTCATTATTGGGATGCCTCTAAAGTTCAGTTGAATGAAATACATTTCTATCCTGTTTCAAATGTTATGACCGAAGATAGAATGTTTAGAGCAGGTCAGCTTCATTTAACCTCAACATTGCCTTCTCAAAAGTGCCCAATTTATATTGAAGAAAATAATCCTGATCTTAGAATTGATCCTTATATGGGCCAATACTTTTATAGACTAAATACAAATAATCCATATTTGAAAGATGTGAGAGTAAGAAAGGCTCTGGCATTTTCGATTGACAGAAAAGCTATAGTTGAAAGAGTAACAAAATGTGGACAAATACCAGCATATTCATTTACTCCACCTGGATCAAATGAATATTATCCTGACACAGAAATACCATTCAATCCAATTCTTGCAAAACAACTTTTGATTGATGCTGGTTATTCAGATTCAAATCCATTCCCAAAGCTTGAAATTTTGTTTAACACTAATGAAGATCATCGAAAGATAGCGTTGGCAATTCAACAAATGTGGCAACAAAATCTTGGAATTCAAATTGAGCTTGTTAACCAGGATTGGAAAGTTTATCTTAGTAGGGAAATGGTTGGTGATTTTCAAGTTTCAAGGGCTGGATGGATAGGTGACTATGAAGATCCAAACACATTCTTAGATCTGATGAGGCCTAACAGAGGTAATAACAAAACAGGTTGGGAAGATCTAAATTATGATGCAATTGTCCAAAAAGCTAACTCTACAAATGATCAAGATGAAAGATATAAATTATTAATGGAGGCTGAAAGAATTCTAATTGACAATATGCCTATTATTCCTCTTTACACATATGTGAGAGCCTATCAATTATCTTCTGATGTTAAAGGGTACAATCCTCACATATTAGATCATCATCATCCTAAATTTATATATTTAGAAAGAAATTAATCTTTAATGATTTCAATCTTTTTCAAAAGAATTTTTTTAGCAATACCTGTGTTGTTTGCTGTTGCAAGCATCACATTTTTTTTAATTAAATTAGCTCCTGGGGGTCCCTTTGATGCAGATAGAGCAGTATCACCTCAAGTGCTTAAAAATTTGAATGAAGCGTATAATCTAGATGCATCAAATTGGGAACAATACTTAGACTATATGTCTGGGTTATTGAAAGGTGATCTTGGACCATCTTTTAGGTTTCCGGGGAGGTCAGTTTCCGAGATGATATCAACAGGACTTCCAGTTACTTTCGAACTAGCTTTTTATGCAATACTAATTGCATTAGTCATGGGTGTTATTTCAGGAGTAATTGCTGCTCTCAAAAGAAATACTTATTTAGACTTTATACCCATGGCAATTGCAATGATTGGGATATGTGTTCCAACATTTTTAATGGGCCCATTGTTGGTTTTAATTTTTGGAATTAATTTAGAAGTTCTGCCGGTATCAGGATGGGGTCAATTACCAGGTGACAAAATATTGCCCTCACTAACACTAGGTTTTGCTTATGCGGCTTATATCGCCAGATTAAGCAGAGGTGGGATGCTTGAAATTCTCAATCAGGACTTTATTAGAACCGCAAGAGCAAAAGGTTTAACAGAAAGTATGGTTGTTATAAAGCATGCAATGCAAGGTGGATTGATACCTGTTGTGTCATTTTTAGGTCCAGCAATTGCTGGACTTTTAGCAGGTTCATTTGTTGTGGAAACAATATTTCAAATACCAGGCCTTGGAAGATTTTATGTTGAAGCTGCTTTTAACAGAGACTATACAATGATTTTAGGAACCACAATTTTCTTTTCAGCAATGATTGTTTTCTTTAATCTACTTTCTGACTTAGCAGCCCTTTGGCTAAATCCAAGATCACGGGACTCATGATGAATAATAACTCTCTTTGGACTGATGCTCTTTATAGATTAACAAGAAATAAGGCAGCAATGTTTGGTGGGTTTATTTTAGTTTTATTGATAATTTGTGCGATTGCTGCTCCAATACTTGCACCTTATTCATACTCGTATCAAGATCTAAATCTGGGTGCAAGTCCTCCATCATCAGATCACTTAATGGGTACTGATGTTCTTGGAAGAGATCTTTTAAGCAGGATATTATATGGTGCAAGAATTTCATTATTGGTTGGATTTGTCGCTACTGGAGTTGCATTAGTCATTGGCGTTTCATGGGGAATAATTGCTGGTTATTTTGGTGGAAGAGTTGATTCTATAATGATGAGAATTGTGGATGTTTTATATGGCCTTCCATTTATTATTTTTATAATTTTATTAATGGTTATTTTTGGAAGAAATCTATGGCTTTTATTTGGTGCTATTGGTGCGGTTGAATGGTTAACAATGGCAAGAATTGTTAGAGGACAAGTAATCGGCTTAAAAAATCAGGAGTTTGTCTTAGCTGCGAAAGCTATGGGAGTATCAAATTTTTCAATGTTTAGAAGACACCTATTACCAAATATTTTGGGACCAATTGCTGTCTATGCAACTTTAACAATTCCTCAGGTAATGCTTCTTGAGGGATTTCTTAGTTTTCTTGGGCTGGGCATTCAACCTCCGATGAGCAGTTGGGGAACATTAATTAAAGACGGCGTAGAATCAATGGAAGAATACAGCTGGTTATTAGTTTATCCAGGAATTACATTTACTGTTACATTGTTTGCTTTAAACTTTTTTGGAGACGGACTTAGGGACGCACTTGATCCAAAAACCTCTGATAATTAAAAAGCTCTAATAGCAACCTTAATTATTTGCCCTGGCATCAAAGTTGTATCTTTAAAATTATTTATATCCTTTATACTTTTGATTGATACATCAAAAAGTTCAGAGATCTTATAAAGACTGTCACCTTGCTTTACTGAATAAAGTATAGTTCTTTTTTTTGATTCCATATTTCTATGAATATTTTTATTACCAATCGATAATTGTTGCCCCAGTTGCAAGTACGAACTTGGATCAATATTATTCATTCTAGCGATGTCGCTTATATCAAGGTTATATAATGATGAAATACTCCACAAAGTATCTCCTTCAGAAACGATATGTAATTCATATGGAATGAAATTATTAGACTCAGTTTTACTCAAAGGAATTAAAAGATCGCTATTAATTGTTAACATATCATCTTTTAAATAATTAATTTCTTTTATAATACTTACCTCAGTATCATATTTTTTTGCAAGAGCCCATAAACTGTCACCTTCCTCAATGTTGTGAGAAATCCAATTTATTTGATCAAAATTATTAAAAGGATTATTACTGACTAGCAACTCTTTTTTATCTATTGGAATATAAAAAACACTTTCATCTTTCGGAGCAGAAGCCCACTTCGTGTAACCAGCATTTAACTTATATAGAAGTTCGGGTTTAATTTGCAAATATTCACTTAGAGAATATATTTCAACTTGTCCTGGAATTAAAACTTTTGTAACTACAGGCTCATAAGGAATATTAGGTAGATTAATTTCATATAGTTCAGAGTTTAAAATAAGTTCCTTTAGTGCTATATATTTTGGAATATAGTCTTTTGTTTGATCTGGAAGATCTAGAGAATGAAAATCTGTTGAAATTCCTTTTCGCTTATTTTGCCTTATTTTTTTATCCAACAAAGATGGTCCTGCATTATATGCTGCAAGTGTTAGATAAACATCATTATTAAATCTGTTATACAAATACTCTAAATATTTTACCGCTGCAATAGTCGACGCAAACGGATCATGTCTATCTTCGTTCCACCAAGTTTTATCTAAATTATAAAATCTTCCAGTTCTTGGCATAAATTGCCACATTCCTACTGCTCCAGAGGGCGAGATAGAAAAGGGATCATAGTTACTTTCAATGTATGGAACTAAAGCTAACTCAATTGGCAATTTATTTTTTTCTAATTCATTAATAGCGAAGTAAATAAAATAAAAAGAATCATTTAAATACTCAGTAAATTTTGAGGTATCTTTTAGATGAATGTTCATATAGTACAAGACTCTTTCGTCAAGGACATAATTTCTATTCTGAGTGTTATTCGAAACAAAATATTCCCATACATCTGAATATTCTGATTCCATATTGAGCTGAATGTATAAATCTACTGAAGTTGAATAATCTACTTCAATTTCATCTTTGAAAGAATTAACTTCTACTTGTTGACACCCAAAAAAGATAAAAACTAAAAAAATTATTAAAGGTTTATATTGCATTTATTTAGAGTTTCTTTATTAATTATAGTATTTTTTTCACTTATCGATATTGACCCTTCAATAGTTGGTTCTAACCAAATATAATTGTCAAGGTAATAATCTTATCAATAATATGCAGATTCTAATTTAATTTTATGAAAACAGTAAATATTTATACAGATGGAGCATGTAGAGGAAATCCTGGTGATGGTGGTTGGGGCGTTCTTATAAAATATGAAAATACCTCAAAAGAGATATATGGAGGCGAAAAAAATACTACAAATAATAAGATGGAACTTAAGGCTGCAATTGAGGGTTTAAAAGTACTCAACGAATCTTGTATTGTAAATTTAACAACAGATTCAAAATACGTAATGCAAGGAATCACATCATGGATAGATAATTGGAAAAAAAATAATTGGAAAAATTCATCACAGAAAGATGTAAAGAATAAAGATCTATGGTTATTACTTGATAAACATGTGTCCAAGCATGAGGTAAAATGGTTCTGGGTTAAAGGTCACTCAGGCCATGAAGAAAATGAGATTGCTGATACACTTGCTAATAAAGGAATAGATCAGCTTTAATCATGTCAAAAAGATACATTATTCTTGATACTGAAACCACTGGATTAGAAGTTAAACAAGGACATAGAGTAATTGAAATTGGAGCAGTCCTTCTAAATGATAGAAAAAAATCTGAAGAACATTTTCATACTTACCTCAATCCCTCTCGGCTTATCGATGAGGAGGCTACAAAAGTACACGGCATTACTAACCAAGATCTTGAGGATAAACCATATTTTGATGAAATAGCCGAAGAATTTATTCAATTTGTTGAAGGCTCAACCTTGGTAATACACAATGCTCCATTTGATTTAGGATTTTTAAATACAGAATTAAATATGTCCTCTTCATCCTATCCCAAACTTGAAGAAATATGTGATATTGAAGATTCACTCTTAATCGCCAGAAATAAATATCCTGGTCAAAGGAATTCGTTAGATGCGCTTGCAAACCGCTATAGTATTTCTGGTTATGATAGAACATTTCATGGTGCACTTCTTGATGCAAATATTCTTGCTGATGTTTATATGCAACTCACAGGCGGTCAAAGTAAATTTGAGTTTATGACAGACCTAAACCTCTCAGAAAATAAAAAAAGTTCCATTTCAAAAAATATAGATATTGATAATGAAAAGCTTATTCAAATAATTGCTACAGAGGATGATATTAAAGAACATGATAATAGGCTTAATGATATAGAGAGCAATATTTCAGAGAAAACAATATGGAGAAGATCTTGAGTAAAAAGGTCGTAACAAGGTTTGCACCTAGTCCAACTGGAACGCTTCACATTGGAGGCGTTAGAACTGCGCTATTTAATTATGTCTACTCTAGACAAAATGATGGACTTTTTCTTGTAAGAATTGAAGATACTGATAGAGAGCGCTCAACAAAGGAATTTGAAAATAATATTCTCAAAAACTTGGTATCAATTGGCTTATCTCCTGATGAAAAGCCAATCAATCAATCTGATAGAAATGATATTTATTTACAAGCAGCAGAAAAAATTATTGAATCAGGTAACGCATATTGGTGTGATTGTTCTTCTGAAGAACTTGATCAGATGAGAAAAGAACAAACAGAAAATGGTAAAAAGCCCATGTATGATGGAAGGAGCAGAAATCTTGGCTTGAAGCGCTCAGATAAAACCGTTTTAAGGTTAGCTACACCCTTAACTGGAGAAATTATCATAAATGATATTATAAGAGGCGAAGTAAAATTTCAAAATAGTGAGCTTGATGACCTTATTCTTTTAAGAAGTGATGGAACACCAACCTATCATCTGTGCAATGTAGTTGATGATTATGAGCAAGAGATCACAACAGTAATAAGGGGAGAAGATCACTTAAGCAATACCCCAAGACAAATTCATATTCAAAATGCACTAGGATATCCCAAACTTGAATATGCACATTTACCATTAGTTCTAGGAACTGATAAAAAAAGATTATCTAAAAGACATGCTGCAACAAGCTTAGATGAATATCGTGAAAAAGGTTATCTAGACTCTGCAATACTTAATACTTTAGCAAGATTGGGCTGGTCAAAAGGAAAAAATGAAATTTTTTATTTAGAGGATCTTATAAAAGATTTTAATCTTAGTGAAATACAAAAAGCTGGAGCCGTATTTGATATCACTAAACTGGATTGGCATAACACACAACATTTAGCAAATTTGTCATTTCAAGATTTTAAGGAGGCCTTAGAGCCACACCTTAAGAAACTCAATATCGACATAGATAAGCATAAAAATTCAGAAATTCTAATTAGATCAATGAGAACAGCCGATGCAAATTTATCATTAATAGCAAATGCTTTGATTCCATATTATAAAAATTTTGAATCATATGATGAGCATGCTGTTAAAAAATTTATCAATGATGATGCAAAAGAAATGTTAAAAGAAATAAAAGTACTTTTCATGGATGCTTCATGGGATGAAAATACCCTTGATAAATTATTAAAAGAGTACCAAATAAAAAAAGAATTACCTATACCAAAAGTATTTCAACCAGTAAGAATTGCACTAACCGGAGCCTCAAAATCACCTTCATTAGGATTAACCTTGTCTCTTTTCGATAAAAATGAAGCAATCGCAAGAATTGATAGGCTAATATCCTTATAGATTCCAATAACTGTATTAAATTACTTAAATTTTTTTCATATAAAACTTGTACATAAAATTGGACATATTCGTTATTTCCACCCTATAATTAATAAAAAACATGTTTTAAATCGGGGGATTCCATGAAAAACTTTAATTTTTTATTATCTTTGGTATTGATTTTGCCTATGGCAATTGTTGCGCAAGATACAGATGATGACAGTGACGTTGAAGAGGTTGTCGTTGTTGGTTCACAAATAAAAGGTGCTGCAATTACAGGAGCACTACCAGTTTCTGTTATTTCATTTGAAGATATTGATGCCTTAGGTATTGATTCTGGTGATGAATTGCTGGATAACATTGCTGAATTTGGTCAAAATACTTTTAACCAAAACGAATTCAGTGGAGGTTATAATGCTTCCAGAGGTGATGTTGGTGCTTTTAATCTAAGAGATATAGGTACTGGTAACACGTTAACACTTCTCAATGGTAGAAGAGTTATTCAATCACCTGGTTATCAAACAGAACCAATCTTTGGTGGTTCTATGCCTGTGATGACTCAAAACTCTAATGCTATTCCTGTCTATGGAGCTGACAGAGTTGAGATACTAAGAGATGGTGCATCTGCTATTTATGGTGCTGATGCTTTAGCAGGGGTTGTAAATACAGTTTTAAAGAGTGATTTTGTAGGTTTAAATATAAGAGTTAAATCTATCGCATATGACGCATATGAAGCTCAAGATAATAAGGTTAGTATTCAGTGGGGTTCAGATATTAATGCCTCTACAAACATATCTGTTTATTTTGACAGTTACTACAGAGAAGAAATAAGAGGTAATGAAGATCCTAAATGGTTAGCTCAGGATGCAAGGATAGCTCCTGGACTAGGTGCATATGACGGAACAGCTTGGGATGATGCTTCATGGAGAAATAAAAATGCTGCTTCTAGATATGGTATTTGGAGAGGCGGTGGTAATCGATACCTTCATACTCGACCAGATACTGGTGGATGTGCTTGGGTTGGAACAGGTGGTCCAACATGTTTATACGAAAGCACTAGTACGAATCCTAACTCTGACTCTTTAAGAGCAGCATATAACGAAACAAGATGGATGAGACCTGATCTTGAAAGGAATAATCTATTTGTTTTTGTGAATACTGAACTTGATAGTGGAGTTGAAGCATACACAGAATTTGGATATTACGATTCTATGGCTCATCAACAATTGTATGGAGGAACAACACTTGGTGCTGGTGGTTGTGGAAGAACTGGTACATGTACTCAGCCATACCTTGTTCCGTTAACAAACTACTGGTTAAATCAATTAGTTGACTCCGATGGAAATAAACTTGTAAATGACTCTCAGGTTAGTAATGGTTTAGGTCTCTATAAGGCAAGACATAGATTTGACACGCCTAGAGGCTACTATATGAATAGAACTACTTTAAGACTTCTTCAAGGATGGAGAGGCTCGAGAGGTAATTGGGATTGGGACACTGCTTTTTTATGGTCTAACGCGAAGGCTAAACAAGATAACTATGGCAGACAATCAATGACTTTGCTTGATCAAGCTCTAGCTTTATCAACTCCTGATGCATACAACCCATTTTGTGGTGGAAACGGATGTTCTGATGAAACACCATTTACAATAAGCATTATCAGAGATAATACAACTTCTTTGTATATGTGGGATTTTAAAATGTCTAATCCTAATGTTTATGAAATGCCAGCAGGACCAGTAGGAATGCTTATTGGTGCTGAGATCAGAAAAGAAAGCTATACCGATGTAAGAGATCCAAGAATTAATGGAGAAATGCCCTACACAGTTCCAGTAGGTCCTAGAGCTGGCTTAACATTCCCATTAATATCAGATGTTGTTAATTCAAGTGCTACTCCTGATTCAAATGGTGGAAGAGAAACAGTTTCTTTATTTACAGAACTGCAAGTGCCGATCACTGAAAATATTGATATGCAGCTTGCTGTAAGAGGAGAAGATTCTTCAGACTACGGTGAAGCTATTGTTTCCAAAGTTGCAATAGGATGGCAAGCTTCAGATCAAATTAAGCTTAGATATTCACAATCAGAAACTTTCAGAGCTCCTGCTTTGATTCTTGTGAATGAAGGCTTTTTAGGAAGAAGTTCAGCAACTAATGATGCCTTATTACAATATGCAGCTGGTGAGGATCAAGATAATTACTCCATGCAAAGAATTACAGAGGGTAATAAAGGTTTAACACCTGAACTTGGTGAGAATGAATCATATGGTCTTGTTATTGAGCCAACCGATGGAATGGTTATTACCATGGATTGGTGGTCTATAGAAACTGAAGACACAGTTGGTATATTTGGTATGACTAATGCTATTTTGCTTGATACTTTAATCAGAGCAGAAGGAGGCCCTTCAGAATGTGTTGGTAATCCAAATGTTACAAGAACTGCTTTTGCAGGATACGACTTTGATTGGCCATCAACATTATGTCCAGCTGGTGAAGTTCAAAGTGTTAATGACTATTACGTCAATACAGATACAAGAACTATTGAAGGCTTTGATACTAGTTTGATTATGAACTTTGATACAGAAGTTGGTGATTTTGGTGTTAAGTTAATTAATGTTCATTATGATAAAAAAGACCAAGCAGCAGGTGGAGATGCAAGACTATTAAGTGATGCAGGTCAACCTGGTGGATTGCTTGAAGGTTTAGCTTCAGTTAGAGGTATTGATAGTCTTCTTGGATTAAATGGTAGTATCGAAGATAAGTTTACTGCAAGATTATCATACAGAAATGGACCATATCAAGTATTAGTCTCTGGTACACAATGGGGTGACTCTTTTGAATCAGCTCACACTGAAACTATTGATGGTGTTAGAGAAATGTGGAAAATTGACAAAATGACTATGATTAATGTGACACTTGGATATACGTTTAATAACGATCTAAGGTTAAGATTGCAGGTCAAAAATATTGAAGACGAAAGAGCTCCACTTGCTGATGAAACATTCAGTAATTTTTGGGGCGACCTTCATACTGACTTCGGAAGAAATTACAATATTGAAATTTATAAGAAGTTCTAAAATTCAATTAAGTTGAAAATTAAAGGGAGTTTTATACTCCCTTTTTTGAATTTTTTTAAGGAATTAAATGCCAACTAATAATAAAGGTTTTTTTATTGGAATTTTTGTCTTTGCAATAGTTTTGCTTATTGGTTTGTTTGGACTTATTCCACAAAGTTTAGAGGCACTTAATGGAAAAGAGTTTCTAATAAAAGATAAAAGTTATGCTGTTAATAGTTACTCTGCATGGCTTGTTTTAGCGATACTATTGTTAATGGCGATATGGTGGGCAACTGAAGCAATTCCTGTTCCAGTCACAGCACTAATTCCCTTAGCACTTTTTCCGATTTTTGATATTACAAGTTTCCAACAAGCAGCCGCACCATTTGCTGATAAAAATATATATTTATTTTTAGGTGGTTTTATATTAGCCCTGGGAATTGAAAGTTCTGGTCTGCATAAAAGAATGGCGTTAAAAATGATAATTTTAATGGGTTCTAATGGAGCAACACTTATTGGAAGCTTTATGTTGGTAGCAGCTCTTGTAAGCATGTTTGTTATGAATACATCCACCACATTAATGCTATTACCAATCGGTCTCGCTGTATGCACCGTAGTTTCTCAAACCATTCCTAATATATCTGCAGAACAACAAAAATACTTTGATACGGCGTTAATGCTTGGTATTGCCTACGCTGCAACAATAGGAGGCATGTCTACAATTATTGGAACAGCTCCAAACATAGTTTTTGTTCAGTTTATGAATAATCAGTTTGGTGTAGATATAAGTTTTCTGGATTGGATGAAAATTGGCGTGCCTGTTGCAACTGTTATGCTAATCTTTGCCTGGATAATACTCACAAAATTTATTTTTCCTACTTCCTTTTCGTCATCACCTGAAACTAAAAATAAATTAGAACAAATGTATTCTGAGCTTGGACCTTTATCACGAGATGAGATTAAGGTTTCAATATTATTTTTCTTTGCTGTTGTTTTTTGGATGACAAGCAAAGCAATAAGAGACGGACTTGGTATTGAATTGCAAGATGCAGGTGTTGCAATTATTGCTGCAATTATTTTATTTATGATTCCATCTCAAAATGGAAAAGAGAGCCTATTAAAATGGGAAAAGACTACTAAACTTCCTTGGGGATTGCTTTTGCTTTTTGGAGGAGGGCTCTCGCTTGGAGCACAAGTATCTCAGACTGGTTTAGGGCTTTGGATAGGCGAGGCTCTAACAATTTTAGAAAATGTTCCATCGATCATTCTAATTCTTGCTGTTGCAGCAATGATAATATTTTTGACTGAAATGACTAGTAATGTTGCAACTACAGCAACTTTCTTGCCTGTATTTGCTGCAGTTGCAATTGCTATTGGCATCGTACCTGTTGCTTTGACTATTCCAGTATGCCTCGCTGCAAGTTGTGCATTCATGCTACCAGTTGCTACCCCTCCAAATGCTATTGTTTACGGCTCGGGAAAATTTACAATTGCAACCATGATGAAAGCAGGGTTAGCTTTAAATATTGTTGGTATATTTGTTGTAACTTTATTTGCGTACTTACTTGCTCCAATAATTTTTTAATGAAACTTTTACTATTAAAACTTTTAATTATTCCGTCATTTGTTTACTCAGCTTCATATATTGACTACCAATCACCATTTCATCCTGTAGTTGGAACTAAAGGAATGGTGGTTTCGCAAAATTATATGTCATCAGATATCGGTATCGAGATACTAAATAAAGGAGGAAATGCTATTGATGCTGCAGTGGCTGTTGGATTTTCTTTAGCGATAACTCTTCCAAGAGCAGGAAATCTTGGTGGAGGAGGTTTCATGATGGTATATATTGCTGAAAAGGATGAAATATACTTTATAGACTATAGAAGTAAGTCTCCTTTAAATGCTTCAATTCATAAAATTTTTGATTTAGATCCGAGTTTAAAACTTAAACCAGAAAATTTTAAAAATGAAATGTTTGACATTACTAGATATGGCTATAAGGCTCCAGCAATTCCTGGAACTGTTGCAGGACTTCTTGATGCCCATAGTAATTTTGGAAAGCTACCACTTAAAGATGTTTTAGCGCCTGTAATTAAGCAAGCTAAAGAAGGAATTCCAGTAACTTATGATTTGCATATGGCAATAAAAGATACGTTTCAATTAAAAGATGATCCTGAGTCATCTAAAATTTTTTTTAAAGACAATCAAGCAATTGCAGAAAATTCGATTTTAAAGCGACCAGATTTGGCAAAAACTATTTCATTGATTTCTCAAAATGGTAAAAATGGTTTTTATCAAGGGGAAGTTGCTAAGTTGTTTATTGATGCAATGGTTGCAAATGATGGTTTATTTACTATTGAGGATTTCCAATCTTACAAAGCTTCTTTCAAACAACCTATTGTTAGTATTTATAGAAATCATAAGGTTTTTGCAGCAGCTCCTCCATCAGGTGGAGGAATTACACTTCTAACCGCATTAAATATTTTAGATAATTACAGTCTTAGTAAATTAAAAAGTAATTCAGCTTACACTTATCATCTATTAGCAGAATCTATCAGGAGAGGTCATAACAATAGATCACATTTTGTTGGTGATCCTGATTACTATAATGTTCCAGTTGATCAATTGCTTTCAAAAAAAAGAACACTCGAGCTTGCAAAATCTATAAGTATTAAAAAAGTTTCTAATTCAAGAGTAGTTAAACCTTTAGAGCTCATAAAAGAAAGTAGAGATACCACCCATTTTTCTATAGTAGATGGTGATGGGAATGCAGTATCAAATACATATACACTTGGTTATTCATTTGGATCAGGTGTAACGATTCCTGGAACAGGAGTTTTAATGAATAATCAAATGAATAATTTTGCTTATAGATATGGAGATAAAAAAGAAAGAGGAAGGTCAGCGAGCACTGGTAATAGATTTGAGCCTGGAAAAAAACCAATGAGTACAATGACGCCAGTAATGATCTTCAACGAAAATAATGAACTATCTTTAATAACCGGATCCCCAGGAGGAAGCTTAATACCCGCAGCTATATTGAGAGTTATTACTGGAGTAATAGATTTTGATTTAGATATTGGAGAAGCAACAATGTTACCAAGAATTCATAAAGATTGGCCTACTCCAGGTATATTACATGAGAGAACTATAAGCACAGACGTTTTAAAAGGTCTTAGAACAATAGGGCATAAAATTACTCCAGAACATACAATGGGCAGCACACAAAGCATAAACATAATTGATGGAGTAAATTATGGTTACGCTGATCTTAGAAGACCAAACGCATCAGTTGCTATTCAAGCTAATTAATATTTCTATATTCAAGAGGAGGTTTTCTGTCACCTAATAAAGGTTTGTAATTAAAATCTTTTCCAGTTCTTTCAAGCAATTCATTATTTGCTTCCTCAATAATATTTGGATTTTCAAGAATATATTTAATACTCTTTGATAGTGTAAGAGCAGCTAATTTAGCCCCTTTCAATCCAATACTTGTCCCACCGGTAGAAACAGCTTGCCATGAGTGCGCTGCTGTACCAGGGACCCATGTTGCCGTTCTTAATCCAGCAGTAGGTACTACCCAGCTTACATCACCTACATCTGTAGAACCATAACTGTGAGAATCTTTAAAAGGAGCAATTAGTTTTTGAGATCCAATTTTTAATCCGGGTTTAATAAAAGTCTTATATATCTCCTTAGCATATTTGTTTTCTTCGTCTGTATAATTTATACCTCCTAAACTTACTAGATTATCATAAACAATTTTTTGAATAGTATTGTTAGGAAGAAGAGAATAGTTTCCATGCATCACCTCATAGGTCATATTAGTCTCAGTACCCATTGCAGCTCCATTTGCAGTCTTAACTACTCGTTCGAACAATTCCTCGACTACATCCATCTCTGGATGTCTAACATAGTAGTAAACCTCTGCTAAATCTGGAACAACATTTGGAGCTAAACCACCTTTTGTTATTACATAGTGAATTCTTGATTCCTGAGGAACGTGTTCTCGCATCATATTCACCATATTATTCATTGCCTCAACACCATCAAGCGCAGATCTGCCAAGCTCTGGTGACCCAGCAGCATGAGCAGAAATACCTTTAAATGTAAATTTTCCTGATTTGTTAGAGTTAGAAGTTCTGTTATTTGCAGAATTAGTATCATCTGGATGCCAGTGAAGAACTATATCTACATCATCAAAGAGGCCTTCGCGTACCATATAAACTTTACCTGATCCACCTTCTTCGGCTGGAGTTCCATAAAATCTTATTGTGCCTTTAATATTATGTTTTAAAATCCAATCTTTTACTGCAACAGCTGCCCAAGCGGACGATGCTCCAAAAAGATGATGGCCACAAGCATGACCAGCACTAGTTTCATTAATGGCAACCTCTTTAAAAGGAGAAGTTGTTTGAGATAAGCCTGGCAAAGCATCAAATTCTCCAAGAATAGCTATAACAGGACCACCATTATTGAACTCTGCTATAAAACTTGTTGGAATTCCTGCTAGACCTGTCGTAATTTTAAATCCATTTTCTTTAAGAGTATTTGCCAGAAGATTTGAGCTTTTGTTTTCAAGATATCCAAGCTCAGCAAAATCCCATATATCTAATGCAACTTTTTCAAATATCTTAGAATTTTTTTCAATAGAATTATTGATGTCATCAGCAAAAACTGAATAAGTGAATATTATGAGAAATATTGATGTTATTAATTTAGTCATTTTAGTTTGTAGCGACTCCCCAATAGTTATATCCCACTATTTTTGGTGTACCTGGAATGTACATTTGATCTAATTTTTCTATTTTAAACCCTCCATTTTCAACTAATTGTGGTATGTCTCTGTTAATATTGCAGCCACCAAACAACTTTCCCCACAAAGGATTAATTCTATTTTGCCAAATCTCAATATTATTATCTGGAGCCTTTCCATGTTCACAAAAAAGCATGATCCCATCATCTCTTAATACTCTTTTCATTTCAGATAATGATTCTTTCAACTTAGAAATAGTACAAAGTGTATAAGTAATAACAATAGTATCAATGGAGTTGCTTGGAAGATTAATTTCCTCTGCACCATTTATAAGAAAATTAACATCTAAATCATTATTTTTTGCATTATTTAAAGCTATTTCATTTAATTCTTCTGAAGGATCAAGACCATAAAATTTTTCAATATTAAGATTTTTATAGTATGGCAAATTAAGACCTGAACCTATACCTATTTCCAGAACAACCCCCTTTGCATAGGGTACTATTTTATTTCTCTGATAATTTATTGGCTTCGTAGAACAACATACGTCCAATAACTTTGGTAAACAATATTTGTCATATAAATTCTTAATCATTCAGCAAATTCATTTAAAGGCATTGCAGCAGTATTAAAACCCGCATCAACATATGTAATTTCTCCAGTAATTCCACTTGCTAGATCTGAGCATAAGAAAGCAGCTACATTACCCACTTCTTCTATAGTTACTGTTCTTCCTAATGGTGCTCTCTGTGAGTGTTGATTTAACATCTTTCTAAAATTTTTAACACCAGATGCAGCAAGAGTTTTAATTGGTCCTGCAGATATTGCATTAACTCTTATTTTATCCTTACCCATCGATGCTGCAAGAAACCTTGTATTAGCCTCTAAACTTGCTTTAGCAAGACCCATTACATTGTAGTTAGGTAAGGTTTGAATAGATCCTAGATAAGTAAGTGTCAAAAGAGCAGAATTCTCTTTTAATAATGATTTTGCTGCCTTTGCTAGGGCCGTAAAGCTATAAGAGCTGATGTCATGAGCAATTTTAAATCCCTCCCTTGTTGTAACATCTACAAAATCACCTTCAAGTTGATCAGCAGGAGCATACCCAATAGAGTGAACCAACCCATCAAAATTTGACCAAGAATTTGAAAGTTCCTTAAAAGCTTTGTTTATTGAGTTATCATCTGTGACATCACATTCAATTAAAATATCAGAATCACAACTTTTAGCAATTGGCTCTAAATTCTTTAAAAGTCTTTCATTTTGATAAGTAAAAGCAAGCTCTGCTCCTTCTCGGTGCATACATTTAGCAATTCCTGCAGCTATAGAATATTTATTAGCGAGACCAGATATGAGAATTCTTTTATTTTTTAGGAACATATTTAATTAAGTTTTAAACACTTTCTTATTTAATCATATAAGAAAAAAGTTTACAGCACTATAATTTCAAACAATTACCATATAAATATGAGTTTTATACATAAATATAACTTATATTCATTTATAAAAAAGTAACAAAATTGTGGATTTATAGTAAAAACTCTGAAACAATAGCTACATTACGTGAATAATGTGCGCTAATATCGCATGTGTTTACACAATTTAACTAAAACTACAGGGGAAATGTATGTTTAACTATAAAAATTACATCATGTCAGTGTTAGTTATCAGCTTTGGTGTTTTAAACACTGATCTGATTGCACAAGACGATGATGTTGAAGAGGTTGTAATTACCGGTACAAGGATTCAGTCAAACGATTTTGAACTTAATTCACCAGTCGCTTCAGTAAGCGCTGCACAGATTGCTGAGACAAATACAATCAACATTGAATCACTTTTAAACCAATTACCACAGATTATTCCTGCATCTGATAGATCATCTAATAACCCAGGTAGTGGTGCAGCAACAATCAGTCTTAGAGGCCTTGGAACTACAAGAACTCTTATTCTAGTTGATGGTAAGAGAGTGGTACCAACATTCCAAGGTGGAACTGTTGATATTAATAACATTCCAACGGCTATGATTGAAAGAGTTGATGTTCTAACTGGTGGTGCTTCTGCTGTTTACGGTGCAGACGCTGTTGCTGGTGTTGTTAACTTTATCCTTAAAGATGACTTTGAAGGAGTCACAATGAGTGCTGGATATGAGATGACAACAGAATATAGCGATACTGAAAACTTCCAGGCTGATATCACATTGGGTGGTAATATTGCTGACGGAAAAGGTAACGTTGTATTTAATATTGCTCATACAGACAGAGCTGCTGTATTCCAAGCTGATAGAAGTTACACAAACTTCTCACAATGGGATGACGGTGCTGGAAATTTATATAACGGTGGATCATCAGGTGGTCCAAATACTAATATTTTTAGTGGTGCAGTAGGAACAGGGACAACTATGGATTGTTCAAGTTCTGGTGTAACTTTCCAAAAAGATGGATCAATTAGATGTTACTCGAATGATCCTGCAACGACAGATGCTTTTAACTATGCACCATTTAACTATATGCAATTACCACAAACACGTAATCAAATCACTGCAAAAGGTGAATTTGACATAAGTGACACTGCAACTGTTTATGCAAGTGCATCATTCACTCAAAGTAATGTTCCACAAGAATTAGCGCCAACGCCTATATTCCAGTCTGGTTCAACTTTTACAATTGATGGTAATCCATTCTTACCAGCTGCTACACAAGCAATCTTGTCTGAAGCTTTTGGAGATGGAACTGATTCAGATGCTGATGGTATTGACGATACTGGTACTGCATTCTTAAGAAGACGTATGTTAGAAGTTGGCCCAAGGATTGTTCAAGGTCAATTAAATACAAATCAGTTTGTGGTTGGCTTAGAAGGATCATTATCAAATGGTATGGTATACGATATTTACTATAGTGATGGATATATGCAAGGTTCTGATACTCAGTACGGTAACGTGAATAGAGCCAGATGGATGCAAGCGCTTCAAATTTCTGATGCTGAAACTTGTACTGATACATCAGGCGGATGTTATCCAATGAATCTATGGGGTAGAGAAAATATCAGCCAAGCAGCTGCGGATTTTGTTGCTACTAAAGTGGCTGCAGCATACGACTATCATCTAAAATATATGGGGGCTACATTATCTGGTGATACTGGCTTAGATCTTCCAGGTGGCGATGTTTTATTTGTTGCTGGTTACGAAAAGAGAAGTGAGGATGCTGATTATAGGCCTTCACAAGATTTACATGATGGATCAATTGCTGGTTTCAATGGATCTCCAGCATCCGGTGGTGGATTTGATGTTGATGAAGTCTTTGTTGAGCTAGCATTACCTATTACTGATGCATTTACTGGGTCTGTTGCATACAGAAACTCAGATTATTCATCATTTGGTGATCAAGGAACTTACAGGGTTGATTTCGGTTACGAAGTTAATGATATGGTGAGATTAAGAACATCATATAACTTTGCTGTAAGAGCACCAGGTATTAGCGATTTATATGCACCAGCTGGTGAAAATTTCCCAAGTGCTAACGACCCATGTTCATCAAAAGGAACAGATCAAAGTTCAGGCATCAGTGCAATTTGTGTTGCAACAGGTGTTCCTGCAGATCAGGTTTTCTCTCCAGCTATTGACTTAGCTGCGCAACAGGTAAGAGCACTTACTGGTGGTAATCCAAATCTTCAACCTGAAGAAGCCGATACTATGACAGTTGGTGTGGTTTTAACTGATGTTGCTCCAGGCTTAACAATGTCTGTTGACTATTTCAATATTGAAATTGAAGAAGTTATTACTGCCTTTGGTGGTAGTGCTGCTAACGTTTTAAACAATTGTTATTCAACAACAGCAGTTAATGGTGGTATAGGTTCAGACTTCTGTAATGTTATTAACAGAAGATCTGATGGTACTATCGAGTATATTGAACTTCTTGCACAGAATACTGCTTCAAGAGTTTTATCAGGTTATGATGTTTTGGCTTCATACGATACAACAATTGCTGATAAAGATGTTGCGTTCAATTTTGTTGGAACAGTACTAGAAGAAAGTGAGTTCACAGCTTTTGCTGGAGATACTCCTGTTGTTTACAACGGACTATTTGGTAACCTTGTTGGAGAACCAACACCTGAATTATCATTTAGACTTTCATCTGTAACTTCATTTGATGCTGGTAGTTTAAATGTTATCGCAAGATATATTGGTGAAGTTGACGATGATGAATCTCTAGGTTACACATTAGCTGTGCCAAGTCTTGATGCTGAGATTTATATTGATGCTTCATGGACAATGCCTGTTGGAGATGCTGGTTCGCTTATTGTTGGACTAGATAATGTAATGGACGTTGAGGCTACAATTCTTGGTGATAACCAAGAACAGTCTAATAGTTTCCCAGCTACATATGATGTATTTGGCAGAACTATATTCGTGAAATACTCACTATCATTCTAATTTTTAGAATATTTAAAAAGAGGGCTTTTAGCCCTCTTTTTTTTTGTTAAAATTAAATATGTTATGAGAAATTATGTTATTACTTTTCAAATAAAATCAATAAGAAAAGTTTTTTCTTATTTTTCAAAGCTTACAATTTTTTTCATGAACATTTATATAAAAACTATATCTAAATAAACCTATTAGTTGCTATAGCTTAACTAGGAAAGAGCATGGTTGGTATCCGGCTGGAGATTATTTATTATAATTTGAGTCAAAAATTATAAATTTTATTTTAATACAAGTTCATCTATGTTAGCTTAATAACATATGACTAGATTTCTTTTGTTGCTTGCAGAATCAGGATTTATTCCTGATGCATTAATTAAAATTGCTGCAAGACATATCTCCAATAGGCGTCTTAATGAACCAAATATTAGAGAGAAAAAGGATAAAACTATTAGTGTGCTTTCCCAGGGAGCAATAGCTGAAAAAACATACGATGCTAATGAACAACATTATGAAGTTCCTCCAGAATTTTTTAATTGTGTATTAGGAGAGAATTTAAAATATTCATGTTCGTATTTTGATGATGTAAATTCTTTGGATGAAGCAGAAAAATCTATGCTCAATCTTTATATAGAAAGAGCTGATATTAAAAATGGCCTTGAAGTTCTTGACCTTGGTTGTGGATGGGGAAGTTTCACTTTATATGTTGCGACAAAGTATCCAAATACAAATATCACTTCAGTAAGTAATTCAAGCGATCAAATTACTTTTATTAAAAAAGAAGCTCAGAAAAGAGGATTATCAAATATCATGGCTCTCAGAATGGATGTTAATAACCTTGATTTAAATAAAAAATATGATCGTATCGTTTCAATTGAAATGTTTGAACATGTAAGAAACTATAAACTAATTTTAAAAGCCCTTAACAATTTGCTAAAACCTGATGGAAAATTATTTATTCATATTTTTTGCCATAAAAAATTAACATATTTTTATGAAATGAAGAATAGTTTTGACTGGATGACAAAATATTTTTTTCAAGGTGGAATTATGCCTAGTAAAGATATTTTTGAGCACTTTGATGATGATTTTAAAATTGTCAATCAATGGGATATTAATGGAAATCATTATTCAAAAACACTTAAAGCTTGGTTAAATAAGCATTATAAAAATAAGAAAAAAATATTAGACATATTTCATGGACACTATGATAAACCTAAAATTTGGTTCAACAGATGGAGAATCTTTTTTTTATCTTGTGAGGCTTTTTTTGCGTTAAATAATGGAAAAGAATATTTTGTTTCACACTATATATTAAAAAAACGTGATGAAAAGGACAATACTAAGAAAGTATAATCCCATACAGGACTGACTTTTTTTAAAGAATTTAAAAATCTTGAAATATTAACAACTAAAAGATTTCATAATCGAATATATCGAAATTAAAAATGGTTTAATTAATTAATAATTATTAATATCTTTCGATGTCATTCTTTTTTTAACTAGAAAATTTAAAGCTAATGACAAGACCAGTGAGATAATTGCCCAAAATGTTAGTGTTACGGCCCAATCCTTTAAAAGTATACCTACTGTTTCATTCTCTTGTAATTTTAAAACTAAACCTGTAAGAAGTCCGCTCAATCCAGTCGGCAAGAAAACTATCAAAGTACCATTTGTAAGTTCAAGAATTGCAAGTGTTAAGCCAATGATCAACCAAACATTTCCAGAATATAGCAGAGTTTCAATTATCATTTTTAATTTCTTTATTCACTATTCCGTCGAGGAATAGCTCAAGGGTACCAAGTGCTTTGGTTATATCAGATGGTATAAAGAGTGTTTTGGTTTGATTAGAAGAAGCAATATCTGAGAGTCCTTCAACCTGTCGCTTCATGATCTCATAATTTATTGCAGATTGACCATTATTGTTTATAGCTTCAGCAATCAATTCAGTTTGCTTTGCATCTGCCTCTGCCTTAATTTTTACAGCATATGCCTCAGCATCAGCTTCAACTTTTACTGCTTCTGCCTGTTTTTTTGCTTCATAAAGTTCAGCATCTGCTTTAAGTTCAACACTTCGCTTATCACCTTCAGCTCTTGCAATAGCGGCTCTTCTTTCTCTCTCCGCATTTAACTGTTGCCTTTGTGATTCCTTTGTTTTTTCATCAACCAAAACATCTAGTATTTCTGTCCTTGTTACCTCAACACCCCATACTTCAGCAGCCTTTGAAAGTCTTGCAGCAATTTCTTGATTCATTGCTTCTCGACTTGATTGAAGATCATCTAGTTCAAGTTTTCCTGCAGCTGAACGGACTACTGAGATAGCAGTATTTTCAATTGCGAGATCTATATTTCTAATCCTGTAAACAGATTTAGCAGCATCCAGCACTCTAAAAAAAACTGTAGCCACTAACTCAACTTCAACATTATCTTCAGTAATGACTGACATTTTAAATGGAGGTAACTGTCTTTCTAAGATATCTACTCGAAAAGCAACCCTATCAACAAACGGAACAATTAAAGATAATCCAGATTCTAAAATTCTCGTAAATTTACCAAACCTCTCAATAACAAAAACTTTTGACTGAGGCACAATTTTAATTGATAAAAAAATTACATAGATAATTAAAACCACCAAGACAATTAAGACTATATCACCAACTGCAATTTCCATATTTATATTTCTCCTTTGAAGATAATATCATTTGAATTTAAGTATCCCAAATATAATGAATTTTATTATTGTTAAAAATAATTGTAGAACATTTATTGTTACTAATTTAAAGTATAAATATTAATATTATATTTACATTTTTGCTATATATCTCTTAGTCTAGTCAGATTTCATTTTATTTTGATACTAAATAAATTGATAATGTATTTGTGATGAAAAAGATTATGTAAATTGCTAAAAAATTTGTAAATAATTGCTTTTAAAAATATTAGGGGCTATAGCTCAGCTGGGAGAGCGTCAGCGTGGCACGTTGAAGGTCGTCGGTTCGATCCCGACTAGCTCCACCAATTTAAATAATTTTAGAGTTTTCTATACAAACATGTGACCATATGGTGACCAAGAATTAAAAATATATATTTTTAATAACTAAATACTATTTAAAGTTTCTGTAGCTGCCAATGCACATTAAAATAAAATGTGAAACTAATAATGTAGTTAATAACAATTCACTCATAACGATTATTTAAAATTTTATGTCTCAATCTAGTGCTTTGTAGTCAGGAATTACCTTCATGACATAAACAGCATTTTTGAATTCTTTATGACATGCTGAAATAGTTTTTTGTATGCAGTTCATAGCATGATCATATTCTCCCTGAACAACCGTACTTGTTGGAAAGGTAGAAATTTTCAAATTATCATAACTATTTATTCTTTTAATAAAACCTTTAATGGGCGGAATAAAATCCTTTTTGTTAGGATACATACTTATATCTATTGTTACTTGCATGGCTTTAACTATATGCAAGTTTAACAATATAAATAAATATGCCAACTGCTAAGCATCCATAGATAACCCAATTGACCCAATTATTCATATTACAATCAAAAAAAAGAACTTGAACACTTTTATCTAATTATTCCAAAATATAGGAATACTGACCATAATGAAAAATAAACAAGCGCACTTACTAATAATCCAATAATTATTGTAGATATTTTTAAATAGGATTTTCTCATAATAATATTATAAGCATTCTTTCAATTTTTCTATGAAAAACTTATTTTCAGACCTTTTACCAATTGTTACCCTTATAAAATTTGGCATGTCATATAATTCTATTGGCCTTACAATTACACCTTTTTGCATTAAAGATTCAAATATTTCCGTTCCGTTAGTTTTTACATCTATGCAAATAAAGTTTGCTTGAGAAGGAATATATCCAACAGACATTTTATCTAAACACTCGCAAATGAACTCTCGTTCATTTGTATTGCTGTCTATACTTTTTTGCAAATAGTCAGTGTCACCCAGTGCTGCAATTGCAGCCTCTTGCGCAATAGCATTTACATTAAATGGTTGCCTGACACGATTCATTATTTCTATTAGTTTTTCATTACCCATTCCATATCCAATTCTTAAAGCAGAAAGAGCATGAATTTTTGAAAAAGATTTTGTAATTAACACATTTTTAAAGTTTTTAAGGATTTCAAGTGGCTTAATGTAATCATCTGCTATTACATATTCATAATAAGCTAGATCAATTACAACAATAATCTCACTTGGAACTTTTTTAAGAAAGTTTATTATTGAATCATGAGACAAATATGTCCCTGTTGGATTATTTGGGTTTGCAATAAAAATCATTCTTGTTTTCCGATTAATTTTTTCAACAAATTTATCTAAATCATGACCCCAAAAATTTGCCTCAACTTCATGAAACTTTGATCCTCTTACTTTAGAAGCAAGTTTATAAACAACAAATGCATGTTTTGAAAAAATACATTCACATCTTGGAGATAAAAAAGTTTGTGAAATTATTTCTAAAATTTCGTTTGAACCATTTCCCAAGATAATATGTTCGTCTGACAATTCTTCAATTTCTGAAATTTTTGATTTAAGTTTCTTTCCATCACCGTCAGGGTAAAGATGGATGTCTTTGAAATTATTAATCACATCAATAACTTTAGGTGAGGGACCAAGACTATTTTCATTACTAGCAAGTTTGATAATTTTGTCTAGGTGATATTTTTTTGTAACATCCTCAACTGACTTGCCAGGTTCGTATGGCTTAATTGAATCTATCCCTGGATTTATATATTTTAAGTAATTCACTCTACTTATTTCTCTTTGCTAATGTTATCTCAAGATCTTTTAGAGAGTGACTATTAGCAGTTAATAAAACTTGAAGATGATACATTAGATCTGCTGCTTCCTCTAATATTCGTCCGTCATCAGAAACTGCTGATATTGCTAATTCGTTTGCCTCTTCCGCTATCTTTTTTGCAATCTCTTTATTACCTTTTTCTAAAAGGGTACTTGTGTATGAATCACTTATATAAGTATCTTTTCGCGTTTGAATAATTGACTCAAGCTTTTGAAAACTAAAAGCTTCATCTCCAAAGCAAGAGTATTTTTCTAAATGACAAGTTGGACCATTATTAGTGGCCTGAACCAAGAGGGCATCTTTATCACAATCAATTTCGCTCGAGACATAATTTAAAAAATTACCTGACGTTTCCCCTTTTGTCCACAAGCATTTTCTTGATCTGCTATAAAAAGTAACTTTATTTATATCAATTGTTTTTTGGTATGATTTCTTGTTCATATAACCAAGCATTAAGACTGATTTAGTATTAGAATCTTGAATTATTGCCGGTATTAACATTTGATCATCCTTCCATATATTATTAATATTCATTTTCTTACCCCAATTTTTTGTTTTTTTAGATAATTTTTGAGTTCTTCAATTGATATCTTATTATCATGAAAAACAGAAGCTGCAAGAGCTCCATCAACATTTGATATTTTAAAAACTTTTTTAAAGTGTTCTTTTTCTCCAGCACCACCAGATGCTATTAAAGGGACCTTGCAAACCTCCCTTATCATTGCGAGTTGATCAATATCATAACCTTCTTTTACACCATCTCTATTCATGCAATTTAATACTATTTCACCAGCTCCTCTATCTTGAACTTCTTTAACCCAATCTAATGTATTTTTACCAACTTCATATCTTGATTTAGTAGATCCAGTTTTTGCATGAACAACATAGTTCTTTTGATTAAAAAAACTATCAATACCTATTACAACGCACTGAGAACCAAAAGTTTTTGCTAATTCAGTAATTAATTCTGGGTTTTCAATCGCAGGTGTATTTATTGAAACTTTATCAGCACCCATATATAAGACTTCTTTGGCTTTCTTTATATTTTTGATACCGCCTGCTACACAAAAGGGTATATTAATATTTTGAGCAATATCATTAATCCAACTTAGCGAAACCGATTTTGACTCTACACTTGAATAAATATCATAAAAAACTAATTCATCAGCATTTTCTTCTGAATATTTTGCAGCCAACTTAATAGGATCTCCAACAATTCTGTGATTTTTAAATTGAACACCTTTTACAACTTTTCCATTTTTGACATCAAGGCAAGGGATAATTCTTTTAGTTAACATTAGCTAACTCCTTCATTGATATCTTATTTTCATAAATAGCCTTTCCAACAACACATTCATTAACATTAATTTTTGCTAAATCAGCTACATCACTAATTTTTGAAATTCCCCCTGATCCAATAAGATTTTTATCTGGATTTAACTCTTTAATTTTTTTATATATTTCTAAATTTGGACCAATTAATAGGCCATCTTTGTTTATATCTGTTGCAAGAACATTTTTGATTTCATTTTTTTTTATGAAATCATATAGATTAATCTTTGTTTGGTTTATCCAACCTTTAGTCGCAATGTATGGTGTTTCGTCATAAATCCTAAAATCTAAAGCGAGAGTGATATTCTTCTGATCAAATTTTGATAACACATCATTGATAAAAGATTTGTTTTCTATAACAGCTGTACTTAAAATTACTCTTTCTACACCAATATCTATCAACTCTTCTATATCAGAAAGCAATCTAATGCCACCGCCTAGCTGAACTTTGATATTAAGATTTATTATTTGATCTATAATTTTATTATTTTCACGTTTACCTCTGAGAGCACCATCCAAATCAACAATATGTATGAAATCAAAACCATGATCTTTAAATAATTTTGCTTGATCTAAAGGTGAAGAATTATATACCTTAATTTCATTAAAATTCCCTTTCTTTAGTCTCACACAACTACCGTTTTTAATATCTATCGCAGGAAGAATATTCATAGTTGTTTTAAGAATTGCATTAAAAATTTAGAGCCTTTTTTGGAAGATTTTTCTGGATGAAATTGAACACCAAAAAAGTTATCTTTTCTTACAAAAGCACTAAAAGTATTGCCATAAGAACATTTACCAACAGTAAATTTATTTACATCAGCATAGTAACTATTTGCAAAATAATAATAGCCATTGCATTCATTAAATGAATCGTCATTAAAAATTACTTCATTCCATCCCATATGAGGAATTGTCAAATTATTTTTATTAAATCTTTTTATTTTTCCTGGTATCAATCCTAAACATTTCTGATCTTCTTCTTCTGAAAATTCATAGAAAATTTGCATTCCAACACATATGCCAAGTACTGGTTTTTTATATTCTTTAATAATGTTAATAAAATTTTGTTTTTTTAAATTATTCATTACATTTTTAGCTGCACCTACACCAGGAATGATCATTGCACTTGAATTTATTACTTGTTCTTTTTTTTTACAAATTTGATAATCGATATTAAGATTTTCAAGTGCGTAAGAAACTGAACGAAGATTTGCACCTCCACAATCAATTACAGCTATCATAATAGACCCTTTGTTGATGTAATTTCTTTAGTATTTAACTGAATACTCTCTTTAAAAGCCTTACCAAGACATTTAAACAAAACCTCAATTAGATGATGGCTATTAGATCCCTTGATTTCAATGTGACAGGTGAATTTTAAATTTTTGACAAAAGATTCTAAGAAATGATTCAACATTTCAGTTGGAAAATCGCCAACAAAATTGTTTAATATTGGAATACTTAGATTAAGGTTTGCTCTTGAGCATAAATCTATATCAACTTTTGCACTTGATTCATCCATAATAATTGTTTTAGACGAGTATCTATTAATATTTTCTCTTGAAGATAAACTCTCTGATATAACTTTACCTAAGACAATCGCCGTATCCTCGATTGTATGATGCAAATCAATTTGAAGGTCTCCAACAGCTCTTAAAAAGATATTTAGACCAGAATTCTTACAAAATTGTTCAAGCATATGATCTAAAAAATTTATTCCTGTATCTATTTCATACAATCCTTGACCGTCTAAGTCAACTGATGCATATATTGATGTTTCCTTTGTTTGACGTCTTATGAAAGATGCTCTTGGTTTGTCAATATCTTTATTTTTTCGCATCTCCACTGATAGACCATGAGCATCTAGATTCTCAATCTCACTTAATTTAATTACCTTATCCGAGAGATAGTTAAAAGCATTTTTGTTTGTTTGTTGAAAAGAAACTTTTTTTACGAAATCATTAATAGATAAACCTGAGCTTGATTTTGCCCACCCACTTGTTGGCAAGACATGATTCGTCCCAGATGCATAATCGCCAAAAGCAACTGGTGATTTACTTCCACAAAATACAGAACCTGCATTTTCTATTGAATCTAGATATCTTGGAAAATCATCATCCAATAATACAAGGTGTTCTGGTGCACAATCATTGATCATTTTCACAATATCTTTGTCAGATTTACATTTAACTAATGAAATATTGTCTTTAGAACAATCTAGCAAATTTGTTCTGCTTAAATTTTTTGATAAAGATTTTATTTCTTTTTTGATACCATCTAATACTGATTTAGACTTTGATAAGATAAATGCACTAGAATCTTTTCCATGTTCTAATTGAGACAGTGCATCAATTGATGCTAATGATATTTTTTCTTTATCATTTGTTACCACCATTACTTCACTTGGACCAGCATATAAATCAATTGCAACCTTATTACTTACATATTTTTTTGCTTCTGCAACATAAGAATTACCAGGACCAAATATCTTGTTTACTTTTGGTATTCCAAGATAGCCATTAGCCATTGACAATATAGCTTGAGCTCCACCAATTTTATAAATACTTGAAACGTTTAACTGTTCAGCCAGCCATAATATTGCTGGATAAATTTTTCCATTCTTATCAGGAGGAGTGCAAATAATAATATCCTTGCAACCAGCTGTAATCGCAGGTATGACTTGCATCAAGAAAGATGAAACAAGCGGAGCTGTTCCACCTGGAACATATAAGCCAACGCTTCTAATTGGAATAAATTTGTCCCATATAGTTAAACCATTTATAGGTTCGATAGATTTATTTATATCCTTAAGTTGAGATTTTGAAACATATGATATGTTTTTGATTGCTTCATATAAAGCAAATTTCTCATTGTCAGTAACCAGTTTTCCAGCACTAACTATTTCTTTTTTAGTAACTTTTAATTTTTTTATATTTTTTTGGTTAAGCCCCTTATTAATTTTTTGCAAACCTTTAAAGGATTTTTTTCTCAAGAGATCATCAAATTCAATAACAGTTTTTAACTCATCTTTTCCTGAGAATAATTTTCTCCATTCAATATTTTGGTTTGAATTAATAATTTTCATTTAATAAGAGAGCTTTTCAATAGGAAGAACTAATATTGAGCTGGCACCTCTTAATTTAAGTGATTCAATAGTTTTCCAAAAAATATCTTCTTTACAGACAGTATGTATTGCAACTTTTGATTTATCAGCAAGTGGAATAACAGTAGGTGATTCAGCTGAAGGTAGTAATTTAATAAGTTCATCTGCATTATCTGTTTCAGCATTGAACATTATATATTTACTATCTTTAGCCTTGATAACAGAAGTGACTCTAGAAACAATTTTATCAATTAGGGGCAATTTTTTTGATGTAATTGAACTAGACTGGATTAATATTGCCTGTGAATCCATTATACAATCTAACTCGGTAAGATTATTTGATTCTAAGGTTGATCCAGTTGATACAAGATCGGCAATAATATCTGATATTTCAACAAATGGAGTTAACTCTACTGATCCATGTATTTCAATTATTTCAGCACTAATATCTTTTTTTTCTAAATAATCTTTTACTATAGCAGGGTAGGAAGTTGCAATTTTTTTATTACTTAAGCTATCAAGATTCATTTCTTTTGGTTTTGCAAAAGATAGTCTACACCTTGAGAAACCAAGCTTTAGGATAGTTTTTGATTTTAAAGATGAATCAGATAGTTGTTTTTCGGATACTACATTTTCACCAACTATGCCTAAATCAGCAATATTTTGACTTACAAGTCTTGGAATATCATCGTCTCTAACCATAAGGAGATCTATAAGCATGTTAGTTGATTTGATAAAGAGCTTATTGTTGGAATCACTAAACTCAATGCCACATTTTTTTAAAATTGATAATGATTCAGTCGACAATCTACCATTTTTTTGAATTGCAATTTTAACTCTATTTTCCATTTTTATTTAAAATACTTTTATATCCATTATTATTTTCATTAAAGAGAAATCTTGCTACTCTTGTAACAGTTGTGGTTGATGCACCCAATTTTGTTGCAATCTCTCGATAGGTATATTTTTTAGTTGATAGTAATTTTGCAACCTCCCATCTTTCAATCAAACTCTCAATTTCTTTTGGAGTACATAAATCAGTCAAGAAGGCTCTTGCCTGTTGTTGAGTTTCTAATTTTTCTATAGCTTTATATAAGTTCATAAATAGATTATACTTGTTACACTGTGTTAACACAATATAATAAAAGAATTATTAAATTAGCTATTTTTGATTTAGACAATACTATTATAAAAATAGATTCAGATTATGAAATGGTTAATTACCTTATTGATAAAGATCTTATTTTTGAGAAATATAGAAAAATAAATGAAAATTATTTTAACTCGTATGAAGACGGTTCATTAAATATTGAATACTTTTCAGAATTCTCTTTAAAACCTTTTATTGGAATGAAACAAAATGATATTAATTTAGTTCTAGATGACTTTTATTTCAAAATTATTGAGCCTGCTTTCAATCAAAAGTTAATCAAAAGAATCAACAAGCACAAAAAATTAAATCAAGATATCTTACTTGCAAGTGCGACAAATAGCCTTATTGTTTCTTATATCGCTAATAAACTTGGTTTTAAAAATTTTATATCATCTAAAGTAGTTTTTAAAAAGGGAATATGTACTGGTAAGGTTGAAAAACCTCATGCATTAGGTGAGGGCAAATTAGAATTAGTTGAAAAGTTTCTAAGTGATTTCAATTTTAATTTAAGTAATGCTTGTTTTTATTCTGATTCGAAAAATGATTTACCTCTTTTAGAGGCTGTATATATGCCAATAGCAGTTAATCCTGATAAATATCTAAAAAAGTTTGCTAAGAATAAAAATTGGATGATAATAAATAATTAAACTAAGAAGGGGAGCTTTAAATGTTTAGTCACGTTATGGTTGGTGTTAATGATATTGAAGAATCTAAAAAATTTTATGATGCTATTTTTGCAGAACTTGGAATTAGATCAGGATATAGAGATCCAAAGGGAAGGATCTTTTATATGAACAAAAATAAAGATACTTTTGGGATTACTATTCCTATAGATGGAAATGATGCCACCTTAGGAAATGGTTCAACAATTGGTTTTCATGTTGAAAGTCCTGAACAAGGCGATGCTTGGCATGCTGCTGGAATTAATAACGGTGGAACAACATGTGAGGATCCTCCCGGTATTCGTGAGGAGCACGGAATATATTTAGCTTATCTTAGAGACCCAACTGGAAATAAACTCTGCGCACTTTTGAACTTAAATATGTAAATCTACAACTTGTCAGCGTAACTATGATTTGTTTCGCTATGATGCTCTTCATCAGCTCTTACGCATCTTATCAGGTCAGATAATTTAGAATCACTACCGATTTTGTAGTATTGAATGGCAAGTGCGGGTGCTGGTATATTTTCGACTTTTCCAGATTCGACAATCTCAAGATATTCGGTGTAACTCTTTACAGCCTCATCTTCAAAATATCCTATCATTCTGTGAGCAGTTCTAGTAAAAAAAACATAAATGAAAAAGTAAAATAATCCAAATAAGACTTGAGACATCAAGACAACAGTTCTTTCAAAATAATTTGGTTTTGCAATTTCAATAAAGAACATTAGATGCATTCTTTCGTTTTCTGCTTCAGCCAACATTTCTCTAATTTGGGGACCGTAACCAGATTTCATCTTTCTCAGACTTTTAAAATGCATCCAAACTCCCGCAATCATCCCAGGAACACCAGCAATAGTTTCTAAAACTACAGCTCTATGACCATAACGTTTTGCAAAGAAAGTATCAGCAATGAACCTAAAGAATTTAGTCATAGATGATGCAAACATATCAGATATGTTTTCCTTGGTTACTTTATCTAAAATTTGCATAATATAAAACAGATGAATATTACATTATATATATATTTTATATATATGCAAATTTATATGGATACTTATTTTTTATCTTTTATTTTTAATTTCTTTTATAACTAACTCTGCTTGTTTTACAGCAAGCCCAATATAAGTCTCAGGGTTAAGAATCTCATCAATTTGAGTTTCAGTTATATTTTCAGATACTTTTTTGTTCTTCATTGCAGCTTCTTTTAAGCTAAGATTATTCTCAAGAGCATATTTTGCAACATCATGCATAAGATCATTAGCTGTATTTTTACCAATTTTATCTGCCAAAAAGAAAGTTAATCTTTGAGATAGAATCAATCCGTTGGTGATGTCTAAATTTTGTCTCATCTTTTCTTTATTTACTTTTAAGTCTCTTAAAAGGGGCTTTGCTTTTTCAAGCATTGCTTCTGTTGAGATTGAGATTAAACGTAATTCATCATCACTTTTTTCAGCATCTCTCTCAAAACTATTAACCATATCATCAAGTACTATTTCAGATATTCGCGGAATTATTCTAGAGTATTCAATTAATTCTCCTGGACCTCTTGGATTTTTCTTTTGAGGCATAGTACTGCTTCCAATAGATCTATTACCTAAATATTCTTCTGTTTCACCAAGCTCAGTCATTTGAAGGAGAGTTAGCTCATTTCCAATTCTTCCAAAAGACTTTGAAATTAAAGATAAGGTAAGAGCATACTCAGCAAAAACATCTCTTATCCCATGCCAATCGTCCTTGGAGGGTTCATCAAGATTGAGATTTAGCATCATCAACTTTTCAGTTTCGATCGCATTTGGCCCAAGACCAAGATAAGAACCTACAGCACCTTTTAATATACCTGACTTTTTAACCTTTAAATGAACACTTTCTAATCTCTCAATGTTTCTTCTATTTTCAGCTAACCAAGTGCTAGTTTTCTTGCCAAATGTAATTGGAAGAGCATGCTGACCGAGAGTTCTTCCAGACATGTACGTATATAAGTTGTCTTCAGTTAAAAATAATAAATAACCTTCAATTTCGAGCAAATCATCTATTAAGAGATCAATGGTATCTCTTATTTGAAGAACAAGAACTGTATCCCAAATATCAACTGTAGTTGCGCCGTAGTGAAGATACTCGGCTGCATTTCTATCAATAGATCTTTTCCAGACATTCAATCTAGCAACTAATGAATGTCTCACTGCTTCTTGTTCTTCAGCAATGTCCTTACTAGAAAGATACGAAAGATCGGCTTTCGATTTGATTTCTTTTGCAGCCCAATCTGGAATAATGTCCAATTCTGCTTGTGCCTCTGCAAGAGCAACCTCTACATCCATAAACAATTGATTTCTGTAGTCTGGTTTAAATACATCAACAACATTCTGAGCATTTAAAATAAAAGTCAAAAAAAGAAACAATGACACAAATAGTATTTTTATCATATGAATATTATATGAGTTATGATGAGAATAGATAAGTATTATTTAAAATCATGAAACAAGATATTTATTTTATAGATGCATTTACTAAAGATACTTTTTCTGGAAATCCTGCTGGTGTCATGTTTTCTGAAATTGATGACAAGGTTTTAATGCAAAAAATTGCAACTGAAAATAATCTTTCTGAAACTGCATTTGTAAACTTAAAAAATAAAAGTATTAGATGGTTTTCTCCATCACGTGAAGTAAGTTTATGTGGTCATGCTACATTGGCTTCAGCATTCGTTTATTTTAATTTTTTAGATAATACTAAAGAATCTGTAACATGGAACTCTGCTAGTGGATATTTAAAAGTGAATAAGAAAGATGCTTATTTACAATTAGACTTTCCTAAAGATAAGTTTGTTCAAGTCGATATGATTGACAAAGTATATGAGGCGATTGGATCAAAACCTAATGAAACCTATTTAGGAGAAATCAATCTTTTTGCAATTTTCGATTCTGAAAAAATAATTAAATCAATAGAGCCAGATTTTGATAAAGTCTCTGCTCTTGATGGACAAGGCCTCATAATTACTTCAAAAAGTGAAAAATATGATTTTGTTTCACGTTATTTTTGTCCTAAATATGGAATAGATGAAGATCCTGTTACCGGTTCAGCGCACACAAGCTTAATTCCCTATTGGTCAAATGTTTTTAACAAAAATATTCTTCATGCTAAACAGATTTCAGATAGAGGAGGAGAGGTTTTTTGTGAAAACCTTGACGATAGAGTATTAATTGGTGGTCATGCAGTGCTATATATGAAAGGCTCTATTGATATTTCTTAAATTTGAATAATTTGTTTACCAAAATTTTTGCCAGTCAATACATCCCTCAATGCTTGTGGAGCATTAGTAAATCCTTTTGTTATAGTTTCTTTATACTTGATTTGATTGTCTTCAACTAACTTTGAAAGATCTTCTGTAGCTTTTTCCCATTGATTCATCCATTCAGTTACAACAAAAAATCTGTGTTCAGGTTTTACCTTCAAGGAACCAAGAATATTAAAAGGTGTTTCGGCTTTGAGCATATCCTTTTTATTATATTGAGAAATAAAACCACATATTGGTACTCTTGCATTTTTGTTTAGCAATGGTGCTATAGCTTTTGTGACAGCACCACCTACATTCTCAAAGTAAATATCAATACCTGAGTCACAACTAGCCTTAAGATCTTCAATAAAATTTTCAGATTTATAGTCAATACACGCATCGAAATCTAAAATCTCTTTTACAAAAGTACATTTTTCTGCACCTCCTGCAATACCTATAACTCTGCATCCTAAAATCTTGGCCAGTTGACCAACAACTGATCCGACTGCTCCAGATGCAGCTGATACAACTACAGTATCAGAACCTCTGGGTTTACCAACATTATTAAATCCAAAATAAGCTGTTCTTCCAGGCATACCAACTACACCAAGATATGAAGAAAGAGGAATTCTAGATTGTGGAACTCTAAAAATAGATGGATCTGTATCCTTTGCTTTAATGTATGTTTGCCAGCCAGCATGAATGCATAATCTATCACCAATTTTATAAAGAGAAGAATTACTTTCAACAACAGTACCCACAGTTTCACCTGTCATAGGGTGACCAAGTTTTGCAGGAGAGGCATAGGACATGGAATCATTCATTCTTCCTCTCATGTAAGGGTCTATAGATAAATACTTTACTTCTATTAAAATTTCATTTTTATTAAGTGAATTAACTATTTCAGTATTCAGTTTCCAACAATCGTCATCAGGCATACCATCTGGTCTCTTATTGAGAAGTAATTGATTGTTTTGATATTCCATATTTAAATTAATTTAGTTAGTTTTCGAAAGTGTGTTCTACAAAGAGACTTATATATTTCGTTGCCTCCAATTAAAACCTTATCTCCTTTAAGTATAACTTTACCATTTTCGTCTAGCCTTACTACCATTGTTGCTTTTTTTTCACATTCACTGCAAATAGTTTTTAATTCATTAAGATTATCAGCAATCGCTAGCAACTCACAACTACCTTCAAATAATTTACCTTGGAAGTCTGTCCTGATGCCGTAACACATTACTGGAATGTTTTTAATGTCAGCAACTTTTGCTAATTGTTGTACTTGATCTTTAGATAAAAATTGAGCTTCATCAACGAAAATACAGCTAATATTTTTGTTATCTTTATTACTGATTTCTTTATAAAAGTTGAAATCATTATCAGCAACAATAGCTTTTTTCTTAAGACCAATTCTTGATACTATAAATCCTTTTGATTTAACG
>CABZTX010000005.1 GCA_902528875.1 uncultured SAR86 cluster bacterium | reverse complement strand
GGGATAAAATTAATTTAAGGAAATCTAATGATATTGTTAAGTCTTTATTTGCTACTGAACAATTTGACGATATACAAATTGGAAAAGATGGTAGCACGCTTATAATAAGTGTTGTTGAGAGACCCTCGATAACTTCAATTGATATTTCAGGCAACCAAGCTCTAAAGACAGAACAACTTTTAGAAAGTCTTGACGGGGTAGGTATTAAAGAAGGAGAAGTATACAAAAGATCAACGCTAGAGAAAGTTAAATCAGAATTAGTAAGGTCGTATTCTTCAAATGGAAGATATGGCGCAAACGTTGATATCGAAGAAGTTATTAAACCAAGAAATAGAGTTGAAATTTTTATTGAGGTAGATGAAGGAAATAGTGCAAAGATCGAAAAGATAAATATTATTGGGAATGAAATTTTTACAAATGAAGAAATATTAAATGGTTTTGAGCTATCTGAGGGATCCCTATTTTCTTTTTTATCAAACGATAATCAATATTCGAGAGAAAAGTTACAAGGAGATATTGAAACATTAGAATCATTTTACAGAGATAGAGGATATCTAAAGTTTTCAATTGAATCTTCACAAATTAGTCTTTCAAGAGATAAAAAAAGTATATTTATTACTTTTAATGTTTTTGAGGGTAAAAAATATACCATAAATGATGTTAATGTAATTGGAGAAATACCATTTGAAGAGGATGTTTATCTTGAAATAATAAATAGTTTGATCGATAAAACATACTCTCAAGCAACTATAACAAGCATTGAAGAATTTTTTACTAGTGTTTTAGGGAACAGAGGTTATGCATTTGCAGAGGTATCTGGAGATCCAGAAGTAGATCAAGATACTAATAATGTAAAGTTAGTTTTTTCTATAGAGCCTGGAAAAAAAACATATACTCGAAAGATCCTTTTCACAGGAAACCAGATAACTCAAGATCATGTATTAAGAAGAGAGATGAGGCAATTTGAAGGAGCATGGAGCTCTGATGATAGTATTGAAGCAGGAAAAATAAGACTTGAGAGACTAGGATATTTTAAAGAAGTAAATGTTGAGACTATTCCAGTTCCAGGAACAGATGATCAGATTGATATTTTATACGAAGTTGAAGAAGAGACTACAGGTAGCTTAGGCGGAAACATTGGATATAGCGATTTTGGGTTAATGCTTGGGTTTAATTTACAAGAGCAAAACTTTTTTGGATCTGGAAATACAGTAGGTATTGGCATTAATAAGAATATTTATAGCGAGGTATACAATATTTCATTTCTTGATCCCTATGCAACAAAAGATGGCGTCAGCCTAGGTTACAACCTTTACTTTAGAGAAACTGACTATGGAGAATTTAATGTTGCAAATTATTTAACCAATTCAAATGGTTTAGGTTTGCAATTTGGATATCCAATATCTGATATCACAAGATTAAACTTTAATTTGACATATGATAAGACTGATATAGATATAGGCACATTACCTGCAAGAGAAATATATGATTTTGTCGCTGCAGAAGGAAATGTCTTTGAAACTTTGTCTTTGGGGTTTACATGGCAAAGAGTTACTTTAAACAGAGGACTTTTTCCAACTGACGGATCATCTACTTCCTTTACATTGACTTCAACTATTCCTGGAAGTGACATTAACTATTATAGAGCAAATATCAGACAAAGATTTTATCAACCATTATCATCTCAATTAGTTTTTGGCTTTCAAGGAGAATTAGGTTATTTAGATTCTTATGGGGAAACAGAGGAAACTCCTTTTTTCCAAAATTTCTATGCTGGTGGACCAAGGTCTCTAAGAGGTTTTGAATCAAATACTTTGGGACCTAGAAGCACAAATGCTCCTTGTTATGAATTTAATTATGAAGAAGGAACTTGCCCAAATTTACTTGATACAGATGGAGATGGTGAACCAGATACGCCTTACTATAATCCATATGCTACAAATCAATACTCTTCAAGATCAAGGTATAGAGATCCTCCTATTGGTGGGAATATAAAAATTGAGGGAAGTCTCCAGTTAATTTTTAGACTTCCATTTATAGAAGATCAAAGATCATTGCGATCAGCATTTTTCTTTGATTTTGGTAATGTATTCTCGAATAACTGTAAGGAGTATCAATTTAATTGCTACAAACCATCAATTGATGATTTAAGATACTCTTATGGTGTTGGAGTTACATGGATTACAGGCTTTGGTCCAATGAGTCTTGCTATTGCAAAACCAACTAATGCAGGTCCTCAAGAGAGAACAGAAGAATTCCAATTTACAGTAGGAAATGTTTTCTAGTTAATATAAAATGTTCAAATCCATTGAGGGGTACTTATGAAAAATATAATTAAATTTTATGTAATATCTTTTATCATTATTGCATCACCAATATTCGCTATTGATGGCGTAGCAGTAATTGACATGAGAACAGCTGTTCTGTCAACACAATCTGCTGCAGATGCATTTAAAGCACTTGAAGAAGATGACGATTATGCTTCTAATTTAGAGGAAGCACAGGCATTGCAAGCTGAAAGACAATCCATTGCTGAAAAACTTCAAAAAGATTTAGATACTTTATCTCAAGAAGAAATTGCAAAAATGCAAAAAGATATTCAAGATAAAGGTAAAGACTTAGAATTCTTAGCAGGTAAAATTCAACAAGCACAAGAAGAAACTGCCCAAAAAATATTCACCGAAAGTGGTCCAGCAATGCAGAAGATCATAGGTGAACTAATTGCTGCAAAACAAATTAAGGTTTTATTGGCTAAAAATGAAACTATGCTTTTTAGTGATCCTGCTTTAGATCTTACAGATGACGTTACTTCTATGCTAGATGTTGCTGCTGTTGAGCCCACGTCACAATCTGATTAGTGTCGAAGCCCAAAAGCTTTAGGTTATCAGAGTTAGCATCTATTACTGGGTCAAAACTAGTTGGCAATGATGATTTAGTAGATAACATTGCAACAATTCAATGTGCAAATAAAACATCAATAACTTTTTTGGCAAACAAAAAGTACAATCATTTATTATCTAAAACAAGTGCAAATGCGATAATAGTTGAAAAGAACGTTGAGATATCAAGTGACAAAAATTTTTTAATATCGGAAAACCCATACCTTGCCTTTGCCAAGCTAACAACGGTATTCAAAACAAGCAGAACAAAAAAATTACCATTCATACATGAAACTGTAATAATTGATAAGAGCTCAGTTATTGATAAAAACGTTTACATTGGTCCAAATGTTTTTATTGGTCCAAATTGCAATATTGGTTCAGGCGTTGTTATTAATGCTAATGTTTCGATAGTTGAAAATGTCTCAATAGGATCAAATGCTTATATTGACTGTGGATCTGTATTAGGATCTGATGGTTTTGGATTTGCATCATCAAAAAATGGATATGAAAAAATAGAACAGTTAGGCGGTCTTAAAATTGGTAATAATGTTCATATTGGTTCAAATTGCACTATTGATAGAGGTGCTATAGATAGTACTGAAATTCATGATGGAGTTATTCTAGATAATCAAGTACACATTGCACATAATGTAGTAATTCAAAAAAATTCAGCCATTGCGGCTTGTTGTGCGATTGCAGGATCTTCAGTCATTGGTGAAAACTTTCAAATGGGAGGCCTATCTGGTGTTTTGGGACACCTTGAAATTTGCAATGATGTAAAAGTTGGAGCTCATACGCTGATAACAAAAAATATTAATGAACCCGGAGAATATATTGGAATTATGCCTGCTCAAAAACGAAATGAATGGGCAAAGTCATCAATTTTTATAAAAAATAAGGGTAAAAAATGATCCTTAAACAAGATGATATTAAAAAATATCTTCCACACAGAGAACCGTTTCTTTTTATAGATGAAGTAGTGGAAATAAATAACAATGAAACTATACATGCCAGAAAATTAATAAAATCAGATGAATATTTTTTGAAAGGTCATTTTCCAGGAAACCCAATCTTTCCAGGAGTTATAATTATTGAAGCATTAGGCCAAGCTTCAGGAATTTTAGGTTTCACAATAATGAATAAAACTCCAGAAGAGGGATCCATATATGTCTTGGCAGGTGTTGATAAAGTTAGATTTAGAAAGAGGGTAAGACCAGGAGATACAATAGATTTGTTCAGTAAAGTTGTAAATGAAAAAAGAGGGATATGGAAATTTGATTGTAAAGCTGAGCTTAATAATGAGATAGTCTGTTCAGCAACTATACTATGTGCAGACAGGAAAGCTTTATGAGTATTCATCCAACATCAATTATTGATCCCTCGGCAAACATTGCAAGTGATGTGCAAATTGGTCCATTTTGTACAATTGGAGAGGATGTTGAGATTGAAAGTGGCTCAAAGATTATTAGTCATGCAGTCATAAAAGGACCCACAGTAATTGGAAAAAATAATTTTATTTATCAATTCTCAACTATTGGAGATGATACTCCTGATAAAAAGTTTAAAGGAGAAAAAACAAAACTAATTATTGGTAATAATAATATTTTTAGAGAGGGAGTCACAATACATCGGGGAACAATTCAAGACGAGTCAGTAACAATCATAGGATCAAACAATTTATTTATGCCGTTTGCCCATGTTGCTCATGATTGTAAAGTAGGAAATGATAATGTTTTTGCTAATCTTGCAGCGCTCGCTGGGCATGTTCATGTTGGAAGTAATATATCTATTGGTGGAATTACAACTGTTCATCAGCATTGTAAATTAGGTGATTTTTGTTTTGCTGGTATGAATTCGTCAATCACAATGGATGTTCCTGCATACGTAAAAGTAGCATCTGACCCAGCTAGAGTTGTTGGAATAAATTCTGTAGGAATGTCCAGAAAAAATATTAGCAATGACACAATTACCAATATCAAAAAAGCCTATAAACTTGTATATAGAAAAAATCTAAAAATTGAAGAAGCCCTCAAGGAGTTAAGTTTACTTTATGAGCAAACTCAGGATAGTCACATAGAAAATTTTATAAAGTCAATTCAGGCTTCTGAAAGAGGAATCCTCAGGTAGGTGATTACAGACAGTCCTATAAAGATCGGAATTGTTTGTGGTGAGCACTCTGGGGATGCATTGGGAGCCAACCTTATTAGCGAATTAAAAAAATATAAAGACATTCAGTTATATGGTGTTGGTGGGCCAAAATTAGAAAGTCTGGGTTTAAATTCTCAATTTAATTACGAAGAGTTACAAATAATGGGAATAGTAGATCCAATTCTTAATTATAGAAATCTCTCAAAGAGAAGACAGAAATTAACAGAATCATTTATAAATAGTAAAGTTGATTTATTTATTGGTATTGATTCTCCAGACTTTAATATAAAGATTCATAAGTCTTTAAAAGAAAAAAATATATGTAAAAATATACAACTCGTTAGTCCATCTGTTTGGGCCTGGAGACAAAACAGAACTAAGTTAATAAAGAAATTTATAGATTTAACACTTTGTTTGTTCCATTTTGAACATGAATTTTATAAAAAAATAAATCATAAAAGTATTCATTTAGGACATCCGTTTAACACTTTAGAAAAAGCTACTAAAAAAGACATGTTTGATAAATATTCACTTGATCATAATAAAAAATATATATCTATTCTTCCTGGAAGCAGAGAATCAGAATTAAAATATATGCTTCCGATATATATAAAATTTATTGAAAACTACTCTATTCTTAATCCTGAAACAGTATATTTGATTCCGGCAAGCAGTAACAAGCTATGTAATAAAATTCGTGAAATGACGAAATCTCTAAAAAATGTAGTTGTAAAATCTTTTGCTATAAATGAATTTCTTTCTATATCAGAATTTTCTCTAGTAACATCAGGCACTGCATCTTTAGAGTCAGCTATTATTGGATGTCCTCCAATAATTTGCTACAAAACTAATCCTGTAAATTATCTTATTATCTCCAGAATGTTAAAAGTTCAAAATATTGGCTTGCCAAATTTGTTGTTAGAAGAAGCTGTTTTTCCTGAACTCATTCAAAATCAATGCAATCAAAAAAATTTATTACAAGCTGTAAAAGAGATTAACCAAATTACTCCAAAAATGAATCAGATTCAAAATGAGCTTAAAATGAAACTTTCTGGAGAAGGCTTTGCAAGTGCTTCTAAATTAATTCTAGAACTTTGAACAACAATATTGCTGGAGTGGATGAGGTTGGCAGAGGAGCTCTTGCAGGACCAGTTATTGCAGCAGCAGTAATTTTAAAAAAAGATATTGAGGGCTTAAAAGATTCAAAAAAAATTCCTGAAAAAAAAAGAATCGAACTTTCAAATAAAATAAAAAAAAACTCTTACTTTGCTATTGGCTCAGCATCTCATCATGAAATAGATGAAATTAATATTCATAATGCTTCTTTGTTAGCAATGAAAAGGGCTATACTTAACTTACCAATTAAACCCAATATGATTTTGGTTGATGGTAAATTTAAACCTAATTTAAAGACTCAAATGATGGCTATAATTGGTGGGGATTCAAAACATTCTGAAATTAGTGCGGCATCAATAATTGCAAAAGTTTACAGGGATAATTTAATGATTGAATATAGTAAAAAATATACAAAGTTTAATCTCGATAAAAATAAAGGCTATGGAACTAGAGATCATTTAGAGGCTTTAAAGAATAATAAATATTCTGTTATACATAGAAAATCTTTCAACGGAGTCTTAAGTTGAGTCAAACTTTTTCTCATTTGAGAGTTTCATCAGAGTACAGCATTACTCAAGGCTTGTTAACTATTGATCAAATCGTTGAGAATGCATCTAGTTTTGAAGTTCCTTCAGTAGCACTTACAGATAAATCTAACATGTTTGGCTTGGTAAAATTCTTTAATAAATGTGAATCGGCTGGAATAAAACCAATATCGGGCGCCTCTATTCAATTAATATTTAATGAGGATGAAAGCTCATTTGAAGTTCTTTGTCTAGCAAAAACTAATGTTGGTCACAAAAATTTAATGAAAATAATTTCTACTGCTCATAGTAATAGTTCTTTCAATACTCCAATAATTCAATTTGAAAACTTATCCCAACTTAAAGATGATATTGTTGTTATTTCAGGTGGTAAGGGTAGTCACATTTACGAATATCTAAGGCGAGATAATATTGATGAGGCAAATAACAAGATAGAGGTTTTTAGAAAAGCTTTTGATGAAGATTTTCTTTTAGAAGTTCAAAAAACAAATAGAATTGATGAGTTTGATTATTTTAAAAATGTTATTCCATTATCAATTGAAAAAGGAATCCCTGTTATAGCCACAAACGACATTTTATTCTCATCCAAGGATGATTATGAGACTCATGAAACAAAAGTTTGCATTAATACAGGCAAGACATTAAATGATCCAAATCGTGAAAAATATTTTTCTGATGAGCAATATTTTAAATCACCCAAAGAAATGATTGCATTATTCAAAGACTTTTCATGTCTAATTGACAATACTAATGAAGTAGCTAAGAAATGTAATGTCTCTTTAAAGACAAAGGGATATTTTTTACCCGAGTACCCCGTTCCAAAAGAACATAATTTTGATTCATATCTGAATGAACTTGCTCATGAAAGACTAGAAAAATATATCAAAGGCTTTGCCAAGGATAGCCAAGAAGACTATAAGACAAGGCTAAAATACGAGTTAGATCAAATAAAAAATATGGGTTTTTCGAGTTATTTTTTAATTGTTTATGATTTCATAAAGTGGTCAAAAAATAATGATGTTCCTGTTGGTCCTGGAAGAGGCTCCGGAGCAGGTTCGTTGGTTGCTTTTGCATTAGGTATAACAACCTTAGATCCAATTGATCATGGATTGTTATTTGAGAGATTTCTTAATCCTGAAAGACTATCAATGCCTGATTTTGACATCGACTTTTGCATGGAAAAAAGAGATCAGGTTATAGATTACGTAAGTAATAAATATGGGTCCGATGCTGTTTCTCAAATTGCTACATTTGGAACTATGGCTGCAAGAGCTGTTGTTAGAGATGTTGCAAGAGCACTTGGTAAGCCATATGCGCTAGGTGATAGAATTTCTAAGATGATACCCTTTTCTCCTGGTATGACTCTTGATAAAGCAAAAGCTGATCAACCTTTATTTGCTCAATCAATAAAGAATGATTCTGAGGTGAGAGAAATTGTTAACTTGTCATATAAATTAGAAGGCATTGCAAGAAATGTTGGTAAACATGCTGGAGGTGTGGTTATAGCGCCTGGAAGTATCTCAGATTTCTGCCCAGTTTATGTTGATCGTCAGTCTGAATCAGTAATGACACAATATGACAAAGATGATGTTGAAAAAATTGGGTTAGTGAAATTTGATTTTTTAGGATTACGTACTCTAACAGTTATTGATAGGGCAGTTAAGTCAATAAATGATTCAAATAAAGATAAAGGTAATTTTAATATTGATTCCATACCTTTAGATGATTCAAAAGTTTTTGATCTACTTTCGTCTGGAAAGACAATGGCTATATTTCAGTTAGAGTCGGCAGGTATGAGAGATTTAATTAAAAGACTAAAGCCTACAAAGTTTGAGGAAATTACCGCTCTTCTTGCTCTTTATAGACCTGGGCCTTTAAATTCAGGAATGCATGATGAGTTTGTGGATAGAAAACATGGTGTTAGTCCAGTTACGTATCCACACAAACTTTTAGAATCTGTTTTAGATGAAACATATGGAGTAATTGTTTATCAAGAACAGGTGATGGAGGCAGCAAGAGTTCTTGCTGGTTTTTCACTTGGTCAAGCAGATATTTTAAGAAGAGCGATGGGTAAAAAGAAGAAAGAAGAAATGGAAGAACAAAGAGAGATTTTTGTAAAGGGTTGTGAGAAAAACGGAATAAAATCAAAAAATGCAGAGCAAATCTTTGACTTGATAAACCAATTTGCAGAATATGGGTTTAATAAATCTCACTCAGCAGCATATGCTCTAATATCCTATCAAACTGCATATTTAAAGACATATTTTCCTGAACATTTTATGGCAGCAGCTATGTCGTCGGAACTTGGTAATACAGATAAAATTTATGCATTAAAACAAGAATGTGAAAGACTTGGTATCAAAGTATTAAAACCAAACATTTTAACAAGTACAAAAAGATTTTTAGTAAATCAAGATTCAAATATTGAATATGGTTTAGGAGCAATTAAAGGAGTGGCAGATATTTTTATCAAGCACTTGTGCAAGATCAGAAAAAAAAATAATTTTAATGATTTGTGGGATTTTTCAAAGAAAGTTGATATCAAGCTTGGTGGAAAAAAATCACTAGAAGCTCTATCTCAATCAGGAGCATTTGATGAAATTGCTCCCTCGAGAAGTATTTCAATAGCATGTGTCTCAGATATGTTAAAAGATGGTGTCAATGACAGAAATTTCAAGAGCGGTGATCTTTTCTCATCACAACAGGAAAGTTTTGATCCATATGAGAAATATAAAAATATTCAAAAATTAACTCTAAGTGATAAATTAGATTTAGAAAAAAAATCTCTAGGATATTATCTATCCGGACATCCAGTTATTGCTTTAAAAAATAAGATTACAAAAATAAGTTCAAAGAAAATAAATCAATTAAGTAACGATACTAAAAAAGCCTCAATTGTATGTTTGCTAAATAATGTAAGACAAATTAAGGATAGGCAGGGCAAACCTCTTACCTTTGTAAACTTTGATGATGGAACAGGAACAATGGACGGTATAGTAGGAAGTGAAGTCCTTGAAAAATGTCATGATATCCTCAAAGAAGGTCAAATTGTTTGCCTTAAAGGTAATATCGAGGTGGATGATTACAAAACCAGTGATATCGGCGCTTTGATGTTTAGAATGAGAGTAAGAGAAGCAGAAAATATTGATAACGAATTAGTAAAAAAGATCGAAGAGGCTACAGTTGATATTGAAAAATCTTCAGCAGTATCTCTTGAAGATTTTTCAAATAAATTAGAGAAAATTGATAAGGAATTTTGGCTTGATGGCTCATGTAAACTAAATGTTAGAGTAAATACAGGTTTGTCAGAGGCTATAATAGATTTGGGAGAAAATTTTAAATTTAGACCATTAATAAAAAACTTATTCATTCTTGAAGATATTTTTGGTAAAAATGTTCTAGAATTGTAGAAGCTTAAAATAAATTCTCAAAAAAATTAAAATGGAAGAAGAAAAATTTTTAAACTTTGAAGAGCCTATTAAGGAGTTAGCTCAAAAGCTTAGTGCTTTGAGGGCAGCTGCAATAGATTCTCCATCATTAAACAATGAAATATTAAATCTCGAAAAAGAGAATAAGTCTTTAACTAAAAAAATATATTCTAAGCTTGATACATGGCAGATTGTTCAAGTTGCTCGACATCCAAATAGGCCACATACATCAGATTATATAAAAAGGATATTTGATGACTTTGATGAACTTCATGGAGACAGGCAATTTGGAGACGATGCTTCAATAATTGGAGGTATTGGTTTGTTGGAAAATATTCCTGTAATGGTGATTGGTCATGAGAAAGGAAGAGATACTGATGAAAAAGTCAAAAGAAATTTTGGAATGACAAATCCTGAAGGCTACAGAAAAGCAAAGCGACTTATGAACCTTGCAGAACAATTTTCTTTACCAGTTGTAACTTTTGTTGATACTGCTGGTGCCTATCCTGGAGTAGAGGGTGAAGAAAGGTGTCAAAGTGAAGCTATTGCTAGAAATTTAGCTACTATGTCTGAACTAAAGACTCCAATATTAGTTATAGTATCTGGAGAAGGTGGCTCTGGTGGAGCTCTTGCAATAAGTGTTGGTGATCATCTTTCTATGCTTGAGTATTCAATTTATTCTGTAGCATCACCAGAAGCTTGCGCATCCATAATTTGGAGATCATCAGAAAAAGCACCTGATGCTGCTGAAGCTATGAAAGTATCATCATCAGAATTAAAAAAAATTAATATTGTTGATGAAATCATACAAGAACCGCTTGGTGGAGCGCACAGAGATTACGATCTAATGTCAGAAAACATCAAAGGTTCGCTAATTAGAAATCTATCTATTTTGAATAAGTTATCGATTGAAGATTTACTAGAGAGAAGATACAAAAGAATTTTAAGTATCGGATCATAAAGTTGCTTTCAAAGGATAAAATTGAAGATCTAATTGACTTACAAAAGAAAATATTTATTGCTTATAGTGGTGGGCCAGACTCCACAGCATTAGTTCATATCTTTGCTGATCTGATGAATTCAAATAAATTAAATGTTGAAGCTATTCATGTAAATCATAACCTTTCAAAAGAATCCAAAAAATGGGAAAAGCATTGTAATCAGGTTTGCTCATCTTTAGGTATCAATTTAATTACAAAGTCAATAAAGGTTAACTCGAATGGAGGAGGTCTGGAGTCTAATGCTAGAAATAAAAGATATAAAGTATTTGAAAACGTTTTGTCAAAAGATTCGCAGCTTTTAATGGGTCATCATCTTGATGATGTATCCGAAACAATTGTATTAAGATTACTTAGAGGAACAGGAGCTGACGGACTTGAGGGACCACCTTGCAAAAGGCCACTCGGGGATGGTGTTCTAATAAGACCATTACTAGGAGTTTCAAAAAAAGAAATACTTAAATATCTTAAAGATAATAATATTAAGTATATTGAGGATGACTCAAATTCTGATAATGCTTTCGATAGAAATTTACTAAGAAATAAAATTTTTCCATTAATCGAATCTAGATGGCCCAGTTTCTCTGAAAGAATCTTTCAAACTTCACAAATAATGAAGGATAGAAATTATTCATATAAGTCTTTGTTAGAAACTGAATATAAAAAGTTAATTGGTAGTACTATCTCTATAAGAAGTTTAAAGGAAATTCCAAGATCAATCATAAAAGATATCTTAAGGCTTTCCATTAAGAAATCTAATTTAGCGGTCCCAAACAAAAAAATATTGGATGAAATTTTAAAAACTTTTATTGATTCAAATCCTGGACCAAAATCTGAAGTATCGTGGTCAAGAGCAGACAATGCTGAAAAATCAGGTAAGGTAACTTTTCAAAAAGGTAAAATTCTAATATCCTCTAAATAAATAGGAGTAAATATGGACCTAGAGACAATCGAGTATATAAAAGAAAATAACCTTGCAACAATTATATTAAATCGACCAAATTTATTAAATGCTTTTAATGAACAACTAATATGGGATTTTCAAAAAGTAACAAATGATGCAAAGAATGATGAAAAAATTAAAGTAGTTATTCTTAAAGGCTCAGGAAGAGGTTTTTCTTCCGGTGCAGATTTAGGTGAAAGAGATTCAAGTTGGGAAGGCTCAAAGGATGCACTTTTACGAGGCTATAAACCTTTTTTTGAAAATATCATAAATATGCCTAAACCAGTAATTGGATCAATTTCAGGACCAGCAGCTGGAGTGGGTGCAGCAATAGCTATGTCTTGCGACTTGAGGATAATGTCAGAGGATAGCTATATTATTTCAGTATTTTCCAATATTGCTTTAGTTCCGGATGGAGGTTTGTCATGGTATTTACCAAAATATATGGGTTTCTCAAAAGCTTATGAATATGCAATCGAAGCAAAAAAAATTAGTGCAAAAGAGTGTTATAAGTTTGGAATAGCAAATAAGATCGTATCAAACGATGATCTTGAATCAAAGACTTATGAGTGGGCTAGTAAATTGGCAAAAAGATCATCTCAATCATTGAATCATACAAAAATACTTATGAGAAAATCATTGTCAGAGGGATACTGGGATACTTTTCATAATGAAGCTGATATACAGAATGAACTAACGACAAGTGATCAAAACAGAGAAGCAGTAAGAGCTTTCCTTGAAAAAAGAGAGCCAAATTTTGATTAATATTCTAAAAGCTTGCTAAGACCAACAATAATTGCATCAAATGATGCTCTTGTTGTATTTGGATGAATTCCCACTCCCCAGAAAGTTTTACCATCTTTTTCAAGCTCAATATAAGCAGCGGCCTTTGCGTCAGATCCTGACGATATTGCAGATTGCTGGTAATCTGAAACTTTAATTGAAACATCTAAATTGCTTGATAGTCCGCTTATAAATGAATCAATTGGACCATTCCCTAAGCCTTTTATTTTTTTCTTATTACCATTAATTATCATAGTTAGTTCTAAAGAATGTATATCATCATTAGTAGTTGATGAATGTTTTACATATGAAAAGTTATTTATAGGTTTTAAATAATTCTCTTCAAAGATTTTCCATATTTCAGGACTACTTATCTCTTTTCCAGATTCATCTGCTAATTTTTGAATTTTTTGACTTAAGCTGATTTGGAGCCTTCTTGGCAAAGAAACTCCATGATCTTTTTCTAAGAGAAAGGCTACACCACCTTTTCCTGACTGTGAATTAATTCTAACAACTGCTTCATAATTTCTCCCTAAATCTGCTGGATCAATTGGCAGATATGGAACCTCCCATTGAGGATTATTTGATTGTTTGATAGCATGAAAACCTTTTTTTATAGCATCTTGATGAGAGCCTGAAAAAGCTGTAAAAACAAGATCTCCTGCATAAGGATGCCTTGGATGAACTGGGAGTTGATTACAATATTCAACCTCTCTCATTACAGAATTAATGTTTGAAAAATCTAGATTTGGTTCAACACCTTGAGTCAGCATATTTAAAGCTAATGTTACTATGTCAACATTACCTGTTCTCTCTCCATTTCCAAATAATGTTCCCTCAACTCTGTCTGCACCAGCCATCAAACCAAACTCTGAAGCAGCTACTGCTGTGCCTCTATCGTTATGAGGATGAAGACTTAGGCAAATATGATTTCTTGTTTTTAAATTATTATGCATCCATTCAATTTGATCACCATAAATATTTGGCGTGGACATTTCCACTGTTGCAGGAAGGTTAATTATAATTTTATTATTAGATGCTGGTTTTAATATATTGACAACTTCATCACATACCTCCCTTGCATAATTTAACTCGGTTCCTGTAAAGCTCTCGGGTGAGTATTCAAATGTCCACTCGGTATCGGAATTTTGAAGAGCTAATTCTTTTATTAACTTAGCAGCATTAATTGCAATTTTCTTAATGCCTTCTTTGTCTTGATTAAAAACAACACGTCTCTGTAATGTTGAAGTTGAGTTATAAAAATGAATAATTCCTTTTGATGCGCCTTTGAGAGATTCGAAAGTTTTTTTAATTAACTCTTCCCTTGCCTGAGTTAAAACTTGAATATTTACATCAGAGGGAATCTTCTTATTTTCAATTAGACTTGTCACAAAATCGTAATCTGTTTGAGAAGCTGATGGAAAACCAACTTCGATTTCTTTAAAGCCAAGCTTGCAAAGCAAATCAAACATCCTATTTTTTCTCTCAGCTCCCATAGGTTCTATAAGTGCTTGATTACCATCTCTTAGATCGACAGAGCACCATTTAGGCGCTTTTTTAATAAGTTTGTTCGGCCATTTTCTATTTTCAAGATTGATTGGCTCAAAAGCTCTATATTTATTGGTTGGATTATCCATTGTTTATAAACTAAATGTTATTATATTATTTATGCTCACTCCTGAAATAAAAACTAATCTTATATTAAAAGAGATTGGCATTAAAAGATATTCATTAAGGTCTAAGTCAACTAAATCTCCACAAAAAAGTCTTCATTTTTATCAAAAGGGGCACATTCTAGCATTACTTGATAAGCCTTTTGAAAATTTTATTATACAAGATCAAGAGCTTATTCAAGCAATTGTAAGCTCAACAAAACTTGATAATGGTACCGAGGTATATAAAACAATTATTTACTCTTCAAAAAATGATTTAAAAAAAGAAATCTTTGAAAAATACAAAATAGAACTCACAATCCAATTTGGGAATTTACCTTATGATCACATATTGGGTTTAGAACTCATAGAAGCTCCAACCTTAAATCAATTAACCAATAATAAAGAATCCAAAAAAGATCTTTGGCTTAAAATCAAAGAAAAATTAAGTCTATAAAAAATGCTAAAGATATCATTAATGGATCAATCTGATTTAGAAGAGGCATATAAAATTGAGAAACAGGTTAATCCAACTCCATGGTCAAAAGAAAACTTTTATTCATCATTTGAAATTGGACATCACTCACTAATATGTAAGGCTGATTCCCAACTTATTGGGTTTATTATTTTTTCTATTATAAAAAGAGAAGCTCATTTACTTAATATTGGAATCATTAAAGATTGGCAAAATAAAGGGGCAGGAAGTTTGTTATTAGAATCACTAATAAAACAGTCTAAAGTCTTAGGTGCAAAAAGAATTTTTCTTGAGGTAAGATCAAAAAATCAAAAAGCACTATCTTTTTATAAAAAATATAAATTTATAGAAGATGCATTAAGAGTTGATTATTATTCCGGTGATAATCCTGATGATGCAATTCTGATGAGTTTAGAGATATGACTAAATCAAATCTAAAATTTTTGTCTCAATTTCCTCAATCTCAGCTTGAGGACCTAAGCGCTCAACAACGTAACCATCTCTATTTATCAAAAATTTTGTAAAATTCCACTTTATTTGAGGAGTTTCAATTACACCAGGTTTTTGTTTTTTCAGAAAGTTATAAAAAGGATCTGCATTTGCTCCATTTACATTTATTTTATTCATAATCCTAAATGTAACTCCATAATTTGATTCACAAAAATCTTTGATTTCCTCATTTGTTCCAGGCTCTTGGAATCCAAACTGATTGCAAGGAAAACCTAAAATTTCCAAACCTTTATTTGCATATTTTTTATGAATTTTTTCTAATCCTTTGTATTGGTAGGTAAGTCCACAAAAACTGGCAACGTTTACAATTAAAAGAACTTTATTTTTAAAAATTTTCAATGAGACATCATTAAGATCTGAATCTTTTACTGAAAAAGAATAAATAGTTTTCATAAAGTTTTAATATGTATGCGAAAATGTCTAAACATTATATAAGTATAGACAAAATAAACTAATTTATAGTGACTAACAATATTAAACTTTTATTTAAAGAATTTTCAGATCTATCAATTGATGATTTATATGCGATTTTAAATCTAAGGCAACAAGTTTTTGTTGTTGAACAAAATTGTCCATACCTAGATGCCGATTATTTTGATCAAGATGCATTCCATTTATTAGGATATGAAGATGATGATCTTGTTGCATACTTGAGAGCCTTTTCTCCAAATGTAAAATATAAGGAATCATCAATGGGTAGAATAGTTGTTTCCGAAAAAAATAGGAACAAAGACTATGGCAAACTAATAACTCGTTATGGCATTGATTTCTTAAAAGGAAAGTACCCAAAAAATGAAATAATTATTTCAGCTCAACATAGGCTAGAGAGTTTTTATGTAAACTTGGGATTTAGATCAAGAGGAGATGTATATTTAGAGGATGATATTGATCATATACAAATGTATATCTAAATTACAAAATAATTCTATCATTAAACAACAAACTGCTTATTTCTTCGGTAATGAAGGGTGCAAAAGGGTGAAGTACATATATGATTTCTTTTAAAAGAGGCCTTAGATTTGCAGTCTTTCCTGATTTTTTACACTCTTCAATATACACATCACAAAATTTACTCCAAAAAAATTCATATATTTCATTAACAGCAAAATCTAACCTGTAATCAGAAATATTTCTATTTATTTGAGTTTTTGTTTTAGAAAATTCATCATAGATCCATTTATCATTATTATTTTCATTTACAAAAGCATCTCTTTCATTGGGATAACCATCGATAAATCTTGCAGCGTTCCATATCTTAGTACAAAAATTTCTATATCCCTTTAGCCTTCCAAACTCAAAACTTATATCTTTACTGTGAGTTGCTAATGAGAAGAATGTCATCCTCAAAGCATCTGTGCCGTAAGAATCAATACCATTTGGAAATTGTTTTCTTGTCTTTCTCTCAATTTTTTCTGCAAGGCCTTCCTGCATCAAGTTAGTTGTTCTTTTTTTAATTAGATCATCAATTGTTATTCCATAAATTAAATCAACTGGATCTATAATGTTGCCTTTAGATTTTGACATTTTTTGACCATTTTCGTCACGGACTAAACCTGTAACATATATATCTTTAAATGGGATTTTTCCAGTAAACTCTAAACTCATCATCATCATTCTGGCAACCCAAAAGAAAATTATGTCAAAGCCTGTTACTAAAAGAGAAGTTGGAAAAAATTCTTTATAATCTTTACTTTCTTCAGGCCAACCCAGTGATCCAAATGGCCACAAGCTCGAAGAAAACCAAGTATCAAGCACATCTTCATCCTGTATGAGGTCTGCATCTTCTAACTTATAGCGATTCCTGACATCCTCCTCATTTTCACCAACATAAATATTTCCACTTTGATCATACCAAGCTGGGATTCTATGCCCCCACCAAATTTGCCTACTGATGCACCAATCTTCAATATTATCCATCCAATTAAAATATGTTTTAATCCAGTTTTCGGGATGAAATTTAATATTTCCTTTCCTTACTTCTTCATTTGCTTTTTTAGCCATACCTGAAGTTTTCACATACCATTGATTGCTTAATTTTGGTTCAATAACAATATTAGATCTTTCGCCTCTCGGAATGCTCAGATCACATTCTTCTTCCTTGACGAGAAGTTTAAGTTCAGAAAGCTTTTCAAGTACGAGTTTTCTAGCTTTAAATCTATCCAAATTGTTAAAGGGTTCTGGTACATTTTCATTTGTCCAAGCCTCATCGTTAAAAATATTGATTGGTTTAAAATCATTAAGATCATCCGAAGTATGAACTATTTCATTTTTTTCATGCAATGCATATTTTTTTCCAATTTCATAATCATTAAAATCATGACCAGGAGTAATTTTTAAACACCCTGTTCCAAAGTCCATATCTACATAATTATCGCCAATAATTGGAATTTTTCTATTTTTAAATGGCAGTAGAGCATATTTTCCAATTAATGATTTATATCTTGAATCTTTTGGATTGACTGCAATAGCCATATCACCAAACATGGTTTCGGGCCTTGTTGTTGCTACTGTTACAAATTCATCTGAGTCGTTAATGGGGTATTTTATGTGCCAAATTAGCCCTTTTTTTTCTTGTCTTACAACTTCAAGATCAGATACAGCAGTTTTTAAAGATGGATCCCAATTGACCAATCTATATCCTCTATAAATTTTATTTTGTCGATATAACTCAATAAATGCTTTATTTACAGCTTTTGAAAAACCATCATCAAGGGTAAATCTATATTTACTCCAATCAACTGATGATCCTAATCTTTTTATTTGTCTTTGTATTTTATCCTCTGAAAAATCCTTCCATTTCCATACCTCATCGAGAAAGTCTTCTCTGCCAATTTCTTTTTTATTAGTTCCTTTTTTTGATAAATTATTTTCAACAACTAGTTGAGTAGCTATCCCTGCATGATCTGCTCCAACCTGCCAATGAACCTTTTTGCCAGACATATGATTGTATCTAGTATAAAAATCCATAATCGCATATTGAAAGCTATGCCCCATATGTAATGTCCCTGTTACATTTGGGGGAGGAATTACCAAAGAAAATGAATCATTTCCATTCCTATTTAGGAAAACTTTCTTTGACCAAATATCAACCCATTTCTCTTCAACATCAATAGGGTTGTACCTCTTATCCATTGCTAATTAGTTTATTTTAGTTTCTTATTTAATATCAAATCACATATTAAAGAGACTGGTCTTCCTGTTCCACCTTTTGGAGAGCTTGACCAAGCTGATGCAGCAATATCCATATGTGCCCATTTATAGTTTTCAGCAAATTTAGATAGAAACGCAGCAGCATGAATAGTTCCAGCCTCTCTTCCTCCACCAATATTTGCTAGATCAGCAAAATTAGTCTTTGTACATGATTTATACTCATTCCAAAGTGGTAATTGCCAAGCTCTATCACCTGTTTCTTCTCCAGACTCAATGATTTTATCTGCTAGAAATTGATCATTAGCCATTACACCACTTGCATGGCTGCCCAGAGCAATTACAACAGCACCTGTTAATGTAGCCATATCTATGACATAGGATGGATTGTACCTCCCAACATAGGTAAGAGCATCTGCGAGAACTAATCTACCTTCTGCATCAGTGTTTAGAACTTCAATGGTTTGACCTGACATAGATGTAACAACATCTCCCGGTTTTGTTGCTCTTGCTGAGGGCATGTTTTCCGCACAGGCCATAATTCCTACAACATTAACATTGGCTTTTATTCTTGCAAGAGAACACATCACTCCAAATACAGTTCCAGCACCACACATATCCCATTTCATCTCATCCATCCCTGAGCTGGGTTTTATTGAAATTCCTCCAGTATCAAAAGTAATACCTTTTCCAACAAGAGCTACTGGCTTTTCACTTTTATTACCACCCTTATATTCAATAATGATCATTCTTGGTGGTTCATCACTTCCTTTAGACACACTGAGATAAGAACCCATTTTTAGTTTTGCTAAGTCTTTTTCATTCAATGTTTTAACCTTAAGACCTGAATATTGTTTAGTTGTATTTTTTACTATTTTTTCTATCAACTTAGGTGTTGCATGATTGGCAGGTAAATCACCAAGATGTTTTGCAGTATTAACACCCTCACCGACAGAGAAACCTCTTAGAATCGCAGTCTTTGCTTTTTTAATTTCGGTTGAGGAAAGTTTGGATGTAATAATTGATACATTTTTGAGTGAAACTTTACTTGAAACTACTTGCTTACCAATTTTCTCAGTTTTTGCAGTCTTATTTTTTGTTGTAGAGAAAATATATGCCCCAGACTCAATAGATCTAGAGATCATCTCTAAAAACCATGATTGATCCTTTCCTTTTGGATAACACTGACCATCTAGTATCGCCATACTTTTACAGTTCATTGAATTAGCAACTTTGGCAATATACTTATATTTATTTAACCAAAGATAAATATCATCTTTTTCGTTAAGATCTTGAATAAGGAGTATTTTTTTGGCCTTGATTCCTTCTAATGAAGACACTAGATGATTTTGATTACCTGGATTAAGTGCATCCTTTGATGATTTTAATAGGTATCCCTTTGATTTCTTATCTAATTCTTTAAATTCGTATGACGAAGTGACTTTCTTATTTACTGGTATTACTAGTAAATCAGTTGCAATGTTAGAAATTACATTATTATTAACATTCTTTAAAGCTATGTTATTTAAAACTTTATATACCATTTTCTTTTCTCCTTTTTAATTCAATGCTGGTAAGATATTTATTGTAATGCATCATAGTTCACAAGGCATGTATAAAAGAAATATTCTTTTTAGAAGCTTAAATATTGAAGTTTTTAAATCGACTTTAGGTATTCTTGCAATTTTATTTATGTTAGTTGTTGGGTCGAGGTTGATAGGATATTTTGAACAATCGGCTGAAGGACTTATTGATCCAAACATCATATATAAAGTAGTTGCCTTGAGGTTTCCGGACTTTGTTACTTTATTGATACCATTATCTTTCTTCCTTGGTTTAGTTATTACAATCAGCAGACTTTATTCTGATAGGGAAATTTATGGATATATATCTGGTGGCTTATCTTCAATTGATCTAATAAGATATTTAATCCCTCAGTCATTACTATTTTTTTTAATTACTTTAGTGCTTAGTATTTATGTAGCACCATATACAAAAGAGCTTTCAAAAGAAATAATCTCTGTTGATACAATTCAAGAAAAACTTGCATCAATTAAACCTAAAGAGCTTATACTTTTTGATGATGATGATGGAAGCTTTATATATATTGAGGATAAAGAAAATAGCTCTTTTGATAAAGTGATTGTCTTTGATGGGAGTGATGATAAGTCTTCTTTAGTTCGTGCATCAAGACTAAAATATTTTGAAACTGAATCGTCAATAGAATTAAATTTTGAAAATGGTTCTATGTATCAAAATATTTTTAATAAAGATTCATCAGTCATTACTCAATTTGGTGAGTTAAAAATACCGGCTGGTAAAGAGGTGAAAATCCTAAAAGGTCTTTCTTTTAGTAAATTATTTGATTTTTCTTTAAAGTCATCAAAGTCTCAAATGCAATGGAATATTTCCGTACCTTTAACAATCTTTATTTTTCTTTTGTTGGCTGTAAGTTTGTCAAAAGTTCAGCCTAGACAGGGAAGGCTATCAGTTGTTTTGCCATCTATATTTATTTATATTTTATATTTAAGCTTACTGATCCTTGCAAGAGATTCATCTAAAGATGACATAGTGATTTCTTCAGATTATATTTGGTTTGTACATTTATTTTTCTTAATACTCGGATTTTTCTTGCTTTTAAAAGAACAAAGCAATTTTGAGTTAGATTTAAAAAATATTCTTAAAATTAATATTTTCTCAAAGGTTATTTTAGGATTTTTGTTTGGATTGCTTTCTCTTTGGATCTTTAGATGACCAAGATATTTTACAGATATTTAATAAAACGCTCCTTTTATTTTTCGTTTTTAATCTTAATTATTTTTGGACTTTTAGACTCAGTCTTTATGTTGATCTCAGAATTAGAAAATATTAATAATGAATATAAGTTTGCAAATATTATTAAATACGTATTTTTTTCTATGCCTCATCGACTAATCGACTTTGTTGAAGGGTCATGTCTTTTAGGTCTAATGATTTCATTAGGTTTATCTCATCAAGAGGGTAATTTAAATGTTCTTAGATCATCTGGTTCCTCTCCATTCAAAATAGTTGCATTAAGTTCATTGGGTGCAATTTTTTTAACACTATCTTTAATATTCCTTGACGAAATAAGCTTTAGAAATGTATTTCTTAACGCGGAAGCAAGCAAGAATTTGGTTGTAAATAGAAATAATATATCTAATGCTCAATCTAAATGGGTAAAATCAGGAGATTCATATTTAAACTTCCATGATGTTTTAGACAACAAGATATACAAGGTTCGTTTTTTGAAATTTAAAGATAAAAAGCTCTCACATTCAGTTATTTCAGATTCAGCTGTTTTAGATGGAGACAAAATTACTTTTGATAATGCAGTTTATAAGAATTTTTTAGATAATACTGAGATTAAAGAATATGTTAACTTCGATATACCGCTCAGATCAAAAATAACTCTTGATAATATTAATAATCTTGGAATTGTCGATTTATATTTATATAAAAAATTATTTTCAAACAGCACTTTGAAAAAAGATATTATTTTTAAATCTCATATAGACAAATATTTTTATAAAAAGCTTTTTTTACCAATTTCAATTTTTTTACTTATAGTATTTTTTGGATCTTTAGTCTTTACTTCTCTAAGGGAAACAACTATTGGAGGTAAAATAATAATATCTATAGTTGGTGCATTTATTTATCGATTAATTCAAGACTTATCTGCAAGCGTATTTATATCCTATAACCTACCTGTTGTTATCGGAATAGCATTGCCCTCAATGATCTTAATAATATTAAGTTTAAGACTTTATAAAAATATTTAGATCTTTCTATATGAGGTTTTTGAAAGGTAATCACTCAAAGAAAGACTTTTTTCTGTTAAATATATTAGTATCAATGGAAGGCCGCAAAGTAAAACAGTTATCAAATTGAAGGCAAATCTTATAGATGCTTTTTTAAAACCGATTTTTTTATTATCAAGACTATATATCTCAAAATTCCAAACAGCCATTCCTAGTGTTTTACCTCCATGAGTCCAAAAATATATATAAAAGGCCCATGTGCTAATTAACACAAGTATTGGTCCTATAAATTTATTTTCAATAATACCCCCATTAATCCAAACTCCAATTGAACCTACTAAGAACCATACTCCAAGCAATAAAAAAATATCATAAACCGCAGCTGCAATCCTTCTCAAAGGAAATACGATATATGATTTATTATTCATTTTGCTATAGTACAAGATTATTAAAAAAAATAAATTACTATGAATACAGATAAAAGTTTCTTTGGGCATCCTATCGGTCTAAGAACATTGTTCTTAACAGAGATGTGGGAGAGGATGTCTTACTATGGCATGAGAGCCTTATTGGTTTTATATATGACTGGCTCCATCACTGGATTTAACCCTGGAATGGGAATGTCAGCAATAGATGCAAATGCAATATATGGTATTTATGTTGGTTTTGTTTATTTTATGGTCGTACCTGGTGGCTGGATTGCTGATAATATTTTAGGACATCAAAAAGCAGTATTAATTGGAGCGATAATTATTGCGTTAGGTCACTTCACTCTTGCAATACCTCTTGAGCAAACTTTTTTTCTTGGTCTAATTTTAGTAGTTTTAGGTACTGGATTGCTCAAAGGAAATATATCAACAATTGTTGGGAAGTTATATTCTGATGATGATACAAGAAGAGATTCTGGCTACACAATTTTTTATATGTCCATAAATATTGGATCAACTCTTGGATTCTTAATTTGTGCCTGGTTGGGTGAAAAAATAGGTTGGCATTATGGGTTTGGTGCTGCAGGAGTCGGAATGGTATTAGGAGTATATCAATATCTAAAGTTCAAGCATTTGTTAGGCGATGCAGGTGAAAAGCCTAATGATATGGAGGATATTAAAAGAAATAAGCTAATCAAATGGACAAAAAATAGTCTAGCTTTAATGTTCATAGTTATTGCATTAGGATTATTTGGCATCATTTCTATCGATCCAAGAACTTTTGCTGAAAATTTTGCATATTTTTTAACAATAGTGGCAGGAATATACTTTTTATATTTATATTTTTTTGCAGGATTGGATTTTAATGAAAAACGTAACCTATTATTATTATTTGTTCTATTTGTAGGAGCTGCTGCTTTTTGGTCTGGTTTTGATCAGTCAGCGAGTTCATTAAGTATTTTTGCAAGAGATTTTACTGACTTGTCTGTTGCAGGTTACATCATACCAATTGGATGGTTGCAGTTTGCAAATCCCATATTTGTTGTAACTTTTGCACCAATTTTTGCTGGCATATGGGCTAATTTAGCAAGAAGAAACATGGATCCATCTTTGCCAATAAAGTTTGCTATAGGTTTATTTTTTATGGCTATAAGTTTTATGGTTATGGTCTTTGCAGTTGGATTGGCTATGGAATCTGCCCCCGTAGGTATGCAATGGCTTTTAATCACATACTTACTCCAAACTTGGGGTGAGCTTGCCTTGTCACCAATTGGACTTTCAGCATTTTCAAAATATTCTCCAAAAAGATATATGGGCCAGATGTTCGGATTATGGTTTTTAGCTTCTGCAATAGGCGGAGTTTTAGCTGGATTGCTTGGAGGCGATGCAACTGCTGATGGCTTGGACTCTGTTCAGCCAATATTCACTTTTATGATTCAATACTATCTAGTTATCGGAATTATTTTAGTTGGCCTTTCATTCTTATTTAAAAGTAAAAAAGAAACAGAGGCCATACCTAGATAAAATAGATTTTTAAGTTGAAAAAAATAAGCAAAAAAAATCCTGTAAAAAAAAATATGGACAAATTCCATAAGCCTAAAACTCACAGAGATAAAACAAAATATACTAGAAAGAAAAAAATTAAAGATGTTGATTAAGCTTAAATAAAACTTTTGTATAAATATCCTTAAGTATCCAAAGTTCGCTAATCTTAATATTTTCATCAATTTGATGAATTGATTCGTTTATTGGTCCTAACTCAATAATTTCAGTCTTCATCTTTGCAATAAACCTACCATCAGACGTGCCGCCCTTAGCATTTAAATCGGGCTTGTAACCATTTACTTCTTCACATGCACTTACAATTATTTCTTTAAGAAATTTATTTTCAGTAAGATAAGGATTTCCATTTAAATTCCATTTAAGGTCATATTTTAAATTAAGATTTTTAATAATATTTTCAAATTCAGATTTGAGGCTTTCTTCTGTAGATTCAGTTGAATACCTAAAATTAAAATAGAGATCTAATTCTCCTGGAACAACGTTGTGCGCTCCAGTACCAGAGTGAATATTTGATATTTGAAAACTTGTTGGATCAAATATCGCATTTCCATTGTCCCATTTTTTATTTTTAAGATCTGTAATTAAATCACTAGATAAAAAGATTGGATTCTCAACATTTTCAGGGTATGCAACATGTCCTTGTTTGCCAAATATTTGTAAATGACCACCTAAAGAACCTCTTCTGCCTATTCTTGCGCTATCAGCAACTTTTTTATTAGAAGTTGGTTCACCCACTAAACAATAGTCAATAAGCTCGTCATTATCCATCATTTTTTCAACAATCTTGTCTATAAAACCGTCATGTGAACTTCCCTCTTCGTTAGATGTTAGCAAGATGGCTAATCTAAAATTTAATTCTTGAGTTTGAGCTAAAAATTCTTTTACTGATTCTACAAAAGCTGCAATAGATGCCTTCATATCTGCAGTTCCTCGTCCATACATTATGTCACCGTCAATTTGAGCTGAGAAGGGTGGATATTTCCAATTCTCTTCCGGACCAGTTGGAACAACGTCAGTATGACCTAAAAAACAAAACAATTTTCCTTTAGTTCCAATAGTGGCATATAGGTTTTCAACATTTAAATAATTAATTCTTTCACAATTAAAATTGAGATCCGTTAACTCATTCTCAATAATATCAAAGCACCCCATATCCTTTGGTGATATGGATTCAATTTTCACAAGATTTTGTAACAACTCAATCATTTATATGAAGATCCTCATTTAGTTTAGAAACTTTGGTATTCATCTTAGCAATAACTTGACCATTTGTTGAATCTCTATAAAAAAGCAGATCTGAACTCCCAGAAAGCTCAGAGGCTTTAACCACCTTTGATGAAGTTTCATTTAACATAAGAACTTTTGTTCCAGCTGTAAGATAAAGGCCTGCCTCAAGAGTACAATTATCTCCAATTGGAATTCCTAAACCCGAATTAGCACCTAGTAAACAATTTTTTCCTACTGAAATTTTAACTTCGTTCCCTCCAGAAAGAGTTCCCATAGTACTGGCTCCACCTCCTAAATCAGAATTATCTCCTATAACAACACCCGATGAAATCCTTCCCTCTATCATTGCTTTTCCTAAAGTTCCAGCATTAAAATTAACAAAACCTTCATGCATTATTGTGGTTCCTTCACTTAAATAAGCTCCAAGTCTAACCCTTGATGTATCTGCAATACGAACATTTTTGGGAATGATGTAGTCTGTTAAACAAGGAAATTTATCTAATGAACGCACATATAGATCATTGTTTGAATTTTTCGACTCATTCATTCTTTTATCAATGTCTTCAATTGCAATAGGGCCTAAATTTGTCCAAGCAACATTTGGTAGGACATTAAATATTCCATCAAGATTGATAGAATTTGGTAAAACAAATTTATATGAGATTAGATGCAATTTTAAATATGCTCCTTCAATATCTTTAACAGGCTCATTTAAATTAGATTCATCCCAGCTTAGTTCAATAAGTTTCTTTTTTTGATCGTCAACCTTGATAGATTCTTCACCAACCTTTTTATTATCAAAGTTTATATATAAGAAATATACATCTAGGATATTTCCAGAAGGAGATAGGTTAGCAATCCCTTTTGCCTCAATTTTCATGACGTCATTATATTTAAATTAGTATTTTTTTAAACAACTTCATGCAAAGCATCTATTATTTTTTTGATCTTATTTTGCTTAATTACAGATTTATCAAGATTAGAGATTTCAAAAGTGTCCTCAACTCTTTCACCTAAAGTATTAATTCTTGCTGAAAAAATGGATATTTTATTTTCAAAAAAAACACTTGCAATTTTTGATAGTAAGCCTGACTTATTAGAGGTTTCAATGGTAATTATATTTTTGTTCTTGTCTTGAATTATTGAATCAGATATTTTTACAACTTTTTCAAATTTTGATTTTTTTTCAATTTTTCTAGGAGTTTTTAATTTATTATGTTTTTTTTCTAAATTCTTTCTAATCCTCTCAGCAAGATCATTCAACTCAAACTTTGTAAATTCTCTGCTGTGATAAATATTTTTTGTAATGAAAGTATTTGCTGCAAAAGATTCGTCATTTGAAGTAAATATATTTGCATCAATTACATCAAGATTAGATTCCTCAAGAGCTTTTGTTAATCTATAAAAAAGGCCATCAGTGTTATGCGCTTTTATAAATATCTCAACTAAATTTTGAAATATTTTTCTACATTCAATTATTAAATCTTGGTCTGGATATGTGGCATATAATTTAACTTGCCATTGAAGAGAGTCTATAGAGTTTTTATTAAAATAACTGTTATCAAATAAAGATAAGTAATGTTTTATCATTTTTATTTTGCTTTCATCCAACTGTTCAATAATGTACTTTTTCTTTTCTATTGTGATTTCATTTGATGTTTGAATTGGTTCCTTATTAATTTTTAATCTTGTTTTAGAATAAAGTTCCCTTAAAAGTTGATGCTTCCAACCATTCCATAAGGATGGATTTGTAGCTCTGATATCGTTAATTGTTAAAAGATAGAGGTAATCTAGTCTTTCTGAATGCATTACTGTTTCAGCAAAATCTTTTATGGTCTCTTGTTCAGAGATATCTTTTTTTTGAGAAACTGATGACATTTCAAGATGCTTTTCAACGAGCCAAGATGTCAAATTTGAGTCAACTTTTGATAATCCAAGTCTCCTAGAAAATTTATAACATGCCTCACTTCCAATTTTTGAATGATCACCGCCCTTACCCTTACCAAGATCATGAAATAAACCTGCGATAAAAAGTAGTTCTATTTTTGGTAATTTATTAATTAATTCATGTTCAAGTTCAAAGCCTTTCTGATTAAATATCTTCATTTGCCTCATATTTCTCACAACTTTAAAAGTATGTTCGTCAACGGTATAAATATGGAATAGATCAAATTGCATTTGACCAACGACGTTTGAAAATTCTGGAATATATCTTTGTAATAATCCTAAATCTCTCATTGCTTTTAAAATTGAGGATAAGTTGTATTTAGATTTTAAGATGTTTAAGAATTGTTCTGCAAAATGCGCATTCTTTCTAAAATCACTGTCAATTAAAGAATTATTTTTCTTTAGCATTATTGAAGTTTGCACATCTACAGCATTGATTTTTTTATTGTTCCCTATCTCAAGAAAAACTTTAAAAATTAATTCTTTATTTTCCTCTAGACTCACATTTGCAAACCCAACCTTGCTACCATTTCTATATAAACCCTTTTTTTTCTCGAAAGAATATTTTTTCTCTTCAAAAAACTGATAAATTAAAGTATTAAAATGAGATATGTAATGCGCATGTTCGTAATATTTCGCCATCATTTTTTCAACTAAAGCCTTGTTAGATAAATTTAACTTTCCAGAAGCAGTTCTTTTTGCAATTTCAATTTGAGTTTCAAAATCCAACTTATTACTTTTTGTAAAAAGATTTGTAATAAATCTCAAAACTTTAATAAAATTGTATGCATTTCTTGCAATTAAAAATTCATCCTTTAAAAAACTAAAATTTAAGATTTCATCAAAAGTTTTTAGACTGTAGCAGTGTTGAAGAATCCATAATGCAGAGTGAAAATCTCTTAATGATCCTGGTGATTCTTTCAAATCAGGCTCTAAATTTGATGAAGATAAAAAGAACTCTCTATGACGGTTGTTTTGTTCTAAAAACTTCGCTTTGTAAAATTTAGTTGATGTCCAAAGACTTGATAACGTTTTGGAGACCAACTTATCAAGATTTCTGTCTGACAAAATTGGCTTTCTTGTTAAATAAGATGTGAATTCACTTACGTCACTTTTAGTGATTTTCTTAATATCTTTTATTGATCTTACCGAGTGACCAACCTTATATCCCTCATCCCACAAAGAAGATATAAATATTTCTAAATTACTATAATTTTTGGGGTGATTTATTTCAATAATTGAAATATCAACATCTGAGGAGGGAAACATTTCACCTCTACCAAAACCTCCAATGCTGTAAATTGCAAAATTATTATCAAGATTTAGTTTTTTAAATTTTCTCTTGATATTCTCTTCAATATAATCCGAATTATGCTTTAAAAAATAGTCTATTTTTGAGGGATTTAAATATATTTGTTTGAAATCAGATAAAAACTTTTCATTAAAATTTTCTGAATTAGTTTTCATTCAAATCAAACTCATCATTCCTTTTCGTAAGAACCTCTGCTCCATTTTTACATACAGCTATTGTATGTTCCCACTGTGCTGAGTTTCTTCCATCTTTTGTTTCAACAGTCCATCCATCTCTTAACGTTTTTGAATACTTAACACCTTGATTAATCATTGGTTCAATTGTGAAACACATTCCTTCCTGAATTTTAATACCTGTACCTTTTTTTCCAAAATGAAGTATCTGAGGTTCCTCATGATATACAGTTCCAATACCATGACCACAATAATCTTCAACAACACTGTAGTAGTTTTTCTCAGCATGTTTTTGGATTGCATATCCGATATCACCAAAAAATGCACCAGGTTTAACTGCATCTATTCCTTTGTAAAGACACTCCTGAGTGACTTTGACAAGTCTTTTATTATGAGGAGCACATTCTCCAACTAGAAACATCTTTGATGTATCGCCATGCCAACCATCTTTTATAACAGTTACGTCAATATTTAAAATGTCACCATTTTTTAAGATTTTATTGTTATCTGGAATTCCATGACAAATAACCTGATTTACACTTGAACAGATCGTCTTCTCATAACCTTTATATCCTACATTTGCAGGTATTGCATTTTGAACATTGACTATATACTCATAACAGATTTTGTCTAACTCGCCAGTTGAAATCCCAGGGGTTACATATGGTGTTATCATCTCAAGAACGTCAGCTGCTAATCTACCAGCAACCCTCATTTTATTTATTTCCTTTTCAGATTTAATAGATATTTTCATTTTTTTTAGTTTTTATATAGACATAAGACAACTTAGTCTATAAAGTACAATTTTAATGTCAGCATGTAATTTTAGCTCATTAAATACTAAAAATTCTTTCATAAGTTTACCTAAAATTTTCCTAAAAACTTCTATATTGTTGGAGACTAATTAGTGTCTTTTCCAGCAATTTTAGCTTTTGAAGATGGTAGTGTATTCCAGGGTGAGGGCTTTGGTAAAGAAAAATACGATATCGGAGAAATTGTATTTAATACTTCAATGTCAGGTTATCAAGAAATAGTTACTGATCCATCCTACAAAAAACAAATCGTAACTTTTACTCATCCGCATATTGGAAACACAGGTATAAACAATGATGATAATGAATCTAAGAAAATTCATGCCTCAGGAATAGTTGTAAGAAATTATTGTGAAAAACCAAGCAATTGGAGATCTTCAATGACATTGAATGACTTTTTAATTAAAAACGATGTAATTGGAATTTCAAAGCTTGATACTAGAAGCATTACTCAATTGCTAAGAGAGAAAGGATCACTTAATTGTTGTATTGCTGCATTGTCAAAGATTACAAGAGATGAAGCAATTCAACATGCAAAAGAGTTTTTGGGACTTAAAGGTATGGACTTAGCAAAAGTTGTAACAACTCAAAATGAATATTACTGGAATGAGGGAACATGGCCGGAATTTAAAAGAAATGAGAAATCAAATTCTGTAATCGCATATGATTTTGGTATCAAAAAAAATATATTAAGACTTCTATCAGAGCAAGTTGGAGATGTTAAAGTTGTTAGAGCTGAAACGCCATTCGAAGAAATAATAAAATTATCTCCAAAAGGTATTTTTTTATCTAATGGGCCAGGTGATCCTGAACCGTGCGATTATGCAATAAAAAATATTAAAAAATTTCTTGAAAAAAAGATTCCAGTTTTTGGAATTTGTTTAGGCCATCAACTTTTAGCGCTAGCTGGAGGTGCAAAAACATATAAGATGAAATTTGGCCATCACGGAGCAAATCATCCGGTACAAGATATCTCCACTAATGAAGTATTTATAACAAGTCAAAATCATGGTTTTGCAGTAGATATAGATTCTCTACCAAAAAATATCAAAGTTACACATATATCATTATTTGATAACTCTCTCCAAGGTATAGAATTTAATGATGCACCTGCTTTTAGTTTTCAAGGTCATCCAGAAGCCAGTCCCGGACCTCAAGAGATAAAAATATTGTTTAAAAAGTTTAAAAAAATGGTAGCAGAATATGCCCCGTCGTAAAGATATTTCTTCAATATTAATTATTGGAGCAGGGCCGATCATTATTGGTCAAGCATGTGAGTTTGATTATTCTGGTGCTCAAGCCTGCAAAGCTTTAAAAGAGGAAGGATTTAGAGTTATTCTAGTAAATTCTAATCCCGCTACGATTATGACTGATCCTTTATTGGCTGATGCAACTTATATTGAACCCATTCATTGGAAATCAGTTGAAAAAATTATTGAAAAGGAAAAACCTGATGCAATTCTTCCTACAATGGGGGGACAAACAGCTTTAAATACAGCACTTACATTAGATAAGAAAGGAATTTTAAAAAAGCACAATACAATCTTAATTGGTGCAAATAGAGAAGCAATTGATAAAGCAGAAGATAGACAGCTTTTTGATGAGACCATGCAAGGAATTAATCTAGAGACACCTGCCTCAGGAATAGCTCACTCAATGGAGGATGCACTTAAAGTACAAAAAGAAATTGGGTTTCCTTGCATTATAAGACCATCTTTTACAATGGGAGGAACAGGCGGTGGAATTGCATACAACATTTCTGAATTTAAGAATATATGCGAAAAAGGTCTTGAGTTATCTCCTACTAATGAATTGCTTATTGATGAATCATTAATTGGGTGGAAGGAATTTGAAATGGAGGTTGTGAGAGATTGCAAGGATAATTGCATAATCGTCTGTTCTATTGAAAATTTTGATCCGATGGGTATACATACTGGGGATTCGATAACAATTGCACCTGCACAAACACTCACAGATAAAGAATTTCAAATCATGCGAAATGCATCTTTTAAAATTTTAAGAGAAATTGGTGTTGATACTGGAGGTTCAAATGTTCAATTTGCTGTTAATCCAGAAAATGGAAAAATGGTTATAATTGAAATGAATCCCAGAGTAAGCAGGTCGTCTGCATTAGCATCAAAAGCAACTGGATTCCCAATTGCAAAAGTAGCAGCACTTCTATCAGTTGGATTCACCCTTGATGAACTTAAAAATGACATTACTGGAGGACTGACACCTGCATCATTTGAACCTTCGATTGATTATATAGTTACAAAAATTCCAAAGTTTGCTTTTGAAAAGTTCCCACAAGCCAGCCCAAAGTTAACAACACAAATGAAATCAGTTGGTGAGGTAATGTCGATAGGGTCAAATTTTCAAGAATCACTTCAAAAAGCATTATGCAGCATGGAAGAAGGATTGAATGGTTTAAATAGCGCTAATGACAAAGTTGAATCAATTCCTGATGAAGAAATTTTAAATGAATTAACTATACCAGGACCAAAAAGACTTTTTTATGTTGCTGATGCAATCAGAAAAAAATGGTCACTTGAAAAAATACATAAACTAACAATGATTGATTATTGGTTTTTAGATCAAATTGCTGAGCTTTTAGAAATTGAGAAAAAATTACTTGATTCTAATTTAGATGATTTAGATAAAGAAAGTTTTTTATTGTTAAAAGAGAAAGGGTTCTCTGATTGTCGAATCGCCTATCTTACAAACCATGATGAAGACATTGTAAGAAACAGAAGAAAAAAATTAGGAGTTACTCCCATTTTTAGAAGAGTTGATACATGTGCAGCAGAATTTTCTACATCAACGTGTTACATGTATTCATCTTATGGAGAACAATGTGAAAGCAACCCATCTTCTAAATACAAAATTCTTGTATTGGGTAGTGGGCCCAACAGAATTGGTCAAGGAATTGAGTTTGATTACTGTTGTGTCCATGCATCTTTAGCAATGCAGGAAGAAGGATATGAATCAATAATGGTAAATTGTAATCCAGAAACTGTTTCAACAGATTATGATGTTTCAAATAGACTTTATTTCGAACCAATAACTACAGAAAAAATTCTTGATATTATAGATATTGAAAAACCCAACGGGGTCATAATTCAATTTGGAGGACAAACTCCACTTAAGTTAGCAGATGTGTTGTCTAAAAAAAATGTAAATATTTTGGGAACTAATGTTGACGCAATAGACAGATCTGAAGATCGTGAAAGATTTCAGGAACTTGTAAACAAACTTAATTTAAAACAACCATCAAATGCAACAGCAAGAAATATGGATGAGGCGCTAAAAAAAGCAATAGATATTGGATTTCCAATTGTAGTGAGGCCTTCATATGTACTTGGTGGAAGAGCTATGCAATTGGTGAACAACATACAAGAGCTTGAAAAATACCTAAATGAGGCTGTAGAAGTTTCTAACAGCAAACCTATATTACTTGATAGTTATTTAACAGATGCAATCGAAGTAGACGTAGACGTAGTTTCAGACGGAAAAAATATTGAAATAGGCGGAATACTTCAACATATCGAACAAGCTGGTATACACTCAGGAGACTCAGCATGCTCATTGCCACCATATAGCTTGTCAGAGAAAATACAGGAAAAAATGTCCACTCAAGCAAAGAATATAGCTAAGGAACTTTGCATTATTGGACTTATGAATATTCAATTTGCCATTAAAAATGAAGAAGTTTACATAATTGAAGTTAATCCGAGAGCATCTAGAACTGTTCCATTTATATCAAAAGCGATAGGTAACTCCCTAGCTAAAGTAGCATCAAAGTGTATGATTGGTAAAAGTTTAAAGGATCAAAATTTTTCTTCTAAACTTCCGGAGAATTTATCATTTGTAAAAGAGGCTGTTATGCCATTTGATAAATTTCCTCATGTTGATCCAATTCTTGGACCAGAAATGAAATCAACCGGAGAAGTTATGGGTATTGGTCCAAACTTTGGAGAGGCATATTCTAAAGCTCAAAAAGCTGCAAACAAAAGTCTTAGAAGGTCTGGAGTAATTTTTATTAGCGTTAAAGATACAGATAAAAAATACCTTGATCAATTAATACCAATAATAAGTAATTATGGTTTTAGTATCGTTGCCACAACATTCACAGCAAAATATATCGAAAAGCTTGGTTATGATGTTAAAAGAATAAACAAAGTTATGGAAGGAAGACCTCATGTTGTTGATAGTTTACTTAATAATGAAATTGATATTGTCATAAATACTACTGAAGGTTCACAATCAATTAAAGATTCATCATCAATAAGACAGAGCGCTCTTAGAAATAAAATCTTTTGCACAACAACAATGTTTGGAGCATTTGCTGTAATGGAAGCTCTTCAGGGTAGTGAGGATGATTGGACTTATTCTTCACTCCAAGAAATAAATAATTAATATTTCTAAATTGTTATAATGCCTCTATGAGCAGAGTACCACTTACAAAAGAGGGTGAAATATTACTTAAAGAAAAGCTTTCAAACCTTAAGTTTGTTGAGAGACCTCAAATCTCACAGGCAATTGCTGAGGCAAGAGCTCATGGAGACCTTAAAGAAAATGCTGAATATCATGCTGCAAAAGAACTTCAAGGTCTTTCTGAGGCAAAAATTAGTGAAATCGAAAATGCTCTTGCAAATGCGCAAGTAATCGATGTAAGAGATATTCCTGAAACAGGCAGAGTAGTTTTTGGATCAACCGTTAAAGTTTATGATATTAACAATGATAAGGAAATTATTTATAAGATTGTTGGTAATCTAGAATCTGATCCTGAAAATGGCGTAATTTCAATTGAAACACCTATTGCAAAAGGGCTTGTTGGTAAACATGTAGATGATGAGATAAATATCAAAACTCCATCTGGACAAATAGATTACGAAATTCTAGAAGTTAGGCATAAATAAAATGCATCTGGATAGCTGGGCAAAAAAGGCAAAGGATCGTGGCTATCGCTCAAGAGCTGTTTTTAAGCTAGAAGAAATTTTAAGAAAGACAAAATTTGAAAATACAGATGGCAAAGTCTTGGATATTGGCTCTTCACCAGGTGGATGGTCTCAGTATATTATTAGGAATTATCCGAAAAAAGAAGTCTATGCAATTGATGTCTTAGATATGGAGCTTATAGATGGAGTATGTTTTGTAAAAGAAGACATTCATAATATTGACGAAATTCAAACTCTGTATAAAAATAAAGGTAATTTTGAGCTTGTAATTTCTGACATTGCCCCAAACCTAACTGGTATAAACGCAGTTGATATAGAAAATGTTTATGAATTAAATATTTTAACGATATCCATAGCCAAAAGATACTTAAAAAAAACAAACGGCTGTTTTATTATGAAAACATTTCAAAACAATATGTTAAAAATTTTAAGAGAAAATATGGCAATATATTTTGATATGGTTCAAACTTATAAACCTGCTGCGTCAAAAAAGCAATCAGGTGAAATATACTTGTACGGAGTTAAATAGTTATGAATAGTTTTATGAGAAATATATTAGTTTGGGTAGTCTTAGGCTCTCTGATGATTTATGTGTTTAATAACATTGAAAATAGCACTGCGAGAGAACAAATAAGTTACAGTCAATTTAGGCAAGACATACTCTCTGATAGAGTTGCTAAGGTTGTATATAAAGGTGACCAAATGACAATCATTGGTGACAGACTCGATGGTTCTAAATTCGAAACAACACATCCTATTTTCAAAAAAGATGAGATGGTTGATAATGCTATTGAAGAAAATGGCATTATTGCTGTTTACGAAAAAATAGAGCAACCATCATTATTTTCACAATTATTAGTTGGGGCTTTCCCAATAATTTTACTCTTGGCTATTTTCTTTTTCTTTATGAGACAAATGCAAGGTGGGATTTCTGGAAAAGGCGGCCCTATGTCTTTTGGAAGAAGTAAGGCTAAACTAATGGAAGGTGGAAAAGTAAAGACAACATTTAAAGATGTGGCTGGATGCGAAGAAGCAAAGCAAGATGTTCAAGAGCTTGTCGATTTTTTAAAAGATCCAACAAAATTTCAAAAACTTGGTGGAAAGATTCCAAGAGGCGTTCTTATGGTTGGTCCTCCAGGTACAGGTAAGACTTTAATTGCGCGTGCAGTTGCTGGTGAAGCAAAGGTTCCTTTTTTTACTATTTCTGGATCAGATTTTGTTGAAATGTTTGTTGGTGTTGGAGCATCACGTGTTAGAGATATGTTTGAACAGGCCAAAAAACAATCTCCATGTATCGTCTTCATTGATGAAATAGATGCAGTTGGTAGACATAGAGGTGCAGGCCTAGGCGGAGGACATGATGAAAGAGAGCAAACATTAAATCAACTACTTGTTGAAATGGATGGTTTTGAAGGAAATGATGGAGTTATTGTTATTGCAGCAACTAATAGACCAGATGTGCTTGATCCAGCATTATTAAGACCAGGTAGATTTGATAGACAAGTTGTTGTTGATCTTCCTGATATTAGAGGAAGAGAGGCAATTCTTAAAGTGCATATGAGAAAAGTACCTCTTGATGCAGATGTCGATCCTCATGTTATTGCTAGAGGCACACCAGGCTTCTCAGGAGCAGATCTTGCAAACTTAATCAATGAGGCGGCTCTATTTGCAGCAAGATATTCTGATAAGAAAATTGATCAATCACATCTTGATTTAGCTAAAGATAAAATAATGATGGGCGCAGAAAGAAAATCTATGATTCTAAGCGAGGAGCAAAAAAGAATTACAGCTTATCATGAGGCAGGTCATGCAATTGTTGGAAGATTATCTCCAAAACATGATCCTGTATATAAAGTTACAATAATCCCAAGAGGAAGAGCGCTTGGTGTAACAATGTTTTTACCTGAAGAAGATACATATATGCAAAGCAAGGAATATCTCCAAGGAAGAATTGCAGCTCTATTTGGAGGTAGAATTGCTGAAAGTATCATTAATGGTGATAAAGGCATAACAACTGGTGCTTCGAATGATATTGAAGTAGCAACAAACATTGCGACAAATATGGTTACTAAGTGGGGGTTATCTAAGTCAATTGGCCCCTTGAAATATGGTGAAGATGAAGGTAGTCCATTTTTAGGGAGAACTGCAGCAGCTCCATCTCAAAATATGAGTGAGGAGACAGCTAAACTAATTGATAAAGAGGTTAAGTCAATTATTGATAGCTGCTATTCAAAAGCAGAAACAATTCTCAAAGAAAATCTTGATAAACTTAATGTCATGGCAGACGCTCTTCTTAAATATGAGACTATAGGGGTTGAACAGATAGACGATATCATGGCTGGGGCAACACCTAGAGAACCTAAAGGATGGTCAGATGACGATTCACCCAAAGGGAAGTCTTCTAAAAAAACTTCAATAAAAGGTACTGCAGAAGAGTTATAATACTCTTTGATGAATTTAAAATTTGGTACTGACGGAATCAGAGGCCCTGTTGAAAGCCTAATAACTCCTGAAGCTTGTCTAAAAATAGGTCATGCAACTGGCTTAGTTATGAAAGAGCTAGGTTGGAAAACTGTTGTTATTGGGAAAGATACAAGAATATCTGGTTATATGCTAGAAGCTGCTCTTCAAGCAGGCTTTATTGCTTCAGGTGTAAATGTTCGACTTCTTGGGCCGTTACCAACTCCCGGTGTTGCTTATCTTACAAAAACTTTAAGAAATAAATTTGGTGTTGTATTAAGCGCATCTCATAATGATTTTTTAGATAATGGGATAAAAATTTTCAATGAAGATGGAGAAAAAATTTCAAGAGATATAGAACGAAGAATAGAAAAGTATTTATCATCAAATCTATCAACAGTTGAGACATCTGAAATAGGTAAAGCATATAGGTTTGATGAATCAGGTCCCAGATACATTGAATTTTGTAAGTCAACAGTTCCATCTGATATATCATTTTCTTCACTAAGGATAGTTATTGATTGTGCAAACGGTGCTTGTTATAAGGTTAGTCCAGAAATTTTTGAAGAATTAGGTGCTGAGGTAATAATTATTGGCAATGAACCAGATGGTTATAATATTAATAAAAATTGTGGTTCAACAAATCCAGAAGTGGTTAAGAAAGCTGTTATCGATCATAGAGCAGATTATGGAATTTCTCTGGATGGTGACGGTGATAGAGTTATCTTAGTTGATGATAAAGGAAATATTCTTGACGGCGATGATCTTCTATATATATTGGCATTTGCAAATCCAAATAGAACTGGTCCTTGGTCTGGTGTTGTTGGAACTACAATGAGTAACTTAGGTCTTGAAAATGGAATTAAAAAGCTTGGATATAAATTTTTACGAGCTGATGTCGGAGATAAACATGTAAGTGAAATGCTTACAAAAAAAGGTTGGATGCTTGGAGGAGAAACCTCAGGCCACATTATATGTAAAGATTTAGTAAGTACTGGTGATGGAACAATTGCAGCCTTAAAGGTTATTTCCTCTCTTTTACTTCTTGAAAAGACACCAAGCGAAGTTTTAAGAAATTTTATTAAGATACCTCAAGTAAATAAAGCGGTTCAAGTTAAAAATAAAGATATAGTAAATGATAAAGATATAATCTCAATAATTAAAGAGATCGAATCTGATATAACGGTAGAAAGAGTTCTATTAAGGGCATCAGGTACAGAATCAAAAATAAGAATAATGGTTGAAGCATCAGGGGGAAAAGTTGCAGAAAAATTTGCATCTGATATTGAAAAGCTTATCAAGTCAAAGGCGTAAATGATAATTGCAAATTGGAAGTGTAATGGCAATAAACAAATGATCTTCGCGTGGTTTGAAGAATTTGTAAAGAACTACATTTATAAAGAAAGTTCTTATATAGGTATTGCGCCACCAACAATATACCTGGAATATGTAAAACGAATCATTTCTGAAAAATCCCTAGAAATAAAACTGGGAACTCAAGATTTGGATGCTTCAAGTGGCGCGATGACAGGTGCAATTTCAGCTGAAATGATTTTAGATTATGAATGTAATTTTTCTATAGTTGGACATTCGGAGAGGAGACAATATTTTGATGAAAAAAACTCTTCTATAAAAGAGAAAATTCATAAATTGATTGATGTAGCAACTCCTATTTTATGTGTTGGTGAAACGTTTGAAGAAAATAAGAATAATTTAACCAAAGAAGTAATATATAAACAATTGAGAGTCCTTGAAGGTTTAAATTTTCAAAACGAAATTGTTATTGCATATGAGCCTGTTTGGGCAATAGGAACAGGTAAGACGCCTTTAAAAGAAGAAGTGAATGAAATTCATAAATTTATTAAAGATGTTGTACAATCCTCTTCAATAAATTCATTGATACCCCAAGTATTATATGGCGGAAGTGTAAGTGTTGATAATTGTAAAGATTTTTTTAATTGTGAATTTGTTGATGGTGCATTAATTGGTGGAGCTTCTTTAGAGGGAGCCAGTTTTGCTAATATTGTTAAAAGTTTTAATGGAAGTTATAAATGATTATATTTATTAAAGTAATTTGTATAGTTCTTGCTATAGTCATTATAGGATTAGTCTTACTGCAACAAGGAAAGGGTTCAGATCTTGGTTCTGCTTTTGGTGGGGGATCTTCAAATTCAATGTTTGGAGCTCTCGGCCCATCTAATTTTTTAGGAAAAATTACATATATTCTTGTTACTATCTGGCTCATATTGTCTATGCTTTTGGCATATCTATATAAAAATGAGAACTCAGAAGTCATTTTTGATACCCCATTAATTGAAGAGGCTACAGAAGATAGTTTTTCAGACGAAATTCCTTTAGATTAATAATAATGGTGCCGAAAGCGGGACTTGAACCCGCACGAGCTTTCGCTCACTAGCCCCTCAAGCTAGCGTGTCTACCAATTCCACCACTTCGGCAAATTGCGTGATTATAACAACTTTGTTAATAACAAACATAAAATAAGCTTGACCAATCAATCTTACTTTCATAAACTTCATGTTCGCTGCGTTGCGGGGTGGAGCAGTCTGGTAGCTCGTCGGGCTCATAACCCGAAGGTCGTTGGTTCAAATCCAGCCCCCGCTACCAAAGTTAGATAAATTTTGTGGGGCAATTGCCCTTTTTTTGTATAAAAAATATGTTGAAAAAGGATATAGAAAAGATAGTTAAACCAGTCATTAACGACAATAATTGTTTCATATGGGGTATTGAAATTTTAAGAGGTAAAAAAAATACTACTTTAAGAATATTCATTGATTCTGATAATGGCGTCGATATAAATGATTGTGAAAATATATCAAAAGACTTGAAATATGAACCAAATCTTGATTTGAGCCTTGGTGATAACTATATTTTGGAAGTTTCAACTCCAGGTATCGATAGAAAATTCTTTGAAATCAATCAATTAAATGATTATATTGGTGAAGATTTGTTACTCAAGTCTAAGGAGCTGCATAATGGAAAAAGAAATTTTTCTGGAAAACTTTCAAAATGTAAAGAAAATATGTTCTCTATAGTAGTTGAAAACAAAGTTATGAATTTTAATTTTAATGATATTGATTTATGCAAACTAAAACCGAATTATAAAAAATTAATTAAGGATAATAATTATGCAAAGTAACGAAATTTTAACTGTTGTTGATTCTGTTTCAACAGAGAAAGGCCTTGATAAAGACATTATTTTTAAAGCAATAGAAATTGCAATTGCATCCGCGTCTCAACGACATTTTCATGAGGATGCTGATTTATTTGTTGAAATAGATAGAAATACTGGTGAATATTCTACTCATAGGAATTGGATTGTATTTGATAAAAATAATGAGGAGTTTCATCACGAAACCCACACAACCACTGATGATTCAAAATTAGAAATAGGCGAAATCATGACTGTAAAACAGGAGAATGTCATTTTTGGTAGGATAGAAACTCAAGCTGCAAGGCAGGTAATGCTGCAAAAAGTTCGTGAAGCCGAGAGAGAAAAAGTTGTTGAACAATTTAAACCACAAAATAATAAACTTGTTTCTGGTACTGTAAAAAGAGTTACTAGAGACAATATTATTGTTGATATTTCTCAAGAGGCAGAGGCTCTTCTGCCAAGAGATAAACTAATGCCAGGCGAAATATATAAAATTAATGATAGGATTCGTGCAGTACTCCAAATTACTGAGATTGAAGGCAGAGGTCCGCAATTACTTTTAAATAGATCATGTCCAGAGATGGTTACAGAATTATTTAGTATTGAAGTTCCAGAGATTAATGAAGATGTTATTGAAATTAGGGGAGTGGCTAGAGATGCTGGATCTAGATCAAAAATAGCGGTTAAAACGAATGATGGAAGAATTGATCCCGTTGGAGCTTGTGTTGGAATGAGAGGCTCAAGAGTTCAAGCTGTTTCGTCAGAGTTGGGTAATGAAAGAATAGATATTATTATTTATGATGACAACCCTGCCCAATTAGTTATTAACGCATTATCTCCTGCTAAAGTTGAGTCAATTGTCATGGATGAAGAATCAAGATCAATGGAGATAGCCGTAAATGAGGAAAATCTTGCATTGGCAATTGGATCTAGAGGTCAAAACATAAGACTTGCATCAAAGTTAGTTGGATGGAATCTTAATGTTATAAGCAATGATGAGGCTGAAGCAAAAGTAAAAGTTGATGAAACTGAATTCTTAGCAAAAATTATTGATAATCTTGATGTATCAGATGAGGTAGGTGAAAAAATAATATCTACAGGATTAAGCTCTTTTGACGGAATAGCTTATGCTGCCAATGATATTTTTTCTGACTTTATTGAAACTGAAGATGAAATTAATAGAATTAAACTTGCTGCTGAAGATGCCGCCTTAGTGGAGGCAATGGGAGCTGTTTCTGAGGAAGAAGAAAATATAGAATCACTTTCAGATTTAAACCTTGAAGATGAAAATATACAAAAACTTTCTAATAAAGGTATTAAGAACAAAGACGATCTTGCAGAACTTTCAGTAGACGAGTTAAAAGACATCATTGATATTTCCAATGATGAGGCCTCTTCAATGATCATGAAGGCCAGAGAACATTGGTTTAAAGAGGAATAGGAGTTAAATTGGGTATCACAGTTAAAGACTTTGCAAAAACATTAAAGATTAGTGATAAAGCTTTAATTGATAGAATGCAAAAGGCTGGCTTAAACCATAGTAAAGAATCAGATGAAATTACTCCTGCTGATAAACAAGCGTTACTTAAATTTTTAAAAAGAGCAAAATCAACCTCATCAAAGTCTGTGACTTCAGAATCTGGTGTAAAAGTTACATCAAAAGGAAAAGCATCCCTATCAACTTCTTCAAAGAAGAGTTACTCAGATAATATCGAGGCAAAGAGGGCTGCAGCATCGGAGCAGCTTAAAGAGCAACAAATTAAAAGGGAAGAACAACTTAAAGAAGCAATTAAGCAAAAGCAAGAAAATAGAAAATCTAAATTTAAAAGAACTGAAGTTCAACAAATTAATCCAGTAAACGTACAAGATCAATTATCAAGCGCTGTAAATGCATACAAGAAAAAGGAAGTCAACTTAGATGATTCAAAACATCAATTCGAAGCGCCAAAAGAATTTATAAAAAAAGATGTAGAAGTGCCTGAAACAGTTCAAGTTGGTGATCTAGCAAAATCTATGGCTGTTAAAGGTGGCGAAGTTGTTAAAAATTTAATGAGTTTAGGCGTAGTAGCAAACATTAACGATTTTATTGATCAAGAAACTGCAATTTTGGTTGTTGAGGAGATTGGACATAATGGAATCGCAATTAAAGAAGAAAATTTAGAAGAAGATATAGCTAATTTAATTCAATATAATGATGAAGCCAAATCCAGACCTGCAGTAATTACAGTCATGGGTCATGTTGATCATGGTAAAACCACTCTATTAGATTATATAAGAAAAACAAAAGTTGTAGATAGTGAAGCAGGAGGAATTACACAACATATAGGTGCATATGAGGTTGAGACTTCAAAAGGAAGACTAACTTTTATTGATACTCCTGGTCACGCTGCTTTTTCGTCAATGCGAGCTAGAGGAGCAAATACCACTGATATTGTAGTTTTAGTTGTAGCTGCAAATGATGGTATTAAGCCACAAACTGAAGAAGCTATTAATCATGCTAAGGCTGCAGGAGTTTCGATTGTAGTTGCTATAAATAAAATTGACTTAGATGGCGCAGATATCGAAAAAGTCAAAGGTGACTTGGCAAGTAAAGACTTAACACCAGAAGATTGGGGTGGGAATATACAGATGAAACCAATATCAGCTCTTAAAGGTGATGGCATTGAAGAACTTTTAGAAAGTATTTCTTTAGAGGCAGAACTTCTTGAATTGAAAGCTCATTATGAAGGAGCAGCTCAAGGAGTTGTAATTGAATCAGAATTAGATAAATTTAGAGGAGCTGTATCAACACTTCTTATTCAAAATGGAACTCTTAAAGTTAGTGATTTGGTTGTTTCTGGAAATACAATTGGAAAAATTAAAAGTATTGTAAATAGTGATGGCCAAAAAATTAAGACAGCAGGACCATCAGCAGCTGTAGAAGTGCTCGGACTAAATAGTGTGCCAACTTCTGGAGATCAATTTCAGGTTGTGAAAAATGAAAAACAAGCTCGTGAAATTGCAGAGTTTAGAGTTATAAAAGAGAAAGAGAAAAAACTTTTAAAACAAAAAGATGAATCAGTAGGTGATCTTTTTGAAACTTTGGGGCAGGAAAAAAGAAAGGTTCTTAATGTAATTATTAAAACTGACGTTGGTGGAACATGTGAAGCAATCAATTCTGCATTATTTGAGCTTGGTAATGAAAAAGCAAAAGTAAAAATTGTTTCAAGTGGTGTTGGAGGTATTAGCGAATCAGATGCAAATTTAGCTGTGGCAGTTGATTCGATAATTATTGGTTTCAATGTAAGAGCTGATAACACAGCAAAAAAAATAATTGAATCCGAATCAATTCCGCTTAGTTATCACAGCATAATTTATGAACTGCTAGATGATGTTAAAGCAAGAATGAGCGGGCTTTTAGATCCAATTGTAAAAGAAATTATCATTGGAACAGCAGAAGTATTAGAAGTATTTAATTCACCGAAATTTGGACAAGTAGCAGGTTGCAATGTTATTGAAGGAAATGTTTTAAGAAATAAGCCTGTGAGAGTTTTAAGAGATGAAATAGTTATATTTGAAGGTGAGTTAAATTCATTAAGAAGATTTAAAGAAGATGTCAATGAAGTCAAAAATGGTAATGAATGTGGTATGGGAATTAAAAATTATAAAGATATAAAACCAGGAGATAAAATTGAGGTATTTGATAGAAAGGAAGAAGCCCAAGTAATTTAAAAGTTTATGGCATCGAACAGGTCTGAAAAAATTGCAGATTTACTTAAAAGAGAAGTCTCTCTTATTTTAAAAAAGGATGTTAAAGACCCTAGATTTCAAAACTTAAATATAACTGCTGTTAAGGTCACAGATGATATTGGAATCGCATATCTTTATTACACAGTCATTGGAAAATCTATAAAAAAGAATGAGAGTATGATTGAGGAAAGACTTCTAAAAAAATTATCTGGAATGATAAGATCGAAGCTTTCAAAAAGTATTGAAATTAGAAGGGTTCCTAAAGTTATTTTTAAGTTTGATGAGAGTATTGAATATTCTAAAAATATAGAACAGTTATTTAAAAATCTCAAATAACTATGAATGGTTTTCTTTTAGTTAATAAAGGATATGGTGACTCATCAAATTTTATTGTTCAAGAAGTAAAAAAGACCTTTTCTTTTGAAAAAGTAGGTCACTTGGGAACACTTGATCCTGCTGCAGAGGGGCTATTAGTTTTAGCAATTAATAGAGCAACAAAATTTTCAAATTATTTTTTAAATGCAGATAAATCTTATAATGTTTCAGTTGAACTTGGTGTTTCAACTAACACTGATGATGCAACAGGGGAGGTAATTTATGAATCACAAAATATTCCAAAAAAGCAAAAAATAACAGAAGAAATTCAAAAATTTATAGGGATTTCATTGCAAAAACCTCCATTTTTTTCAGCTCTTAAGCATAAAGGAAAGCCATTATATAAATATGCAAGAAAAGGAAAATTGATTGAAAAAGATCCACGAAAAATAAATATAAAAAATATCAACAATATCAATGTAATTAATAACATTTGTTCTTTCAATATAAGCTGTTCAAAAGGGACATACATTAGATCAATAGCAAGGGATCTTGGGAAAAAATTGGGATGTGGAGCACATATGAAATCATTGAAAAGAATTTCACAGGATGACTTCAGAATTGAAGATTCTAGATCGTTAAGTGAACTTAAAGTAAGACACATAATTCCCATTGAGGATGCTTTTCAAAATTTAGAAACATTAGAGTTAAACTCAACCGAACTTAAATTCTTTTCAAATGGGCGAAAGCTTATAAATAGGACTGAATTAACAAATATTTATAAAATTATTGATCAAAATAACACTTTTATTGGGATTGGAGAAATTGACAATAAGTGTTTAAAACATAAACAGCTTGTTTAAATCAATAATAAGTTATAATATTTGCTCGCTTACTTCAGTAATGAGAGGTTTGCGGTTCATTAATTACATTACAAGGATAATAATATGGCACTATTAACTGAAGAGAAGGCAAGTATAGTTAATAAATTTAAAAGAAATGAGGGTGATACTGGATCACCAGAAGTGCAAATAGCGCTTTTAACAGAAAATATTAATAAACTTCAAAATCATTTCAAAAATCATAATAAAGACCATCACTCCAGAACTGGTCTTATCAGAATGGTCAATCTAAGAAGAAAGCTTTTAGCCTATTTAAAAAGGAAAGATGCTAACAGTTATTCAGATTTAGTAAAAAAACTAAATCTCAGGGGCTAATACCATTTTTATAATTTAAAGGAAAATCGTGGAAAATAATAAATTAGAATCTACAAGTGTAGAATTCCAGTACGGAAATCAAAAAGTAAAAATAGAAACAAATAAAGTTGCGAGACAAGCTACAGCTGCCGTAATGGTCACCATAGGAGATCTGGTAGTACTGACTACCGTGGTTGCAAAAAAAGAAGCAGATCCAAACAAAGGATTTTTCCCACTAGCTGTCTTTTACCAAGAAAAGTTTTACGCAACTGGTAGAATTCCTGGTGGTTTCTTCAAAAGAGAGGCACGTCCAACAGAAAGAGAGACGTTAACATCCAGACTAATAGATCGTCCTATTAGACCAATGTTCCCTGACAATTTTACAAATGAAATACAGATATTCTGCACTGTTATGTCATCTGATAAAAAGCAAAATCCTGACATAGCTGCAATGATAGGCGCATCAGCAGCTTTAACCATCTCAGGAGTTCCTTTTGATGGGCCTATGGGGGCTGCACGTGTTGGTTTCATAGATGGAGAATATATTTTAAATCCGTCTTATGAAGAATTAGATGAATCATATTTGGATATGGTTGTTGCTGGAACTGATAAAGCAGTTTTAATGGTTGAGTCTGAAGCAAAAGAATTGAATGAAGATCTTATGCTAGGGGCAGTTTTATTTGGACATCAAGAAATGAAAGCCGTCATTAACGCATGTAATGAACTCAAAGGTTTAACTGGAAATGAGGAATGGGTTATTCAAGAGGAAGAAAATACAAATAATTACTATTCTGAAATCGAATCTAAATATAAAGAACAAATAACTGAGGCATTTAAAATTTCTAATAAAGCAGAACGAAACAATACTCTATCAGATGTTAAAAAATTGATTACTGAAGATTACGAAGAATTAGACGAAATTGAAATGGGAAAGGCGATTAATTCATTCAAGGAATTAGAGAAAAATATTGTTCGTGGGAATATCCTCAATAATTTGCCAAGAATAGATGGAAGAGATCTTGATACAGTAAGACCTATTTTTGTAGAAACAAATGTGCTTCCAGGTACGCATGGTTCAGCATTATTTACAAGAGGTGAAACACAAGCTATGGTAGTAGCAACATTGGGTTCCTCAAGAGATGCGCAAAGAATTGAATCAATCGAGGGTGAGGGCTCTGATAATTTTATGCTTCATTATAATTTCCCTGCTTACAGTGTAGGAGAAATAGGAATGCCGATGGGCCCTAAAAGACGTGAAATAGGACATGGAAATCTTGCTAAAAGAGCTATAAAAGCTGTATTACCAGATGTTGATGAATTTGGTTATACCATGAGAGTTGTATCAGAAATAACCGAATCAAACGGCTCAAGTTCAATGGCATCAGTTTGTGGAACCTCATTATCATTGATGGATGCTGGTGTTCCATTGTCAAGTCCAGTTGCAGGTATCGCTATGGGTCTTATAAAGGAAGGAGATGATTTTGCAGTTTTGACAGATATTCTAGGAGATGAAGATCATCTTGGTGACATGGATTTTAAAGTTGCCGGAACTGTAACAGGAATCACAGCACTACAGATGGATATTAAAATATCTGGAATAGACGAATCAATCATGGAATCTGCTCTTATTAAAGCAAAATCGGCCAGAAATCATATTCTTGGGATTATGAATGATGTACTTTCTTCTCCAAAAGAATTATCTGAGAATGCTCCATCAATGAAATCATTTATGGTTGATAAAGATAAAATAAAAGAAATTATTGGAAAAGGTGGAGCAGTTATAAAATCAATGCAAGAAAAGACTGGTGCTACTGTTGATATTAATGATGATGGAGTGGTATCGGTATTTGGTCAAAACCAAAAATCAATGAAAGAATGTTTAGCTATAATTGAAGGAATACTTGAAGAACCTGAGCTAGATAAAGTTTATAAGGGAAAGGTAGTTAAGATTGTTGAATTTGGTGCATTTGTAAATATTTTACCTGGCAAAGACGGGTTGCTGCATATTTCAGAAATCTCAGAGGAAAGAACTGAAAATGTAAATGATGTTCTTGAAGAAGGTCAAGAAATTGAAGTAAAGCTAATAGGATTTGATAGAGGAAAGATGAAATTATCAATGAAAGCTTTAGCAAATAAAGCTGATTAAATATAAATAATACACATATTTGTTCACTATTAGATAAAATTCAAAAAGTCAAATATTGTGTCTTAAATTTGTTAACAGAATTTGATTCCCTCCATATTTTGTGTTCTGATTGAAAGTGCAAAACATAAATAAACCTTAATAGGGGGGAGTTATTATGGATAATGCAATGAAAATGATTGGCGATATAGTATCAAGTCTTACAAAGATCCTTGTTGCTGTTATCGGATTAGGTGTTGTAGCTGGTATCGTTTTTGGCGATACTTGGTTCTTCGGCGATGTACTCACAAATCTACTTGGTGTAGTTTCTTCACTTGGTGATGCGGGTCTTGTTGGTTTGCTAGTAGCTGCAATCTTAATAGGGTTACTTAAGTAATCATTTACTTTTCAAAGGGAGATATTTATCTCCCTTTGATTTAAAATGTTCTCATGAAAATAGATTTTTTTTATTCATTAAGTAAAATAAAAAGTTATTTAAAGCAAGCTACAGACGTTCTTTTATCAGTTATTGCTGTTGCTTTATTACTTGGAATAATATTTGGAGTTGATGCTCCATTTGTTGGTATTGTCTATTCAAATTTAATTACAATCTTAGATGCCATTGGAGATAATGGGATTGTTGCACTCGTTTCTTTAATAATTATTTTCTTAATTAATAAAAAATAGAAAAAATGGTGGCTATGGGTGGAATTGAACCACCGACCCCAGCGTTATGAGTGCTGTGCTCTAACCATCTGAGCTACATAGCCAATCGTTGAATGATAATATCAAAATATTAAGAGTCAATTAATTTTCACACATTAAATTTAAAATGAATGATATCTCCATCTTTAACTATATAATCTTTGCCCTCTAGTCTGAGTTTTCCTTTTTCTTTAGCTTTTAGCTCACCATTACATTCTATAAAATCTTTAAAATCTATAACCTCAGCTTTTATAAAACCTTTTTCAAAATCAGTATGAATAACTCCTGCGGCATTTGGTGCAGAATATCCATTTTTAATCGTCCATGCTCTAATTTCTTTTGGACCTGCTGTAAAGAAAGTTTTTAAACCAAGAATTCTGTATCCTTCGAAAATAATTTTGTTTAGCACAGGCTCACTCATTCCAAGAAGCTCTAAATACTCTGATTTTTCTTCATCTTTAAGTAATGATATTTCTTGCTCAATTTTTATAGATGCCGGTATAACAGATGCTCCTATATTCGCTGCAAATTTTTTGAGCCTTTCAAAATGAAGTTTTGAATCTTCTGATTCATCAATATTGGCAACAAAAAAAGTTGGTTTTGATGTTAGTAATTGAAATTCCTTTATAATTTTTTGATTAGAAAGCTCATAATCCTCAAGATTTATTAACTTTCCAAGCTCTAGTTCATTTTTTATAGAATGTAACAGCTCATAGCGAATTTTATTTTCTTTATCATTAGTTTTTAATAATTTTTCAGCTCTCAATATTCTTTTACTTACTGATTCTAAATCAGCAAGTATTAGCTCTAAATTGATTATTTCAACATCTCGTTTAGGATCAACATAACCATTTACGTGTGTAATATTGTCATCTTCAAAGCATCTAACAACATGAGCTAATGCTGTCATTTCTCTTATATTAGATAAAAATGAATTGCCCAAACCTTCACCATCTGCCGCACCTTTAACTAGACCAGCAATATCTACTAGGTCTAGAACGGCTGGAATAATTTTTTCACTATTAATAATTTCATTAATTTGATTAAGTCTATTGTCAGGAAGTAAAACTTTCCCAACATTTGGATCAATAGTACAGAAAGGAAAGTTTTCAGCGGGAATTTTAGATTTTGTTAGGGCATTAAATAAAGTTGATTTACCAACATTTGGAAGTCCAATAATTCCACACTTAAAACCCATTATGTTAGTTTGTATGAAGAATTTTTTGAGCTTTGTCTATTTGATCATTGCATATTAATTCAAATATTTCAGCAAATTGTAAATATACCCTATCAAGAGTCATTTTTTCGTCAGGTGAAAATTTGTTTAAAACCCAATTAGTTACATCTTCTTTTTTTCCAGGATGCCCAATGCCAATCCTTATCCTGATAAAGTCATCCTTACCAATTTTATTTATAATATCCCTAAGACCATTGTGTCCACCATGTCCGCCACCTTTTTTGATTCGAATATCGCCTAAATTTAAATCTAAATCATCATGTATTACTATAAGCATATCTGTAGAAATATTTGTTGACTTTAGAATTGCTAGAACTGTTTCTCCAGATTCATTCATAAAATTTTTAGGTATTGACCATAAAATTTCATCAGAATGAGATTTTCCAATTTCAGATTTTAATTTTTTTTTAGAAGTAAATTCTTTAAAGAATTGACTAGATTTTTTAATTAACCAATCTTTGCCAATATTATGGCGAGTTCCTTGATATTTTGCATCAGGATTACCTAGTCCAATGATACAAAGCCTGTACATTTTTAACTTTCTTCAGAGTTATCTTCTTTGGTTTCTTCAGACTTTTCAGAACTAGAATCTTCACCATCTGAAGATGAATCATCTTGTTCTGTAGCTTCGCCGTCTACAATATCTTCTTCAATAATAGGATCTTCTTCTACAGCCTTAGGTGCGTTTACTGAAACAACCATTTGATCAGTTTCTTCAGTTAAGCCAGGGACTTCAGATCCCTCTGGAAGTGAAATTTCTGTTAGCCTTATTGATTCACCAAGATGAAGATTTTCTATGTCAACTTCAATTGCTTCAGGAATGTTTCCAGCTAAACACATAATCTCTATTTCTCTTATAGCTTTTGCAACAACTCCACCATCTTCTCTAATGCCCACACATTCCTCTTCATTGAGAAAGTTAACAGGTATAACAACTTTCAATTTTGTTTTTCTTGATACTCTTTGAAAGTCAGCATGTAAAAACTTACCTTTTGCTGGATCTTTTTGGAGCTCTTTCAAAACAACTTTTTCTTCATCCTCACCTGTTTTAATAAGAAGAACTTGAGTATAAAAAAGCTCATTTTCTGAAGCTTTAGTGAGTTCATTTAATTTTAATTTGATATTTAATGTTTCTTTTTCATCACCGTAAACAATTGCAGGAACCATTCCATCAATTTTGCGTATCACTCTTGCTTTATTAGATCCAGTTCTTTCTCTTATATCTGCATTTAGTATAATTTGATCTGACATAATTTTCTCTATATAAACATTTCACTTAAAGATTCTTCATTACTAAGTCTTTTTATACATTCAGCAATTGTTGAACCTAATGAAATGACGCGTATTTTACTGCATTTTTTAGCATCTGGGGATAGTGGAATAGAATTTGTTACAACAAGTTCATCAATTTCAGACTTTTCTAACCTTTCGATAGCTGGTCCTGATAAAACTGGATGTGTAATGTATGCTTTAACAGCTTTTGCGCCTTTTTCTTTGAGGGCATTTGCAGCATTGCAAAGCGTTCCAGCTGTATCAATAATATCATCAGGAACAATACATACCTTTCCCTCAACTTCTCCAATAATATTCATTACTTCAGATTGATTTGCAGCAGCTCTTCTTTTATCAATAATTGCTAAATCAGTTTGATCTAAAAGCTTTGCTAATGCTCGTGATCTTACAACTCCCCCAACATCAGGTGACACAACAACAATTTCAATTCTTTCATTATTTGACTTAATATCATCTACCATTAATTTTGTTGCATAAACATTATCTGCTGGCATATCAAAAAAGCCTTGAATAGTTTCTGAATGAAGATCAATCGTTAAAACTCTATCAATACCAACAGACCTAAACATATCTGCAACAACTTTAGCACTTATTGGAACTCTAGCTGATCTTACTCTTCTGTCTTGTCTTGCATAACCATAATATGGCACTACAGCTGTAATTTTTGATGCTGAGGATCTTTTAAGCGCATCAGCAATTAGCATAATTTCCATTACATTCTTATTTGTTGGAGAACAGGTTGATTGAATAATGAATGTATCATGTCCTCTTACGTTTTCTTCAATTTCAACTCTTAATTCACCATCAGAAAAATATCCAACATCAGCGGATGAAATTTTAATTCCAAGAAGATCTGAAACTTCTTTTGCAAAATCTGGGTTAGCAGTACCAGTAAAAATATCTAAATTTTGTTTATCCATTATTGCACCATGATACATCATAAAAGATGGCTGGGGTGGTAGGATTCGAACCTACGCATGACGGGATCAAAACCCGTTGCCTTACCGCTTGGCTACACCCCAAAACATTTATAAGAGACGTATCGGCGAATATTGTAATGGTTTACAGAAAAAGAATCTCCAATTACTTGGAATTTTTTTAACTAATTTATCTATTTCTTTCCTTTCGTTGTATGTCACATACATACAAGAACCACTTCCTGAAAGACTAATTTCAAAATCGTTGATATTATCATCATAAAAATCTTTTA
>CABZTX010000004.1 GCA_902528875.1 uncultured SAR86 cluster bacterium | reverse complement strand
AATGAACAGGCTTTTCACCTTTTTCAAGATAACCTTCACTATATATAATACCTAACGATCTGACGATGTCTGCTTCAAATTTTGGATCAAGTGATTTATATGAATTTTCCCAATCACCAAGTACACCTAGTCTTTTAAAATCATTTAATTGTTTATTTATTTGGCTTTCAGCATATTCTTTGCAAGCTTTTTGAAAAACCTCTTTGTTTTTAACGAGTTCACTGTTTTTTCCATGCTTCTTTTCAACATTAAGCTCAATTGGAAGACCATGACAATCCCAACCAGGTACATAAGGGGCGTTAAAACCTTGAAGAGTTTTGTGTTTAATAGTTATATCCTTTAAGATTTTATTAACTGAATGCCCTAGATGTATATCACCATTTGCATAGGGTGGCCCGTCATGCAAAAGAAACAATTCTTTATCTTCATATTTTTTTCTAATCTTTCCGTATAAATCTGTTCGGGACCATAAATCTAATATTTCTGGCTCTTTTCTAGGCAATCCAGCTTTCATTGAGAAATCAGTATTTGGAAGATTTAATGTATCTCTATAATTAGTTGTCATTGGAAGTACGTAAAATATTTTTTGCTGTCGATATATCCTCTTGAATCTGAGATTTTAACATGTCTAAATTATCAAATTTCTTTTCATCTCTTATTTTTTTAACAAATTTGACACGAAGTCTTTGGGAATAAATGTTTTTATTAAATTCAAATAAGTGAACTTCTAATACTGGTTTATCTCCTCCTACTGTAGGTCTTACCCCCATGTTTGCAATACCATTAAGTTTTATGTTATTTAGTTTACATTCCACGGCATAAACTCCTCGTATTGGGAGTCGTTGATTTGGAAGCCATATGTTTGCTGTTGGAACATCTATAGTTCTCCCAAGGTGCTGGCCATGTACAACCTTCCCAGAAAAAGTGTAAGGTCTTCCTAAAAGATTTTTTGCCAATTCAAAATTATTTTCTAGAAGTGCACACCTTATTCTTGAGCTGCTTACCCGCTCCTGCTTAAAGAGAATAGTTTCTGTATTTTCAATATATATTCCTTTTTGATCTCCCCAAACTCTTAGGAGGTCAGTATCACCTTTCCTGTCAGCTCCAAATCTAAAATCATCACCAACTGTAAAACTTTTTAAATTGATTGATTCTAAAATCTCAGATATGAAACTTTCCGGAGACATTGTGCGAAGGTTATTATTAAACTTTAGAAAACATGCAAAATCTATTCCACTTTTTTCAAGAAGCTTAAACTTTTCTCGCCATGGGCATATTCTTGGGGGAGGATTAGAACTTTTATCTTTTATAATAGAAAAATATTCAGAAGCATGAGGCTCAGTAAAAAAGACTATAGTTTTGGCATTATATTTATCTGCATTTTTTTTTATTTTTTTTAAAATTGCCTGATGACCTAGATGCAAACCATCAAAATTGCCTATAGTTCCAGATAGAGCCTCATTGGGATATCTTGAATTAAATAACTTTAGATTGTGTTGTCCTCTTATTAAATACATATCAATTGAAAAGTAATTTGAATGGTTTTCTTAAAATTAATCTTGAAACAGAAAAATAAATAATAATTGAGACTACTACCTCAAGAAGAAGATAAAAGATTCTTTCAATCTGAGATAATTTCATGAAATCTAAGTAAGAAGTACAAAAATATAAAAATATAATTAAACATATACTAGATAAAAGTATATTTAAATTAAAAATATTGAATATATTTTTTAATTTAATAAATCCATTTTTATACAAACTAATTTCAAGAATAAAAACACTGATAATTGCTGCTAATGAGCTTCCAATTGCAATTCCAACATGCCCATAATCTAGAACAAATGCAAAATAATAATTAAATGTAGCATTTAGCAAAAGCGATATTAAAGCAACATACATAGGTGTTTTTGTATCTTTTCTTGCAAAAAAAGCTGGTGTAAGAACCTTCATCAACATAAAAAAAGGTAATCCAAATGAAAATATCATTAAGCTGTATGATGAATTTATAACATCAATATCAGAAAATGCTCCTCTATAGAAAATAGTACTTATTAAATCTTCTGCGCAAAAGAAAAGGCCAATCAAACAAGGTATCCCAATAAAAAGAACGAATCTTTGTCCATTTTGAATAGTATTTATAAATTTATCTTTTTCAACATCTACATCATATTTTGAGAGTGTTGGTAATAACACGGTACCTATCGCGATTGCAAAAATTCCCATTGGTAACTGAATCAATCTGTCAGATACATATAGCCATGTTGGACTTCCAGTCTCCAGAAATGATGCAAAGATTGTATCAACAAGTAAATTTATTTGAATTATTCCACCTGCTAAAATAGCAGGTAATATCAATTTAAAAAATTTTTTAACTCCAGGGTTGCTCATATTCATTTTAGGAACAGGAAGCCTATTAATTTGCCATAGAGGCAAGACTTGAATTAAAAGTTGTAAAATTCCAGCCAAAAAAACGCCCCATGCGAGAGCATAAATTGGCATCTCATAAATAGGTGCAATAAATATTGCTGCAAATATAAGGCATATATTAAAAATTACAGGTGTGAAGGCAGGTAAAGAAAACTTTTTGTGTGTATTTTGTATGCCGCCTGCAAAGGCAACCAAAGATATCAAAGCAAGATAGGGAAACATTATTCTTAATACATTTATAGATATGTCTTTTTTTAGAGGATCAAAATAAAAACCAGGAGCAAAAATAAAAATAAATATTGGGGCAAATATTAAGACAAGTATAGTAAAAATAAATAAAAAACTAACCAAAATACCAGACAATGAATTTAAAAATTCAATAGTATCATCGTGATTTTTAGCCTTTTCATAATCACTATAGATCGGAATAAAGGCTTGGTTGAATGCTCCTTCTGCAAAAAACCTTCTAAATAAATTTGGTATTTTTAAACAAACAACAAAAATATCATGAAATACGGAGGCGCCTAGGAGATTTGTTGTGGAGATATCTCTTATCAGACCAAAAAATCTTGATAAGCTGGTTCCAGAAATAACTTTCCTTAGGCTATAAAAAAATCCATCGGTTAAAGTTTGTTTTTTTTTATTGATTTTGTTCAAAATCTAGTGAGGCTGAGTTAATACAATATCTCAAACCTGTTGGTTCTGGGCCATCATTAAAAACATGTCCTAAATGAGCATCACATTTAGAACATTTAACTTCTATTCTTCTCATTCCCAATGAGTCATCTTTAAATTCGTTTATACAAGTTTGATCAGCTGGAATGAAAAAGCTCGGCCAACCACACCCAGCATCAAATTTTGTTTCAGATTCAAACAATTTTTCACCACAGCAAATGCATTTGTAGCTACCCTTTTCGTTAAAATTCCAATACTTGCCTGTAAATGGTCTCTCTGTTCCAGATAATCTTGTAACCCTGTAGCTTTCATCATCAAGGATATCTTTCCATTGTTTGTCACTTTTAGTATTTGTTTCCATAAGTCATTGTAATTAAAAAGATGTTATATAGGTAGATTTAGTAAAATATTGATTATCTTATGAAAAAGAAGATATTTTTTCTGAGTAAGCTAAGAAATCATTCAAAAGACCTTCTGTTGGTTTGTATATTCTTCTTCGCCTATCGTGATCAGAACTTGTTTCACTCAAGTATCCAAGTTTTACAGCTTGCTTCAAAACCTGTAGACGTTTAATTCTTGATGCAAATTTCTTTGGCACCAAGGATATAGCATACTCTTGAGAAATTTCGTTACCCTCAAAGTACTCCAACATAAAACTCATTAAGAAAAAAAATCTATATGTATCTGATTGAAAAAAACCTAGCGAATCAGGAATGCTTTTATTGAGAACTGTCTGTTCAAGAATATTTTTTATTAATTTCTTAGAGACGTTAATAGATTCGGTTTTATTTATTTCACTCAATTAAAATCCTTTTTATTTATAAAAAATATATATTAATTATTAATGTACATGCAATTTACATGCCTGAAAGGTATCTAATGCGTTTTGTCTGGATTGACCAGACTCTTGAACCAATTCAAAAGAGTATTTTCTTTAAGAGAGAATTTATCAAGCATGTCAAACTCATAAGCAAGTTTTGCAGGATCACTAAAAAAATCTTTTCTTGTATTAAATTCTTTTTCATTAATTTTTTTAACCAACCTGGCTGGATTGCCAGCATAAATGCAATTTTCCGGTACATTTTTTGTAACAACAGCGCCTGCACCAATAATGCTATTTTCTCCAATAGAAACTCCCTTGCATATAATTGCGCTATCTCCTATCCAAACATTATCTTTTAATATTATTGGTTTGGTATTTCCAACAGGTTGTGCTCTATCATAAATACCATGCCAATCTGCATCTGAAATATATGCTCCATGAGCAATCATACATGCATCACCTATTTCTATTTTTTCTGCAGCCATAATTCTCACACCTGGAGTTATGAGGCAATATTTTCCAATATTAATAATTCCGTCATTTTCACCAATATTCCATGAAGTAAATTGGATGTTTGCATCTCTTGCACCAATTAAAGTCGGGAAATCGTCAACAGAAACGTTCTTACCAAATACCTTAATATACTTAGGCTTAAAGTATGCTCCACCCTTTCCTAAATGCTTAAATTGGGGTTCAAGAAATTGTTTGACATAAGCCTTAATTAATTTTTTTGAAAGTTTTTTTAACCAATAAGGTCTGTTATCTTTTCTAATAATTATCTCCTAAATAAATACTTTTATTATGATAAAGTACTCAAAAAATATTTAAGCATTAAATTGAATAATAAATACATTTTAGAATTTAAACAATTAATTAAAATTGGCATTCCTATTTTCGGATCGCAAATGTCATATATGTTAATGGGGACTGCTGATACAATCATTGCTGGAAGGGCAAGCGCAAATGATCTAGCTGGTTTAGCTGTTGGAACTGCTTTTGCCAATACGCTATGGTTTTTTGTTACTGGAGTCATTTTTTCAGTAACTCCAATTGTTGCCCAATTGTATGGAGCTAAGAAATTTAAAGAAATTGGAAAAAAGCTGAGAGAAATTTTATGGATTGCAGCATCGCTTGGTCTTTTGCTTGCATGTATATTTTTTAATTTTGATATACTTTTAAAAAACCTTCCCATTAAAAGTTCTATAACAGACATATCAATAGACTATTTAAAAGCAGTAGCACCAGGTATTGCATTTATTACTGTTTTTACATGTTTACGATGTTATAGCGAAGGAATGACATTAACTAAACCTATCTTTGTAATTGCTTTTTTAGGAATGCTCTTAAATATTCCTCTTGATTTGATTTTTGTATATGGGTGGTTTGGTGCACCTAAGCTAGGCGGAGTAGGATGTGGCATTGCTACCTCAATAGTAGCATTCCTAATGATGTTTACATTATTTGTTTATATTTCTTTTTCAAAGAATTATTCAAGAACAATGCCCTTTGCAGCATTTTCTCCACCTTCAAAGAGCACGACTAAAGAAGTTTTTAAGTTAGGCCTCCCAATAGGAATTGGTATTTTTGTTGAACTTAGTATGTTTTCAGGAGCTGCAATTATACTGAGTATTCTTGGTGAAGTTGTCGTAGCAAGTCATACAGTTGCAATAAATATAGCAAGTTTATTTTTCATGGTCCCTTTGGCAATTGGATTAGCGTCAGCAACTCGGGTAGGTAACTTAATAGGTGAATCAAATCCAGATCAAGCTAGGGTTGCTTCCTTTTCAACAGTTTATTTATGTATTTTGGGTGCGCTGATAAATAGTTTTGTAATTATAGCTTTTGGTCCAGTTATAGTAGGCTTATATACAACTGAAATTCCTGTTAAAGAGCTGGCGATTAGCTTGATTATTTTTGCTGCAATTTTTCAATTACCTGATGGAATACAAATGGGTGCATTAGGAAGTTTGAGAGGTTATAAGGATACTTTTGTTCCAATGATTCTTTTAGTTATTTCATATTGGTTCTTTGCAATGCCAATTGGATATTTTTTAACAAATTATGGTTTTTCAGATCCACTTGGAGCAAAGGGGATGTGGTACGGAATGATAATTGGTTTATCTCTTTGCTCAGTGCTTGCGATATCAAGACTAAAAAAAATAATAAAAATTAATATAGAAAAAAATAAATCTATAGAACCTCTGAAACCTTTTCTCCAATAGACACAAGGTTATCAGCAATATGAACGCCGCATTTTTTTAATTTTTCAATTTTATCTTTTGCAGTTCCCTTTCCACCAGCAATGATTGCCCCAGCATGTCCCATTCTTTTTCCTACAGGAGCGGTTTGTCCTGCAATATAAGAAACCACAGGTTTTGATATATTATCTCTTATATATTCCGCCGCGGTTTCCTCTGCATTACCTCCAATTTCTCCAACCATTACAATTGCTTCTGTTTTCTTATCATCTTCAAAAAGTTTTAAAATATCTACAAATGAGGATCCTGGAATTGGGTCGCCACCAATACCAACACAACTACTTTGACCTAAACCAATATCAGTGGTTTGTTTGACAGCTTCATATGTCAATGTACCAGATCTGGAGATTATTCCTATTGATCCTGCGAGATGAATGTCTCCAGGCATTATTCCTAGCTTTGCTTCACCTGGAGTTATTACTCCTGGACAGTTTGGTCCAATCAGTCTGACTCCCAATTTATCAACTGTTTTTTTTACTTCTAACATATCTAATGTTGGTATTCCTTCTGTAATACAAACAATTAACTTAATGTTTGCTTCAGCAGCTTCAATTATTGAGTTTTTGCAGAACTTAGCTGGTACAAAAATTAAAGATGCATTTGGTTCCACTTCTTTTACAGCCTCCTCTACAGTATTAAAAACCGGTCTATCAAGGTGCGTATTTCCACCTTTACCAGGAGTTACTCCACCAACTATATTCGTTCCGTATGAAATGGATTGCTCTGAATGAAGGGTTCCTTGAGATCCAGTGAAGCCTTGAACAAGTAACCTTGTGTCTTTGTTAACTAAAATACTCATTTTGCTAATTCCACTGATTTTTTTGCAGCTTCAGCCAAATCATTAATACTTATAATTCTAATATTTGAATTAAGTAAAATTTCTGCTCCTAGTTCGGCATTATTGCCTTCTAATCTAACGACAACAGGAATTTTTATATCAACATCCTTAATGGCCGCAATAACACCCTCTGCAATTAAATCACATCTAACGATTCCACCAAATATATTGACTAAAACAACTTTAACTTCAGGATCTCTTAAAATAATTTTAAATGCTTTAGTTACTCTTTCTTGAGTTGCAGTTCCTCCAACATCAAGAAAATTTGCAGGATTTCCACCAAAGTATTTTATTGTGTCCATTGTTCCCATTGCTAAACCAGCTCCATTAACCATACATCCAATGTTTCCATCAAGTGATACGTAACTTAAATCATTATAAGCAGCCTCAGCTTCTTGTGGATCCTCTTGTGTCTCATCATACATATCATTAATTTTTGGTTGTCTAAACAATGCATTTGAATCAATATTAATTTTGGCATCAAGACATAGAAGATCCCCATTATCATCTATAACAAGAGGATTTATTTCTAACAAACTTAAATCATTTTCAACAAAAAGCCTCAAAAGATTTTCAATCATTGGAATAAATTGTTTTGTTTGATCGTCATTCAACTTTAAGACATTAGCTATATCAATAGACTGATCTGCTAAATTTTTATCCTTAAATTCAACAGCTTGATAGATAATTTTATCTGGATAATTTTTTGCAACATCTTCAATATTGACTCCTCCTTCACTTGAACCAATAAAGACTATCTTTTGTGATTCTCTGTCAACGACAGCGCTAAGATATAATTCAGATTTAATTTCTGTACACTCTTCAATGAGAATTGAATTGACCAATTGTCCTTTGCTATCTGTTTGGTATGTGACAAGTCTCTTTGCAATCCATTTTTTTGAGAATTCAAGTGCCTTTTCAGGCGAATCAACTAATTCAACCCCACCAGACTTACCTCTTCCTCCTGCATGTACCTGAGTCTTAACAACCCACTTTGTTCCACCAATTTCATTACAAGCATCAATAACCTCATCAGGACTGAAAATAACTTTACCTTTCGATATAGGAATATTGTATTCAGCGAATAATTGTTTACCTTGATATTCATGCAAATTCATTTTGCTCTATTTCCAATATGGATTGCTTCGTTGTTAACTGATAATGCTGCTTCGTGCAAAGCTTCTGATACTGTTGGATGGCTAAACATTGTCATCCCAAGATCCTCCGAGCTCGCTCCAAATTCCATGGAAATTAAAGCTTGCTGAACAATTTCACCAGCACATGGTCCAAAAACATGAACACCTAAAATAGTATCAGATCTGGCGTCTGATAAGATTTTTACAAAACCAACTGACTGGTCTATTGCAAGAGCTCTTCCGCTTGCAGCAAATGGAAATTTTCCAATTTTAAACTGAATACCTTTTTCCTCAAGCTCACTTTCATTTAAGCCTACCCAAGCAACTTCGGGATGAGAATATATTACAGAGGGAACAAGCGAATAGTTTACCTTCGCATAATTATTAGCAATTCTTTCAGCTACCATAATTCCCTCTTCACTTCCTTTATGAGCCAACATTGGTCCCCTCACCACATCTCCAATTGCCCATATATTAGGAATATTTGTTTGGCAAAATTCATTTACTTGAATGAAGCTATTTGACATGCTTATTCCAATATCATCTTTAAATATATTCTTAGTATTAGGAGCTCTCCCTACGGCAACAATTAATTTGTCAAACTCCATATCAAGATCTTTTTCATTGTTATAAATAATTTTTACAGACTCCTTTAGATCTTTAGCAGATATTAGTTTTGACCCAAGTTTTATGTCCAAACCCTGCTTTTTAAACTCTTTAAATGATTCTTTAGCTATATCTTTATCAGTCATAGGTAAGAAATCATCGAGTGCTTCAATAATTGTTACTTTGGAGCCAAGTCTTGACCAAACACTTCCAAGCTCAAGGCCAATAATACCAGCACCAATAATTCCTAATGATTTTGGAACTTCTTTGAATGATAGTGCGCCAGTGCTATCAACTATATTTTTACCAAACTTTGCAGACGGTATCTCAATTGGACTTGATCCAGTAGCAATAATTATATTTTTTGTTTCAATGTTTTCTATAGATTTGTCAGGTTTAGTAACTTCAACTTTGTTATGAGAAATAATTTTTCCTCTACCAACTATGTGTTCGACTTTATTTTGTGCAAATAAAGAAGATATACCTCCAGTAAGTTTTTTTACTATATTATCTTTTCTTTTCATCATAGTTTCCAAATCAAGACTAATATCCTGAACATTGATTCCATGATTTGGTAGGTTCTTTATTGCTTCGTAATATCTATGAGATGAATCTAAAAGAGATTTTGATGGAATGCACCCTATATTCAAGCATGTGCCTCCAAGAGAAACATCACCATTTTTTTGAATGGACTCTTCAATACATAAAGTCTTAAGGCCAAGTTGACTTGCTCTAATTGCTGCAACATAACCAGCAGGACCACTTCCAATAACAACTACATCGAACATAAATATCCTTTTAATTATAAATTAAGTAAAAGTCTTTCAGGTGACTCTAATTGCTCTTTGATCGAAACAAGGAAAGACACAGCCTCTTTTCCGTCAAGTAACCTGTGATCATAACTAAGAGCCAAATACATCATAGGTCTTACCATTACTTCACCATTAATTGCTACAGGTCTTTCTTGAATTGAATGCATGCCTAATATGGCAGTCTGAGGAGCATTTAAGATAGGAGTAGAAAGTAGCGAGCCAAATACACCACCATTTGATATGGTAAATGTCCCACCTTGCATCTCTTCAATTGATAATTTACCTGTTTTTGCTTTCTGAGAAAAATTTAATATTGACTTTTCAATTTCTGAAATTGATTTATTATCAGCATCTTTGATTACTGGGACTACTAAACCTCTTTCTGTTGAAACGGCTACTCCAATATCTTGAAAGCCATGATAAACAATATCATTTCCATCAATAGATGCATTCACAAGAGGAAATTTTTTAAGAGCTTGAACTGCGGCTATTACAAAAAAGCCCATAAAGCCAAGCTTTACATTGTGCTCATGTTCAAATTCAGCACCATATTTCGATCTGAGTTCCTTAATGGGCAACATATCAACTTCGTTAAAAGTTGTTAACATTGCTGTCTCTTGTTTTACTGATACCAATCTTTTTGCAATAGTAGTTCGCAATCTAGACATAGGGACTCTCTCTTCTTCTCTTGAATCAGATGAGGAAAGCTTTTCAACTGAAGAATTATCAGCCTTCTGTTCTTGTTCAATATGATCAATAAGATCGGCCTTTGTAAGACGATCATCCTTCCCGGAAGGTTTCACGACCTTAGCATCAATGTTTTTTTCAGCTAGAATTTTTTCTACTGCAGGTCCATTCTTCTTTTTTGCAACTATGTTTGTTTCATGTTTTTTTATGGACTCTTTTTTTTCTTGATCGTGATGTATTTTACTGTCAGATGTCTCAGAGGATGATTCAATTTGTTCTTCATATTCACCAATTTTTTCTGAACTACTGACTGTTTCGCCTTCAGATTTAATTATCTTTGAAATAGTTCCATCAGATTGCGCTAAAACTTCTAAAACAACTTTATCAGTCTCAATCTCTGCTATTACTTCATCTTGTGAAACAGTCTCTCCTTCAGCTTTTAGCCAGTTTGCAATTGTTCCATCTGCAACAGATTCTGGAAAAGTTGGTGATTTTATATCTATGCTCATTTATTTAAATGCAGTATTAATTAGTTCTTCTTGTTGTTGGAGATGTAATTTCATTAAACCAACTGCAGGGGCCGCGGCTGCCGGTCTGCTGACTAATTTTACATCAAGTCCATTACTAAGTCTGTCTAAAACTCTTTGAATTCTATGTCTGTGGCTAAACCATGCTCCTTGATTTAAAGGCTCTTCTTGACACCAAATATATTCTTGAGCATTTTGATACTTTAATAACACTTCTTCAAGATCATCATATGGAAATGGATATAACTGCTCAATTCTAATAATAGCAGTATCTTTTACATCCTTTTCATCTCGTCTATTAACTAAATCGTAAAAAACTTTACCTGAACACATTATCACTTTTTTTACTTGATTTTTTTTAGCAATATTATCATCAATAACACATGAGAATTCTCCATCAGTTAATTGGTCAATAGATGAAACTGCATCAGGATTTCTTAATAGGCTTTTTGGTGAAATGACAACTAATGGTGTTCGCATTTTTCTTATTGCTTGTCTTCTTAAAAGGTGAAAAATTTGAGAGGGTGTACTTGGAACACAAACCTGAATATTCTCTGATGCACATAATTGTAAAAATCTTTCAATTCTTGCACTACTATGCTCAGGTCCTTGACCTTCATATCCATGAGGAAGCAACATAACCAAACCAGAAAGTCTATCCCATTTGTGTTGAGCAGAGACAATGAATTGATCAATTACAACTTGCGCACCATTCGCAAAATCACCAAATTGGGCTTCCCAAATTGTTAAGCCTTCTGGCCAAGTTGCTGAATATCCATATTCAAAACCTAAAACAGCCTCTTCAGACAAAAGCGAGTCATATATGTCAAATCTTGAGTTATATTCGTTTGCAATATCTGACAAAGGGATAAATCCTAGACCGTTTTTCGAATCAAAAACACATGCATGTCTGTGTGAAAAGGTCCCTCTTCTCACATCTTGACCACTTATTCTTATTGGATATTTTTCTTGAAGAAGAGTTGCATAGGCCATTGTTTCTGCAAAACCCCAATTGATTTTTAGCTCTCCTTTATTCATTTTAAGTCTATCCGCAAATATCTTTTTTGCTTGGGTGCCCAAACTAAAAGAGTCTGGAACATGACAAATTTGTTTACCTAATTTATTGAATATTTTTCTATTGAATTTTGTACTAACTTTTGGCCACCATTTAATGTTCATATATGGATCCCAATCAAACCATAAATCATTGCTTGATTTTGAAGCAAGATTCTTTGCAACACTTTTGCCTGATTCAAGAGATTTTCTGTATTCAGATTTAATTTTTTTAGCTTGATCTGAAGATATAACATTATTTGAAACAAGTTTTTCTTCATACTGTTTTAGCACAGATTCATGACCTTTAATTTTTTCATACATCAAAGGTTGCGTTGCTGAAGGATCATCGGCTTCATTATGACCTCTTCTTCTATAGCAAAATAAATCAATAACAATATCTTTTTTAAATTTATTTCTATACTTACAAGCTATCCTTGTAGCATTGACAACCATTTCAGGGTCGTCTCCATTTACATGTATTATTGGAGCTTGAATCATTTTAGCTACATCAGTTGAATAGTCTGTCGATCTAGCATCGAGTTTATTGCTTGTTGTAAAACCAATCTGATTATTTACAATTATATGAATAGTTCCACCGACACCAAAACCTCTTGTTTGCGACATCTGCAGTGACTCCATTACAACACCTTGTCCAGAGAAAGATGCATCACCATGAACTAACACTGGAATAACTTTAGTCCTTTCATTATCATTTAATCTATCCTGCCTAGCCCTTACGGATCCAATTACAACTGGATCAACTATCTCTAAATGTGAAGGGTTGTTAGCTAAAGAAACATGAACTTCTCCTCCAGGAGTTTTAAAGTTAGACGAGAAACCTAAATGGTATTTAACATCTCCTGTGCTAGCTCCCTCAAGTTCAAAATCTTCATCAAAAGATGTAAATAGCTCAGATGGAAGTTTACCTAAAACATTAACGAGCAAGTTAAGTCTTCCCCGATGAGCCATTCCAAAACATATCTGATTGGCACCCATTTCACCACAATATTGGATAACGCTATCAATCAAAGGTACCATTGCTTCTGCACCATCAATTCCAAATCTTTTCATACCAGGATATTTAGCAGACAAATATTTTGCTAGACCCTCAGCAGAGCAAAGACGTTCAAAAATATGAGTTTTTTGTTCATTATCAATTTTGTAATCTTGTAACTTAGTCTCAAATTTTCTTTGAAACCATCTTCTTTCCGAAGATTCAATAATATGATTGCATTCTATGCCGATATATCCACAATAAATATCCTCTAAATGCTGAACTATTTCTCTTAAAGTTAGTTTTTCTTTTTTAGTAGCAAGCGTATCTGTATAAAACTCTTCGTCGAGGTCTGTTGTTGAGAGACCATGAAATTCTAAATTTAGATCCTCAACAATATTTCTTTCCATCATTCCAAGTGGATCTAATTTAGCTTTTTGATGCCCTCTATTTCTGTAGGCTTGAATTAATCTTATTACTTTTCCTTGTCTTTCATCAATAGAAAATGAATTCTTTGATAAAGATTGAGTAACACGTGGTAAGTTTTTAAATCGATCAATAATTTCTTTGTGAGAAATGTCTTTTGATAAATCTCCTTCAGAAAGGTTAGAAAAAAACTCTCTCCAATCTTCAGTTAATTCTGTAGGATTATTGAGAAATACTTCGTAAAGGCTTTCAAGATATGCTGCGTGCCCAGATGATATATGCGAGCTACCCCATAGCTCTTTCATCGATGAATTCATTTTTTTATACTATATTTTATACTCCATCAGTAGCAATTATATCCTTTTTATTTTTATGTAACATCGATTTTATTTCACCAATAGCCTTATTTGGATTTAAACCTTTTGGGCAGACATTAACGCAATTCATTATTCCATGACACCTGTAAACACTAAAGGGATCTGAGAGATCTTCTAATCTTTCGTTAGTTTTTAAATCACGAGAATCTGCTAAAAACCTATAGGCTTGAAGAAGAGCAGCTGGACCAACAAACTTATCTGGATTCCACCAAAATGATGGACAACTTGTAGAACAGCATGCGCACAAAATACATTCATATAATCCATCAAGTTTTTCCCTTTCTTCAGGTGATTGAAGTCTTTCTTGCTCTGGTGCAGTTGTTTCATTTTGTAAGAAAGGTTTTATTTTTTCATATTGTGCATAAAATTCTGTCATGTCTACAACTAGATCTCTTATTACAGGGAGTCCAGGTAGAGGTCTTAATTCTAGTTTATTTCTTTTAATCACTGTCGATATAGGTGTAATACATGCTAATCCATTTTTACCATTTATATTCATGCCATCAGAACCACATACTCCTTCTCTGCATGATCGTCTGTATGATATTGATTGATCTTCTTCTTTGAGTAAATTCAGTAAATCTAAAACCATTATGTCTTTTTTTGGCTTATCAATTTTATACTCTTTCATATAGGGAAACTTATCCTCCTCAGGATTATATCTATACATGCTGATATGTAGTTTATTATCAAACATTAATAAGTCCTTATTTTAGGAGGAAATGCTTCCATTTGTGTCGGTTGAAAGTTAACTTCTCTTTTTGAAACTTTTTTTGTTTCAGGATCAAATAAACTATGACACAGCCAATTTTCATCGTCTCTGTCCGGGAAATCATCTCTTGCATGAGCGCCTCTGCTTTCGTTCCTTTCAAAAGCTGAAATTGCTGTTGCCTCAGCTACCTCAAAAAGGTTCTGTAATTCAATAGCCTCTACACGACTTGTGTTGAATGCATCACTTTTGTCTTTTAAATGGAGGTTATCAACTTTATGCTTAATTTCAGCAAGATCATCTAAGCCTTTCTTCATAAACTCACCTCTTCTAAATACGCCAAAATAATTCTGCATACATTCTTGAAGTTCTTTTTTAACTTCTGCTGTATCAAACCCAGAGGATGACTCATTTAATTTATTAAGCCTTTCGAGAGCATTATCAATATCGCTAGAAGTTGAAGGAGTTACTCCTCCACCTGATTTAATTTCTTGTTGTATAAATTTACCGGTTGCTCTTCCAAAAACAACCAAATCAAGTAAAGAATTTCCGCCAAGTCTATTTGCACCATGAACTGAAACACATGCTGCCTCACCCGCAGAGTATAGACCAGATATTAACTTGTCTCCATTATTAATCCTTTTATAAGCTTGGCCATTAATATTTGTTGGTGTTCCACCCATCATGTAATGACAGGTCGGTACAACTGGTATAGGTTCATAAATTGGATCAACATGTGCAAAGGTTCTAGATAGTTCACAAATTCCAGGTAATTTTGAATTTAAGACATCCGCTCCCAAGTGATCTAATTTTAGATAAATATGGTCGTTTTTATCTCCACAACCTCTTCCTTCTAGAATCTCTAAAACCATAGATCTTGCTACAACATCCCTACCAGCTAAATCCTTAACATTTGGAGCATATCTTTCCATGAATCTCTCGCCATCCTTGTTTACCAAATAACCTCCTTCACCTCTGCATCCTTCAGTTACAAGTGAGCCTGCTCCATATATTCCTGTTGGATGAAATTGCCACATTTCCATATCTTGTGCAGGATATCCTGCTCTTAGCGCCATTCCCAGACCATCGCCCGTATTTATAAGTGCATTAGTTGTGGATGCGTATATGCGACCAGCTCCACCTGTTGCAAGAACCGTAGATTGAGCTTTAAGGTATGCCACTTCACCATTTTCAATTGAAAATGCTATGACTCCAGTAACTTCATCTTTCGAATTTTTAACTAAATCTACAGCGAACCATTCATTTAGAAAATTGGTACCCTCTTTAACATTATTTTGATATAGAGTATGGAGAAGGGCGTGGCCTGTTCTATCAGCTGCAGCACATGTTCTTGCAGCTTGGCCGCCCTTTCCAAAGTCCTTTGATTGTCCTCCAAATGGTCTTTGATAGATACGTCCATTATCAAATCTTGAAAAAGGTAGCCCCATGTGTTCAAGCTCAAATACAGCTTGAGGGCCCTCAGAACATAAGTACTCAATTGCATCTTGATCACCAATAAAATCAGCGCCTTTGACAGTATCATACATGTGCCATCTCCAATCATCATTTGGATCTGCACTTGCGATTGCGCATGTAATACCCCCTTGAGCGGATACAGTATGAGATCTTGTTGGAAAAACTTTTGAAACAACAGCAGTTTTTAGTCCAGACTTAGCAAGCTCTAAAGATGCTCGCATGCCTGAACCACCGCCACCAACTATTAGAGCATCAAACCTAATAGTCTTAATATTTCTAGTAAAAATATTATTCATAATATTTATAATTATATATCATTAATTGTTATAACCATATTATATATAAAATACTGATTAAATAAAGGATTCCTGTAAGACCAAATATTAAAAAATACAAATTCCTTAAAATACTAGCCCTTTTTGCAATTGATTTACTCAAAAAACCTAAAGTTCTCTTTGTAAGATAATCTGTTCCAACGGTCCATAGGCCTATAAATGCATGAGTAATTATCATTAAAAAAACAATTGATGTTATAAATCTTGCTTGAAATGATAAAAAGAAATTCGACCAAGAGAAAAAATTAATATCTTCAGTAAATAAGATAAAATACGCAACATATATTAAATAACATAATATAATTAATGAGCTATATCTTTGTAGGTTCCATATAATTGATCCTTTCATAAGACAAACATATATCCAAAAAATATTACTAAAGAACAAAACCAAATAGCTATTGTAAAAACTGCAGAATAGTAAGATCCATTTAGTGACTCACCAAAATGAAAAAAATCCATTATTAAATGCCTTACACCTGTCAAAACATGATACCAAAGAATTAAAAAACTTATAAAAACTGTAAGAGAAAAAAATGAAATTGATGACATTGCTGTTAAAAGATTTTCAAAACTTGATTTAGATGAGACGGATTTATTGATTAAGACAAGACTGATAGGAAGTGTAACGAAAAAAATATACATACCTGATAATCGATGGGTAATCGACATTAAAGCAGTTAATGGTAGTCTAATTTTTGTTAGATCAAGATATACCGGTCTTTCTTGCATTGTGTGCTAGTTTTAAAAAAGATTTATTGAAGATTATACAGCAGAAATTTAAACCTTTTTAAAATATTGGATTATGATTATTTTTTTACGTGCTTGATAAGTCTCTTCCTTTTTTTGATCTGTCGTTCAGAAAGTTTATTTTTTTTACCTTCATAAGGATTAGAAGATCTTCTAAATATTAGATTTAGCTGAATACTTTGAAGGTTCATGCTTGATTTAAAAGAATTTTCTAAATATTTTTTGTAATTGTTTGGAATTTTTTTATCTTGATTTGCATTAACTATTAAAGTAGTTGGATAAATACCACCAAAGTGAACATGTTTGAATTTTATACTTCTTCCATTAATTGATGGAGGGGAACTTGAATCAACAAACTTTTTCATCATTCTATTTAATTGTGATGTGCTGAACTTTTTTTGAGACTGTTTAATTAAATATTCTGAATGTTTGAATAAAGCTCTAAAGCCCTTCTTTTTTGTTGCTGAGATTTCGACTGTAAACATATTCTTTATAAAACTTAGTTGCATGTTTCTAGATTTATATAATTTTTCTAGATTAGATTTAGATATTAAATCTATCTTATTTAGTGCAATAAGTAGAGGTTTGCCTGATGTTATTATTATATTTAATATTTTTAAATCTTGGTCAACCAAACCCTGATTTGCGTCACACATAAATATGACAAGATTACTTTCTTCAATTGCATGAATAGCTTTTACATAAGAAAAATATTCAGTTTTATGATTTCTCTTGAATCCTTTTCTAATTCCAGCTGTGTCAATGAAAATATATTCCTCATTATTAAATTTAAAAGGTATATCTATGGCGTCTACTGTCGTTCCAGCTTGCTCACTTACAATTAATCTATCTTCATCAATGATGCTATTAATAAAAGTTGATTTGCCAGCATTCGGTCTTCCCAGAATGGCTACCCTTTTTCCAGAGTGATCAATAGAATTATTATCTGGAATCCTACTTTTTAAAATTGCTCTTAATGCATCTAAGTTTAATGAATGCTCAGAACTAATTTCTATAAAATCACTTATTCCATATCTACTCAAATCGTCTTTAATAGATGTTAAGGATTTTTTATCAGATTTATTTAAAACAGTAATAACATCTTTATTATATTTTCTTAGTTTAGAAATAATATTTATATCCTCATTACTAAGTTCTTCTGAGCCATCGAAAACATGAATTATAATTGTTGAATCCTCAACAGCTATCCATGCTTGTTTAGTTATTGAGTCTTTTAATTTCTCATTTTTTTGATTTTCTAGGATTCCACCTGTATCAATAATTAATGATTTTTTATTTCTAAAATTTATGAAACCATAGTTCCTGTCTTTTGTTAAGCCAGGAATGTCAGATACAATTGCATTTCTTGATTTTGTTAATTTATTAAAAAGGGTTGATTTTCCAACATTTGGACGCCCTATTATTGCTAAAGAAGTAAACATTATTTTTTATCATTTATATTTTAAGTGAATATAAATTAAATGCCTCATCAATAACAAATAAATTATTACTTCTCCCAATAATAGTTTTTATTGGCTTTCTAGATATTTTTTTTCTGCCTATGGTAATACCATTTATTGGATTGATTACATGAACAAACCCTTCAAAATCTCCAACCACAACATTGCCCTTAAAGCTTACTGGATTAGATAAGCTTCTATTAAGGTAATCAGAAGAACTCCATGACTCAATAAGGGTCTTTGAAGAAAATGTTTTTATTTCAGAGCTAGATGCAATTACAATAATTATACCTCTGGTAATTAACGGAGAAAAGAAAGAAGATATTGGAGATGACCAAATTGATCTTTTTTGTGCTAAGTCAAATATGTTTAAATTTCCTTGATAATTAGTCGTAAAAACTAACCCTCCCTCGATTACAGGATTGGCGTCTGAATCAATCAAATTCTCTAATTCTGAAGAACCTGTAACATATGAAATTGCTCCATCCCAAAGAGGGAATCCTGACTCAATTTGAAAGACTCCCAGTCTACCACTGTCAAAAGTTACATAAACTTTATCATCAACAATGATTGGGCTGCTACTTCCTCTTATTGTAAGAGATGGTAGTTTTGACCTATAAGACCATTTAGTTAAACCATCGTCTTTATCAAGTCCAAAAAGTTCACCGGAGCCAGTTTTAACAACAACAGCTCTTGGATCAATTGCAACACTGCTCAGAACTTCACCCTTAACATTTGTCTTCCATAACTCAAATCCATTCTCTTGATCTAGTGCAATGACATTTCCATCGATATCAGAAATAACAACAATACCAAAACCTGAAGCAACTCCCGAAGCTAAAAAATTGAGTTCAGTTTTCCAATTTTCATTACCATTAGTAATATCCATAGATATTACTGTTCCATCAGAACTAGCAAAAAATATATCCTGGGAATTGAAAGCTGGCTGAAAGTTTCCTAGATCATTTATGCCATCAAAAGATTTACTCCATAATAATTCAATGGTTTTATCTTCAGAAATACTTACAAGCTTCGCAGGTTCATCAAGATCAATCTCATCAGATTCCCAAAATTTTAATCTATCCATAGAAGAGCAAGCGCTTAAAGTTAAGAGCATTAAAATTATTGCTGAAAAGAATATATTGTTAGATTTCATGCTATTCGCCAATATTTGCAATTTTAATTTCAACAATAGATCTTGAGGACTCATCTGAATACTTTTGTGATGCAATTTGATATTGATCAATTGCTAATTGAATTTTATTTTGCTTTAAAAGAATATCCCCTGTCAGCTCATGAATAAATGCATTAGTATCAGATGATGAGTAAGAACTAATCATTTTTAGAGCATCATCATATCTTTCATTGGTTAATAAAATTCTTGCGGCGCTGATACGTGAAATTTTATTATAGATCTTGTTTCCATTGAAACCATCAGTGATTTTGATTAATTTATTGAAACTTTCTAAGGCATTTTCAAGCTTTTCTTGATTCAGTTCCAAATTGGCTTTATTAAGCAAAACAGTTTTATAATATCCAGTTCCTGAATATTTGGTCTCAATATTGGTAAAAATTTCATCAAGTATTTTCATATTTGGTTCACTTTTTGATGATTCTGCCTCCCATTGACTGTAAAACTCTGCAGCTTTAATATTATTAGTATTCTTAATTTGGAAAAATATAAATAATGATATTGCAGACAGCACAATTAAAGTAATCATAATTATCAACAATTTTTTATACTTATCTATAAACTTAAATAAAGGCAAAAATCTTATATTATTTTCATAGATATTATTCATAAAAAATGCCTTTAACTTATTGCTGAGATAAACTCATTTAATTCATCGATACTCATAGATTTTTGTTCAGAATTACTTTCTTTTAAAGATTTAACTATAACAGTCTCTGATTCCAACTCTTGATCTCCCAATATAATAGCGTAATCTGCATTATCTTTGCTTGCTCTTCTAAGCTTAGACTTTAAGCTACCTTCTGATAACTGGATGTCAATCTTTACATTTTCATTAAGTAACCTAATATCGTGAGCTATTTTATATGCTTTTGGATTAATTTTCTCTGATAATATTATAAAAGAAATGAGTTTGACAGATGCTTCTTCAGCATTGATCAGAATTGATAATCGCTCTAAGCCAATGGCCATGCCAATAGCTGGAAGATTTTTTCCTCCAAGCTGGCTACAAAGATTATCGTATCTACCTCCTCCTAAATACGCATTTTGGGCGCCTAGGTCATCTGAAATAGCTTCAAAAACAAAACCAGTATAATAATCAAGCCCTCTAACAAGACTTGAATCAATTTGAATGTTGCATTCAGAAGAAAAAGTTTTCATAATTTCATCAAGCAACACTTTAGAGCTATTTGAAATATAGTTATTTATTTTTGGAGCATCTTTTAATATATTCTGAGTTATTTCACTTTTGGAATCCAAAATCCTAAGTGGATTATTTTTCAATCTATTTTTATCTTTCTCATCTAATTTTGATTTTAATGGACTTAAATATTTTACTAAATCCTCACAGTACAATTCTTTAATTTTATTATCGCCAAGATGATTAATTTTGATTAAAGGTTTATCTATTAGTAAATACTGATTAATTGAGCATATCAAAGAAATCATTTCAAATTCAGGCAAACCCTCATGATGACCAAGAATTTCAACACCTGCTTGATAAAATTGCCTGTATCTTCCTTTCTGTGGTCTTTCGTACCTCCACATTGGACCCATGTACCAGAATTTATGAGCTTCTAAGTCAATTTTTTTTTGAATAATTGCCCTTATTACTCCTGCAGTTCCCTCAGGTCTTAAGACAATATTCTTGTCATTTTTATCATTAAAAGAGTAAAGCTCCTTATTTACTATGTCAGATGCATCACCAACTGATCTTTTAAATAGGCTTGTGTCCTCTAATGCTGGAGTTCTTATTTCAGACATCCCATAGTTTTGAAAGATTTTTTTTAAGTACTTTTCAGTTAAAAATATTTTATCTGCGAACTCAGATTTCTTGGCTTTATTAGAAATCAAATCTAGCATTCCAGAAAGGGAATTAATTTTTTCCAACTTAGCTCCTCAAAATAATTTTTTCAGAATTATTTTTCATATTTATAATTTTTGTACGAACTTGATCTTCTAGCTCATCAACTATATTTTCATTTTTTATTTTTTTATTTGGTGATCCATTAATATACATAAGATTCATTGGGCTTGCTCCTGTCAATCCAATATTTGCTGCCTTGCTTTCACCGGGACCGTTTACATAACATCCAATAATCGCGACCTCAATATCATCAACTATGTCCTCTAATCTTTCTTCAAGCTCATTTACAACTTTAATAACATCAAAATTTTGTCTTGAGCAGCTAGGACATGCAATTATTTTTAATCCTCGACTTCTTAGATTTAAACTCTTAAGTATGTCCCAACCTATCTTAATTTCATCAACAGGATCAGATGCAAGTGAAATACGAATTGTATCGCCAATTCCTTCTGATAAAAGCATCCCTACACCAATAGAGGATTTCACAGCACCTGCTCTGTAGCTGCCAGCTTCTGTAATTCCTAAATGAAGAGGTTGAGTTATTAACTTTGATATTTTTCTATATGATTCTACTGTCATCTCTATATTTGAGGCTTTCAAACTCATTTTATAATTGTCAAAATTATGCTTATCTAAAATTTCAACATGTCTCATTGCAGACTCTACTAATGCATCTGCATTAGGTTCACCATATTTTTTTTGTAAATCCTTTTCAAGAGATCCAGCATTTACTCCAACTCTAATAGGAACATTATTATCTTTTGCTGCACTAATTACTTGTCGTACTCTATCTTCCTTACCAATGTTTCCTGGATTAATTCGAAGACAATCTGCAGTATCTGCAACCTCTAAGGCAATTTTATAATCAAAATGAATATCTGCTACCAATGGGACAGAGGTTGCTTTTTTGATTTCTTTAAATGCTTTTGCCTCATCAAATCCAGGCACCGAAACTCTAACAATATCGGCACCAGCAGATACAAGATCATTTATTTGTTTGACTGTAGAAACAACATCACAAGTATTCGTATTTGTCATTGACTGAACAGAAATTGGATTGCTTCCTCCAACCATAACTCCACCGACATTAAGTGTTTTAGTTTTCTTTCTCTTAATCCAATTACTCATTATTAAAATAAATAGTATTAACCTTTGTTAGTCTATTAGCATTAACAAGAAAATCAATCTCCTTCTTATTATAAGAACCTTTTAAAGCTTCATAATCTCCAACTACTATTTTAAATGGTTGCTCAATAACTCTTTCATATATGTCACCAGGAAAAAATAATTTTGTTTCAAGAATTTCATTATTCTCATATATTTCAATCCAACATTCGTCACTAAAATCCAATATTAATTTGTTAGATAACAAAATTTTAGACTCTTTTATTTCGTTATTTTGTTTTATTTGCATTTCGATACTATTATAACTTTCACTACTTACTTCAAATTCAGTATTATTTATTTGATTTGAATTATTTGAAAATGAAAAAAAGTTAATTATGAATAAAAATGAAAGTGAAAATATGCTTACTAATGTAATGAGAGATATGGTTCTTTTATCAATAATTTTTATATAGCTAAAACTTCTTCTCTTAACAATTCTTTTCTTATCAATGTCCTTGTAGAGGACGGGAAATGAAGCGTCAACGCCTAAAAATTCTTTATATTTTTTGAAATAAGCTCTTGCAAAAAATTCGCTGGGAAAAATTTGATAATTACCAGACTCAATTGCAAGAATATAATCTTTATTGATTCCCAGTGTTTCCTTAATTTCCTCATGCGAGAGCCCAATTTCATTTCTCTTGTTTAAAAAAACTTTACCAGTCTTTGCAGAAGCTGCTGATTTGAGGATATTACTACTCATAATGATTTATGTGATATTAATTTCTTGCCTTTTATTGGTCTTGCTAAATTGCCAACAAGCTGACCGCAGGCTGCAGATACCTCATCTCCTCTCGTAGTTCTTAGAGTAGTGATAAATCCTTTATTCATTAAGAACTCTTTGAAAACATGGATTTTGTTATTTGAGGGTTTTTCATATGAAGACCCGTTAAAGCTATTAAATGGTATCAAATTAATCTTACAAGAAATATTTGATAGCAGTTTTGAAACCTTTGCTGCGTCTTTTAATGAGTCATTGATATCTTTAATTAGAATATATTCAATAGTTATACTTCTCTTATTTTCATAGCTTTTCAAGTAATTTCTGCATGATTCAATAAGTAATTTGATTGGATATTTTTTATTAATTGGAACAATCTCATCCCTTAACTTATCATCAGCAGCATGTAGAGATATTGCAAGAGACACATCAATATTTTTTGAAAGTTGATCAATATTTGGAACAATGCCAGAAGTGCTTATCGTAATTCTTTTTCTAGATAAACCATATGCAAATTGGTCTTTCATTATTTTTGCAGCTTCAATAACTGGTTCAAAATTTAAAAGTGGTTCACCCATACCCATGAAAACTACATTAGTAATAGTTTTTTTATTATTTTTGTAGAAATTGGATATCCATAATTGACCAACAATTTCATGACTAGATAAATTTTGATCAAACCCCTGAGCGCCAGTTGCACAAAAAGTACACTGTAATGCGCAACCTGCTTGTGATGAAATACAAAGTGTTCTTCTTTTTTTATCTGGAATTTCTACCATTTCAATCATTGATCCTGATTCAAGTAGGATTAGATACTTAATAGTGCCATCATTAGACTCAAAAGATTTGTATACCTTTGGAATTTGAAGTGATGAAATTTCTTTTAACTTTTCTCTAAGGCCAATATTAAAGTCAGTCATTTGATCAAAATCTAAAATTCCTTTTTGATGAACCCATTTTGTGAGCTGTTTAGCTCTAAATTTTGGTTCATTTATTTTTTGAAAAAATTTTTCTAGCGAATCTTGAGACAGGCCTAAAAGATTCTTTTTTTGAGACAATTTATTTATTCAATACTTCTTCAGCTTTAAAGAAGTACTCAATCTCCCTGATAGCACTTGTTTGAGAATCAGACCCATGGACTGCATTTGCATCTATGCTATTGGCAAAATCAGCTCTAATTGTTCCTTTTTTTGCCTTTGTAGGATCGGTATCACCCATTAATTCTCTATTTTTTGTAATTGCATCCTCTCCCTTTAAAACTTGGATAAAAACCGGTCCTGATGTCATAAATTTAATAAGATTTTCATAAAAGGGTTTACCTTTATGCTCTTGATAAAAACCACCTGCATCATCATCGGAAAGATGTAAGAGCTTACCAGCTACAAGATATAATCCGTTATCTTCAAACCTAGTTATAATTTTTCCAATAATATTCTTGCTAACTGCGTCAGGTTTAATTATTGACAATGTTTTTTCAATGCTCATAGCTTAATATAAAAAATATGCAGTATTATATTAGACTTCTTGATATTCTTCTATCCAATGCATCTGAATAGCTTCAAGTATTTTTTCATTTGATTTCTTTGGATCGCCAATAAAATTATCCAATGCACACACTTTACTATGTAAATCTGGAAAACTAATCCACTGTGGATCAATATCAGGAAATTTTTCAAATAGTTCAATTGAAATATCGATTACATCTACCCAGTCAATTTTGTTCATTAATGATCTTCAGAAACCATATTAATGTTATATTTTGGAAGCTCGATTTCAATATCCTCATCTACTGGAGGAATGGCTTGACAGCTTAATCTGGAGGTTTGTTCGAGGCCCCATGCTTTATCAAGCAAATCTTCTTCCGTATCACTTGCCTCGTCTAAACTCTCAAAACCCTTTCTTATAATACAATGACATGTTGTGCATGCGCATGACATTTCGCAAGCATGCTCAATTTTTATGTTATTTCTAAGAGCAGCTTCACAAATAGTTTCATCCGGACGTGATTCTATTTCTACTCCATTGGGGCAGATTTCCTCATGAGGCCAGATTTTTATTTTTGCCATAATTTATAAAGTAAAACTTTCGCCACATCCACAAACCGCCTTAGCATTTGGGTTTATGAATTTTATACCTTTATTGAGGCCATCGTCGACGTAGTCAATCAAACTTCCTTTGAGGAATGGCATACTATTTGAATCAACATATATATTAAGATCACTATTTGCATTTACATTAATAAGAGTTTCATCAATATTATCAACATATTCAAAAGTGTATTCATAGCCAGAACAGCCCGCTTTTTTGATGCCAAGTTTGACACCATTGCCTTTACCTCTTTGCATTAAAGCATCATTGAAGTGATTTATAGCACTCTCAGAAAAGTTTAGTGCATTAGCGTTAATACTATCCATAAAACTATTGTTTTGACTCGTAATCTTCTATCGCTTGTTTTATAGAGTCTTCTGCAAGAACAGAACAATGAATTTTAATTGGAGGTAGTTCTAAAGCCTCAACAATTTCAATATTTTTAATTGCTTTTGCTTCCTCAAGAGTTTTCCCAATTAGCATTTCAACTAACTCACTTGAAGATGCAATTGCTGAACCACAACCATATGTTTTAAATTTAACATCTTTAATAATATGCGTATTTCCTTTTGGTTCGCATTTGATTTGAAGTTTCATTACATCGCCACATGCTGGTGCACCGACCATACCAGTACCAACATTTAATTCCTTTGGATCAAATCTGCCAACCTTAAAAGCTTCAGGATTGTTGATAGTATTTTCAAATTTTTCTACAACTTTTTTGCTATATGCCATATTATTCTCCTAATGAAGTTTCCACTCTACTGTATCAAGGTCAATTCCATCTAAATGCATTTCCCATAATGGAGATAATTCTCTTAGTCTGTGAACTACATTACTTAAAATTTCTAAAGTATTATTCACATCATCATCATTTGTAAATCTTCCAAATGAAAACCTTATAGAGCTATGAGCAAGCTCATCTTTTCTTCCTAAAGCTCTTAAAACATAAGACGGCTCAAGACTAGCTGATGTACACGCCGAGCCAGAAGAAACCGCAATATCTTTTAGGCCCATGATTAACGACTCTCCTTCAACAAAATTAAAGCTCACATTTAAAATGTTAGGAACTTTATTTTTAAGATCACCATTTATATATACATGGTCAATCTCTTGAACTTTTTTAAGGAATTGTTCATGATATTCAGAAACCTTTTCACAATCACTTTCCATTTCAATGTTAGCAATCCTGAATGCTTCACCCATACCTACAATTTGATGAGTTGCAAGAGTGCCAGATCTCATTCCTCTCTCGTGACCACCACCATGAATAAGTGCCTCTAACCTGACTCTAGGTTTTCTTCTAACATATAAAGCTCCAATACCTTTTGGACCATATGTTTTGTGAGCAGAAAAAGACATTAAATCAACATTCAAATTCTTTAAGTCTATATTTATTTTTCCTGTGCTTTGTGCAGCATCAACATGAAAAAGAATTCCGTTATCTCTGGTGATGTTTCCAATTTTTTCAATGTCATTCACTGTGCCAAGCTCATTATTGATGTGCATAATAGACACAAGTATTGTATTTTCTTGAATTGCAGATTTTATAACTTCAGGAGTTATAACACCTTTTTCATTTGGATCAAGATAAGTAACTTCAAACCCTTCTCTTTCCAATTGTCTGCAAGGATCTAAGACAGCTTTATGCTCAATCTTAGATGTAATAATATGATTGCCTTTTGATTTATAAAACCTTGCAACACCTTTGATTGCAAGATTATCAGCTTCAGTAGCACCAGATGTCCAAACAATTTCTCGTGGATCACAGTTTACAAGACCTGAAACATGAGACCTTGCTTCTTCAACAGCTTCATCAGCCTTCCATCCAAATCTATGTGATCTTGAAGCAGGATTACCAAACTCACCATCAGGAGTTAAAAATTCCATCATTTTTGACGCAACTCTTGGGTCAACAGGAGTAGTTGATGCGTAATCTAGGTAAATTGTTGATTGTGTGCTCATCTAATTTATCTCTTTAACCTTAATATATGGGCATTTATTTGATTCTACAAGACTGTTAATCGTTATTTTTTCAAGGTAATCTTCTACTATGTTATTAAGTTGATCCCATAAATCATGAGAGTTACACTTCTTGCCGTTATGGCATGAAGACGAACCGTTGCATTTAGTAGCGTCAAGTATCTCATCAACTGCATGCATTATTTCTTTTATTGAAACACTAGACGGATCCTTGGCATACAAGTATCCACCATTTCTACCTCTAATGCTCTTAACGATTCCAGCTATTCTTAGTTTTCTGAAGATCTGTTCCAAATAAGAGATATCTATATTTTGACTTAAAGAAATATCACTTAAAGATACGGGTCCAGAAGACTGCAAAAAGTTTAATTCAGCAAGTGCACTAACTGCATATCTGCTTTTTGTAGTTAATTTCACGAATGAATTATAAATACCTGACTATTTTAGTCAAGTTTCTATTTTCATACCTAATCTTTCTGCTACTTGATGATAAGACTCCACTACTCCACCAAGACCTTGTCTGAATCTATCCTTATCCATTTTTTTTAATGTTTTGGAATCCCAAAGCCTACATCCATCTGGAGTAAACTCATCAGCAAGTAGTATTTTGTTTTTATATAGACCAAATTCAACTTTAAAATCTACTAAAATTAGTCCAGATTCTATAAACAATTTGGATAAAATTTCATTTACCTTATATGTAATTTCTTTCATTTTTGTAATGTGATCATTTTTTGCCCATCCAAATGAAATTATATGTTCATCATTAATTAATGGATCTCCAAGCTCGTCATTCTTCAAAAAAAATTCAAATAATGGTTTTTCGAGAACTAAGCCATCTTCTGTGCCTAAACGCTTGCATATTGATCCAGTTGCTCTATTTCTTATTACGCATTCTATTGGAAACATATCAAGTTTATAAACTAATGAATCAGTGCTATCGATAATTTCAACCATATGAGTCTCAATTCCATTATTTTCTAAATGTTCCATAATGAAAGCATTGAACTGATTATTGACGGCTCCCTTTCCTAAAAGTGCCTCTTTTTTCTTTCCATCAAAAGCAGAAGTATCATCACTAAAATGCATTACCAAGTGTTCACTATTATCAGTAGTAAACATTGATTTAGCTTTTCCTTTTGTAATTTCTTTTAATTTATTCATTAACTTAAAGACTCGTTGATTTTTGATAAAAGCTGTTCAGACTCTTCAATATTACCACTTTTTGAAACTGCTCTCACAAAAGTTTTATTATTTTCTTCAGATATTGAAATTTCAAACTGTGATTCTTCACCAAATGCAATTTGTTCGTTTGATAGAGCGTTATCTTTATTGTTTCTTCCAAATAAACCAAAAAAACGACTCTCCTCTTCTTTGGCGTAACTTACATAAAAAATACCTCTGCTTCTGTCTTTGTCATTAGTGACAATGTTTGCTTCATTTAATGCCTTATTAACTGATGACCATGCTCTATCATAGGTAAGATCTAATGCAATAACCGTCTTTCCATCCTCAGTAAAAATACTAGCTTTTTTCATTTCGTTTAGATTTTGTGCAGCTAAAGACGTTCCAGAGAATGTACTTACAGACTCAGCAAAATATTCTACAATTTTTTCCATTTCAGCTTGAATGAATTCTGGATTACTCTCAATAGTCTGATTTTTTTTATTTACTTGATATAGAAATAATTCTGTAGATGCTTCCTTTATTCCATGTTCAACTTTCATTAGCAAATTATTATTTTGATCAAAATCAATAATAATTTCACCTAAATTAGGATCAGCTTTTGTTACATCATAAACAGAGGTTTCCCAGTAGTTTTTTGAAATTGGCCATGAGGTAGAAGGCAAAGTTTCAATATAAATCCACATCAATTCACCAAGTCTTCGGAGTTGGACAGAACTATTTCCAGATGAAGCAAAAATTTGTCTAGGTTTAGGAACTTCTAAACTCTCCTCAATCGGCTCGAGATCAGTTACTGGGTAATGGTTTTCAGTGCTTGGTTCTGATAAAGAGCTTGGTAAAGCTATGTCCTCTTCAATTTTATCTTTCAAAAATTCATTCTTTTTGTCCGGGAAATAACCTTCTGGTCCATTTATAAATGAGCATGAGGGTAAAAAAAACAAAAATACTAAAAATATTTTCATATCATCTCTAATTTTAACATTTCTGAAATGATGTTTTCTTGATATTGTTCGTCTAGTATAGTCAATGGTAACCTAATAGAGTTTTCAACTAAGCCCATTTTGTAGGCGATCCACTTAACCGGTATTGGATTTGATTCTACAAATAGCAATTCATATAGATTATTGTTATCTTCATTTAACTTTTTTGCTTGGCTAATGTTATTTTCACTTACATGTCTGCAAATACTAGAAATTGATCTTGGAATTACATTTGCTGCAACTGAAATAACGCCATCACCTCCCATTTTAAGAAAATCAAAAAATGTAGGGTCATCACCAGAAAAAATTTTAAAATTCTGTTTTGATTTACCAATATCTATTAATTCTTTAATTCTTTCATTTTCATTTACAGCTTCTTTGATTCCAACGATATTTTCATGATCGGACAGAACTTTCACAGTTGAAGGCAATAAGTCACATGCAGTTCTTGATGGCACATTGTAAAGTATTTGAGGTATAGCAGCTGAATCAGCTAGCTTAAAATAATGTTCAATTAAGCCTTTTTGAGTTGGCTTATTATAATATGGAGTAACTATTAGAGAAAAGTCTGCCCCAAGATCAGATGCTTCTTTAGTAAGATCTATCGCTTCACTAGTAGAGTTGGCCCCAGTACCGGCAATAACAGGTATTCTTTTATTCACATGTTTGACTGTATGCTCGATAATCTTAATATGTTCGTTTACATTTACTGTTGCCGATTCGCCAGTTGTTCCAACAGACACTATTCCATTTGTACCTTCATCAATATGCCAATCTATTAGTTTTCCTAATGATATAAAGTCTACTTCTCCATTTTTTAACATGGGTGTAATAAGAGCTACTAAACTTCCATTTAAGACTTGCATCATTCTATAAATAAGTAAAAATAAGACTATACACTATAGTATAAATTTATAAGTAAGGAAAAATAATGGAAAAAAAACTTGTTGGCAAAAAATGTCCAAAATTTTCAGGCGACTGCACTGGTGATATTAAGTTATCAAATACAGATTTTATTGGAAAAAATTTAGTAGTATATTTTTATCCAAAAGATAGTACTCCTGGTTGCACTTTAGAGGGTCAAGATTTTAGAGATAATTTTAAAAAGTTTAAAAAACTTAATACTGCTATTCTTGGTGTTTCAAGAGATAGCGTAAAATCACATAATAATTTCAAAGAAAAACAATCTTTTCCTTTTGAATTATTGTCGGATCCAGATGAAAAGATGTGCAAAGCTTTTGATGTAATGAAAATGAAGTCAATGTATGGAAAACAATACATCGGCGTGGATAGGTCAACTTTTCTAATTAATGACAAAGGAATGGTTGTAAAAGAATGGAGGTCTGTGAAAGTGAAAGGACATGTAGACGAAGTCCTTAGCTCTGTAGAAGAACTTTAATAAATTTTTACATTTATATCTGATTTGTTGGTTAAACTGCCTCTTATCATCCCTTTCGTATTAAAAGGCATAGCAACATTTGCAAACTTATCAATTGCAATTAACCCTCCTGAAGCACCAATATCATCGAGTTCTCTGATTATTTTAGAGGAGGCATCCTCTAATGATTGTCCTAAATATTCAATTCTTGTGCAAACTTCTTTAGCAACTTGATATTTAATAAAAAATTCGCCATGGCCTGTTGATGAAACTCCACAAAAATTGTTTTGTGCCCAGGTACCAGAACCTATAATAGGTGAATCACCAACTCTTCCAGGCATCTTATTAGTCATACCTCCTGTAGAAGTTCCAGCTGAAATATTTCCCATCCTATCAAGCGCAACTGCACCTACTGTCCCAATTTTATTTTTTATGTTGGTTTCACTAGCAACAAGATTTTTTTGTTTTCTTAACCGAATTAAGTTTTTTTCAGAATAAAAGTAACTGGGATCTACAATAGTTTCGCCAATTAACTCGGCAAAAGATTCTGCACCATCTCCAACTAAAAAAACATGTTCAGTGTTTTCTGAAATTTTTCTAGCGAGCTTTATAGGGTTTTTAATTCTTTTAACAGAAGCTACTGCTCCAGCGGATCTATCCTTACCATGCATTATTGACGCATCCATTTCTTGGACTTCGTCAGCATTGTATACAGATCCCTTGCCAGCATTAAACAAAGGAGAGTCTTCAAATTCTGATACAGCAAATTCAACCGCATCAATGCTTGATCCGCCTTGTTCAAGAATTTTATATGCTGACAAAAGCGTCTTAGAAACTTGTTGTTCAATAATTTTTTGTTGTTCTGAACTTAATCCTGATAAAACACCTGCACCACCATGGACTGCTATTCCAAAATTTTCGTTGGCCATTATATTAAATGAAACTAATACTAAAAGGCATAGCTTATTTTTCATTTTTAAAAGATAGTCCTGGCCACGCATTCCAAACTGCTTTAATAAATGTTGCAAGTGGTATTGAAAAGAATACTCCCCAGAATCCAAACATACTACCAAATATAAATACAGCAAGAATTATTATTATAGGATGTAACTTCACTGCTTCAGAAAAAATTAAAGGTACGAGCAAGTTACCGTCTATGAATTGAAGAAGCATGTATAAACCTATCAATAAATAAAACTGAGTTCCCAAACCGAACTGCAACAATCCAATTATCACAATTGGAATTGTGACCAAAAATGCTCCAACAAAAGGTATTAAAACAGATAAACCGACTAATACTGCGAGTAGAGCACCATAATTTAAATCAAATAAAAAAAATAATATTGCTGCAGCAATTGCAACAATAATTATTTCAAGAACTTTTCCTCGAACATAGTTACTTAATTGAATATCCATCTCCACCCATACTTTAGATAACATTTCTCTATTCCCAGGTATTATTTTTAAACACCCTTCAATAATATTTTTTCGATCAAAAAGAAAAAAATAGACGAGAATAGGAAACAAAATAACATATAAGAGAACTGTAATCGTGCTTTGAATTCCAGCAATTGAAGACTTTACAATATTTTGAGTGATAGAAGATAATTCAGAAGAAACTGCTTGGAAAAATAATGAAATTTGGTCAGAATTAACAAGTTCGGGGAACGCTGCGGGCATTGTTGACACAAAGTTTAGAAAATCATTAAAAAGTCTTGGTATGTCTAGAACAAAAGATTGGAGTTGCACGTAAAGAAGAGGAATTAACCAAGTAAACATTGCTGCGCCAACAACTATAAAAATTGAAAAAGATATTATATTTGCAGTAGATTCTGAGAGATCAAATGCAACTATGTTTTTCTGAAGACCAACCAATAAATAAGCAACAATAATACTTACTATGAATGGAGTAAGAACAGCTGCAAAGAAACTAAATATGATTAACGTAAAAATTATTATTAAAGCAAAAATGACTGTTTCCTCATTACTAAAAATGCGTTTAAAGAAATTGCTTAAATGTTCTATCATATAAAGATCAACATTATATAAGATTTGTTAAAAAAAAGAATTTTTAGACAATTTTTGTAAAAAGAAGATTAAACTTATTCTGATTAATTTGTTCTAATATTTAAGCTTATAATTGGATTAATATGTTAGTAAAAATATTTATAATATTAATAATTTTTATTTCTGGTCTTGCTTCATCAGACGAGACTGGTGCAAACAACACAAAATTACCAATTCTGGGAGATAGAGTTTCAGGAGCAGTTTCAGCAGCTCAAGAAAAAGCAATTGGTGAAATGTTTCTTAAGCAAGTCTACTCTCAAGCGCCTTTGATATCAGATCCAATTATCTTTGATTATACTGAGCATCTCATATATAGATTATCTGAATACAGCCAAGTTGAAGATAGATATTTTTCAATATTGCTTATTGATGATGATTCTCTAAATGCATTTGCTGCACCTGGAGGAATTATAGGTATCAATGGAGGATTGTTCCTTAATTCAGATAATGAAGGACAATTTTCTTCAGTTTTAGCTCACGAACTTGCACATCTAAGCCAAAGACACTTTGCAAGAAATGTTCTTAAATCAAAGGATACTAATCTTGCATCAACCCTTGTCATGGTCTCATCAATTGCGATTGCACTAATAAGCAATAATCCAAATGCCATGGCAGTTGGTCCTGCTATCCTTCAATCACAAAATTTACGGTACAGCAGATTATTTGAAAAAGAAGCTGATAGAGTTGGTTTTATGAATCTTGTAAATGCAGGATATGATCCAAAGTCAATGGGCGAAATGTTTGAAAATATGAATAATCTAAGAAGACTTTCTGGAGATCTTCCCCCGGAATTCTTATTAACTCATCCTTTGTCATCATCAAGAATCAGTGATGCATTTAATGCAGCGGAAAATATTTCAAGTGAAAATACTAAAAAAGATAGTCTTGAATTTTCGTTCATGAAGTCAAGACTTGAAGTCTATTATGAAACTATTCCCTCAAACTCAATAAGAATCTTTAAAGCAAGAGTAGAGAATAATCCTTCAGATTCTAATTTTTATGGATTAGCCCTTGCGCATAGTAATAATAATAACTACACAGAAAGCATCAAACTTCTTGATAGGCTTATAGCTAAATATCCAAAAAATCTTGTTTTAAATAATACTAAAGTTGATGTTTTAAATGCTGCTAGCAGATATGATGATGCTCTAAAATTAGTAAATAAATTTTTAGAAATTTCTCCTAGGAATTATCCATTATCTATTTCAAAATCAAAGATTCTTTTACAAATTAATAAGAAATTTGAGGCGGAAGAAATAATTAGAGATCAGCTAATAAGAAAAAATAGAGACCCTGAGCTATGGTTACTATTATCTGAAATTCAAAGAACTGGACAAAATATAGTTGGGTATCATCAAAGTAGAGCTGAATATTTCCTACTTTTAGGACAAAATGAAAAAGCTCTAAACCAATTAGAATTTGCGCTTCAACTTACACAAAATAACTTTCAAGTATCTGAGAGGATTATGACGAAAATTGTAGATATTAAAGAAATTCTAAATGCGTCTAGGGGCCTTTAAGTTTAGTCTGTTTAGAAATTTTAATACCTAAAAAAGACACACATGCAGCTATAGGAATAGTAAATAGAGGGAGCATGTTTAATGCAACTGTTGTTAATTTCCCAATTTCAATTATGCTGCTTCCAGTCAAGTCACCAAATCTAGAAATAAAAGTGTCAATGAAAACTGATGATTTATATCTATCATCTTTTTTAAATGAACTAAAAATTATCTCTCTTGTTGGTTTGTTAATTGCATACTCAAATACTCTAAGAATTATTTGAATAATTGCAACAACAGTTATAGATGGAATAAATCCATAGGACATGAAAGCTAAGATAAATATAAATCCATACATCATCAAAATATTTTTTATCCCAATATGCTTAATAATTATATTTGTTAAAAAAATCTGAAATATAAAGGTCAGTGGAGAAATAATTTGCTCAATGAGAGAAAAAAACTCTATTCTTTCTTGAGGATCTTGTGACCACGATTCAACTATATGAGCAGCAGTAATCCATTGAACAGTCATAAGCCCAGTCCAAATCCAAACATATAAAGAGATGTTTCTTATTTCGCTCTTCTTAATAGAGTTAGCTATGGCATCAAGACTTCCTCCACCAACATTTTTAAGCTCTAATTTATTAAGAGACTTTGATTTGTTTATCATTTGAATTGCAAATATCATTGCTAAAAATAAAAATGTAGCTGAAAAAATACTAAAAAGCTCAAGACCAAACTCATTAAAAGATCCTGACATTTCCTTGGTTATTGAGGATCCGAAGAATGCTCCTAAAGATCCGCCAGCCATAATTACTCCATAGAAATTTCTTGTTTTAAAGTCTCTGAATAAATTAATAATTACAACCCAAAAAATTGATACTATAAAGAATGCGAATACGTTACTCCAAACATAAAAAACTCTCTCTAACCAAACTGAATTTCCTAGATCAAGAACTCTCCAAGACAACATAAAGAAAATTAAATTAGTTATAAAAAATGAGTAGCAATAAAATACAATTTTTTTTAGATTAGCTCTGCTTGCAATCCATGAATACAATGGATTTAGTAACAACATTGTTAGCGCTCCAGCACCTAAGAGATATGGAAGTTCATTAACATTTGAAACAGCCATTTCATTTCTAACAGGCCGCAAGATGTACCAAGAAGATAGAACTAAAAAGAACAAAAAACCTCCTTTAAATGCATCAACAGTGAAGGAAGTTCTTAAATTAAGAAAGAGATTTCTTAAGAAAAACATTAAAGTATTATGCCCCAAAAATGGTGGGTCGCACAGGATTCGAACCTGTGACCAATTGGTTAAAAGCCAACTGCTCTACCAGCTGAGCTAGCGACCCAGGGTAATACATAAATAAAGATGGTGATTATTCCATATTTTTCAATATCTGCAAGGCTAAAGAAGATGCAGTATTATTAGGATATTGTCGAATAACAAAATTATATTTATTTGAAGCCATATTAGTTTCACCTTTTTTCATGTAGATGTCGCCTATCTTCTTGTGTGACAGTGGAACTCTATAATGATTTGGAAATGAATTTATTAGCTCCAAATAAAACTTATTTGCATTTTCTAGATCATCATTAATAAAAGAAATTTCACCTAACCAAAAATATGCTAATGGCTTTTTTTCTTGATTATCAAAATTACTTATAAAAAAGTTAAAAAGATTATAAGCTCTATCATATTCTTGATTTTCTAATGATGTAATTGCTCCATTATAAATTTGGTCTTCGCTTTTAGGATCTTCAATACCTTTAAATTTAATATCTGACCCTAAATTAAGGTCATCAATGTTTGAAGAGTTATTTTCAGCGACTTCTAAAGATTCATTGATTAATTTTTCAATTAAATAATTCTGAGACTCAACTCTATCCCTTAATTCTGCGATTTCTGTCTCAAGCTCCTGTATTTTTAAAAATAAAATATCAGTTTTTATATCTTCATTATCATCAGCTTGAACAGCAATGTGAAAAAAAATAATAGGTAATAGAAATAACAAAGAAAATTTAATATTCATTAATTAATTTATCTCAACTCTTCTATTCTTTGCATAACTTTTCTCATTTTGACCCAACATTGCAGGCATTTCTTCACCATAGCTTTTTACAGTGATTCTGCTCTTATTAATACCATTTAGTATTAAGTATTCAGCTACGGTTTCTGCACGCCTTTGACCTAAAGCTAAATTATATTCACGAGTGCCTCTTTCATCAGCATGACCAGATAAAGTTAATCCAATTGCAGAATTTTCTTCTAATGCATTAACAATGCTTTTCAATGTTTGAAGAGATTTAGTTGTAAGGTTTGATTTATCAAACTCAAAATAAATTATTGCATTAGCAAAAATTGCCTCACTATCATAACTAACCTCAGAACTGCTCAATGATGCTTTAACAGTTCTCACATCATCAGGATAAACTTTTTCCTGAGAAACATTCATACTTGAACATGAGCTTAAAAAAATTAAAAAAAATAAAAAATGAAAATTAATTCTCGTATACTGCATAAATTCCTCCTTAAATTATCTCAAAAAACTTGACCAAGATGGTTCACGAACAGCACCTTCAGAAGCAGGTAAAATAAATTTTGCTCCACTTAAAGTAACACCAGCGAGCATCCCAGTACCATTAATTTTTACTGCATAAACTATAACATTTCCGTTAGGAGAAATACTAGGTGATTCATCCATCATTGAGTTTGTTAAAGTTCTAACAAAATTTTCATTAAAGTATTTAAGTGCAATCTGAAACTGATCTTTGCTTCTATGCACAAAAACTATCCCTTCATTATTAGGTAAATAAGATCCTTTAGCATTGTAATTTCCATCAAAAGTAATCCTCTTTGGTTTTGAATTAAATTTTCTTAAATTTATTTCATATAATTGAGGAGATCCTGATCGACCTGAAGTAAACATAATTTTGGTTCCTCTTGGTGACCATACTGATTCAGTATCAATACTATAATGATTTGTTAATCTAGTAAGGTTTTTATTTTTTAAGTTCAATATATAAATTTCAGCATTTCCATCCTGATACATTGTTAAAGATAAAAATTTTCCATCTGGAGACCATGCTGGTGAACTTATTTGCTTTGAGTTTTCTATCACGACCTCCCTTTCACCAGAAGCTATATCTTGAATATACACTTTAGCCATACCAGTTTCGAATGATACATATGCTACCTTTTTCGAATCAGGAGACCATGTTGGTGAAATTATTGGCTCAGAGCTTGAAAGCAATAGTTGTTCATTCTTTCCATCAGCATCTGAAATAACTAGATTGAAATTATCTTTCTCAGTAACGTATAAAATTTTTGTAGCTGATATTCCCTTTATACCAGTTATTTCTTCATAAATACCATCGGCAACATAATGTGCTAATTGTCTGTTTCTATTTGGAATTCCAAAAACAGTTGAGTTTCTTATCTGAGTACCCCTTTTAATATCAAAAACTTTATATTCTACTGAATTGCTATTTCCATCAATAAAAACCTCTCCAAAAACAAGATAATCAATATTAAGAATCTTAAAATCGTTATAAATTATTTCATTTTCATTTTTAGGTACTGATAACAAATCATCATCTTCAAAAATATTAAACTCGCCAGATCTCATAAGGTTATTTCTAATAACTGAATTTATCTCATTAACTATTTTGGCGTCTCCATTAAACGTTACTAATGCGACCCTATAAGGATCATCTGTACCCTGAGTAACCTCTAAGATAAGTTCAGAAATTAAGATATTAGAAAATATTAGTAAAAAAATTATTCTATTCATGATGGATTGAATTTTAGAATTACTGTTCTAAAGTTAGATGCAAAAAGACTAGCTGAAATTTGATTATAGAAACTAAAAGTCTCAACTCTTTGAACTGCTTTAATCGCAGAATTATCAAACCTTATGTTCCCACTACTTTTTATAAGGTTAACGTTAAGAACTCTGCCACTTTTGTTAATTGTAAGTCTTAAATTACAGATTAATCCCTCTTGAATATTAATTGGTTTTCGCCAAGCTTCTTCGATATTTTTTACTATCAAGGAAGAGTATAAATCAATTTCATTTTGTTCTATTCTCTCAGAGATTAGGTTGTCTTCTTTTAAAAGCTCATCAAAATCAATTGAGGTTAAAAGCGAATCGAATGAGATAGATTCTGTAGAAGTCTCATTTTTGTTAATTGCCTCTGATAACTCAATTTTTTGTGGTTCGATAATCTTGTTGATAGATTTATTTTTTTTTACTCCGGATTGATCTTTATAAATCAAACTTACGTTTATCGGCTTGGTTAATATTGATGTCTGTTTAGACTCAGAATAAAAGAAACCAAGAAGATATAAAAGAATTAAGGCATGTATTAAAAATGAGACAAAAGAGGCTTCAAAATAAGTTTTATTAATTCTCATAACCAGAAGTTACGATTCCTATATTAGAAATTCCAATACTCTGAATTGATGCCATTGCTTTTGCTACAGACTCAAATGCTACATTTTTATCATTTTGAAAAACTACTTCTACTTCTGGATTTGCATCATAGATTACTTTTGATTTTCTTTTTAGCTCTTCTAAGTCTATTGAAAGCGATTCATCCCCAACATTAATAAAATAATTTCCATTTTTATCAATCGATATTACTAACGGTTCATTTTGTACTGACATTTTTGTTGTGTCTGTTTGAGGTAAATTAACTTCAATTCCTTGAATTAAAAGAGGTGATAAAACCATAAATATAATCAAAAGAACAAGCATCACATCTATGTATGGAACTACATTTATTTCAGCTTTAAGATTTTTCTTTTTTGCAAGCCTATAAATCATTATTTTTTAATTGATTGCTTATAAAAAATACTGGCTAGTTCTTCTGCAAAAATCATTGTACTTTGACTAATAGACTCTGATTCTGAAGTAAATTTATTAAATGCCACGACTGCAGGAATTGCTGCAAATAAACCCATACCAGTGGCAATTAAGGCTTCAGAAATACCTGGAGCAACAGCATTAATAGTAGCTTGTGTTGCATCAGATAATCCTTGAAATGAAGTCATAATTCCCCAAACTGTTCCAAGCAAACCAACATAGGGACTAACAGAACCAACATTAGCAAGGAATGATAAATGCTTATTCATTTCTTCCTCATCAGATGCAATTGAAACTCTCATTATTCTATTAATACCTTCAAGATCAAGTTCTGAAATTGTTTTGTTTGTATTTATATCTTGGAATTCATCATAAGAATTCTTGAATAAATTCATAGAGCCATACAGAAAATTATTGTCTGACAAGTCATTATAAAGCAAAGTAAGGTCTTTATTGTTCCAAAAATTTTTAAGAAATTCGTTATTAAGATTTTTTATTTTTGTAAAAAAATTGTATCTTTCAATAATAACTATCCAAGATAGAATTGACGCAACAAAAAGTAATGTCATAACAATTTTTACAACTAAGCCAGCCTCTAAGAAAAGATTTAAAACTGATATTTCATCCATGATTTATTCTATGTGAGATTTGATAATAATTCATCAGGAAATTTTATTGGTTTTTTTGTAGACAAATTTATAAAACATACCTCAACTCTTCCAGATACGAGAATTTTATTATCATTTTTATTTAAAACTTTTTGATAGAAAACAATTCTTGCTTTTGATTTTTTTTCTACATAAGATTCGACAATTATTTCAGTTCCGAGCCCAGCTGAGTTAAGGTAATCAAGTTCAATGCTTTTTACTACGAATGCTTTATCCTGATTTCTTAGCTCCTTCTGTGAAACTCCCACTTTTGATAAAAAATTAGATCTAGCTCTTTCAAAATATTTTAAATAATTTGCGTGATATACAACTCCTTGAAAGTCTGTATCCTCTATAAAAATTTTTTGTTTAAGGTCATCACACTTGATATGTTCGTTCATGTAATTCAATATCCTCTTGAAATAACTCTAATATAATTTGAATAAAATCTGGCCACAAAAGATCAACTGTAACTAAATCATTCTTTATTCTGCTATTAATTGAGCAAGCTAAAATACGAACTTTTATTGGTCTATTATTAAATTTATATACAAGTGCAGGTTTTAATCCATTAGTCTTGGATGATGCTATAACCTGTTCCCACCAGTCTGGTCTAGGTTCTGCACCAGTGCCATAAGCCTTGCATTCAATACACCAACTACCTAGCATCAGGTCTGGCAGTTCCTTTGTTCTTGTTTGCTCTAATATCCTTTTAACAGGATTTTTTAAATTTAAATCTTCTATCAACGCATTAGCTATCTGTCTCTCAAATACAGCACCTTTATTTCTTGAGTTTATTGACAAAATTAACCTTTAACCTCAAAGTCTTCTGGAAATTCGCCATTTGTATGAACCTCTTGTACATCATCAAGATTATCCATAAACTCCATAATATTGAAAACTTTTTCAGACATTTCTTCATCAAGATTTATAGAGGTTTCTGCTCTCAGGGTTAGCTCAGCATTTATATAATTAACCTCATAATGTTTAAAGACATCTAAAACTTTATTGAAGTTAGATGACTCAGTAGTTACTTCATAAAAATCTTCTTCTTCAGTAAAATCATCAGCACCTGACTCAATGACTATTTCCATTAGTTTCTCTTCAGAAAAGTCTTTGCTTATATGTATTATTCCAAGTTTTTTAAATAGATACGAAACTGATCCATCCGTACCAAGATTACCACCAAACTTTGAGAAGGCATGTCTTACATCTGAAACTGTTCTATTTCTATTGTCCGACATAGTTTCAACTAAGATTGCAACCCCACCAGGACCATAACCCTCAAATATAATTTCTTCTAGAGCTCCTGATTCGCCAGTACCTGAACCTTTTTCAATCGCTCTTTTAATATTATCTTTAGGCATGTTTGCAGTATTTGCTTTTTCTAGTGCCAATCTTAATCTTGGGTTGTCGTTTGGATCAGGACCGTCTTTGGCTGCAACTGTGATTTCTCTGATAACTTTTGTCCAAACTTTCCCTCTGGAGGCATCTTGCCTTGCTTTTCTATGCTTTATATTTGCCCATTTTGAATGACCAGCCATAGATTATTCTTCCTTTAATATGCTTTTTATTTTAAGTTCTTCAAGTTGTTTTTTTTCAACTTTACTTGGCGCATCTGTTAGCAAACATGTCGCACTTTGAGTTTTTGGAAATGCTATAACATCTCTAATATTAGTAGTGTCAGATACCAACATAATAATTCTATCTAACCCAAAAGCAATTCCTCCATGTGGTGGACAACCGGATGAAAGAGCTCTTAAAAGAAATCCAAATTTATTCTCTGCATCTTCTTTAGTAATATTCAAAGTATCAAAAATTGTCTGTTGCATACTCTTGTCATATATTCTTAGTGACCCTCCACCGATTTCGTAACCATTTAATACAACATCATAAGCATGAGCAATTGCATCTTCTGGTTTTTCCAAAATCTCTTTTTGCGAGCATTTCGGTAATGTGAAAGGATGATGAAGTGGAGTCAGGTTACCTTCATTGTTTAATTCAAATATAGGAAAATTTATAATCCAACAAGGTGCCCACTTGGTTACATATAAATTTAAATCTTCCCCTAGTTTTTTAATAAGGCTGCTCATTGATAAATTTACAATAGTCGACGAGCCAGCTCCAAAGAATATTAAGTCTCCAGTTTCTGCTTCTAAATTTTCAAGAATGTTTTTAACTGTTTCATTATTTAAAAACTTTAAAATTGGAGACTGGATGCCATTTTCGAAGTCATCAATGTCATTAATTTTTATATATGCCAAACCCTTCGCTCCGAGTTTAGAGACAAATTTGGTGTAATCATCTATTTGTCCTCTTGATAGAGAATTTCCATTTGGGACTTTTAGAGCAACTACCCTTGAATTTAATTTTTTTGCTGGTTCAGAAAAAACTTTAAATTCCTCTTCTTTTACAAGATCAGAAACCTCTATCAGTTTTAAAGGTATTCTAAGGTCAGGCTTATCACAACCATATTCGTGCATTGCCTTATGCCAATCTATTACCTCAAATTTATCTAGTTTTTCATTGCAAAATTCTTTAAAGATTTTTTTAATCATTTTTTCACTTATATCAATTATTTCATCTTGATCTATGAAAGATGCCTCAATGTCAATTTGTGTAAATTCAGGCTGTCTATCAGCTCTTAGATCTTCGTCTCGAAAACATCTTGCAATCTGATAATATTTATCAAGTCCACCTATCATGAGTAATTGCTTAAAAAGTTGAGGAGATTGAGGCAAAGCATAAAAGCTTCCAGGTTGAACTCTGCTGGGGAGAATGTAGTCTCTTGCACCTTCTGGTGTAGCTTTTGTTAAGATTGGTGTCTCAATCTCATGAAAGCCATTTTTGTCTAAATAATTTCTTACTAAAGAAGTAATTTTAGATCTTGTGATAATTCTTTCGTTCATTTCAGGCCTTCGGAGATCCAGAACTCTGTTTTTTAATCTCACATCTTCATTAACTTCTTGATACTCATCTATTGGAAATACAGGAGTATTTGCTTTGCTTAAGATATTTATATTTTTTACTTCGATTTCAATTTCACCTGTATGCATATTTTTGTTAACTGTTCCTTCAAGCCTGCTTCGAACAATTCCACTGATCTGAACAACAAATTCATTTCTTATGGTTTCAGCTAATTGAAAAGATTTTTGATTATCAGGATTGACAACTGCTTGGCATATACCTTTTATGTCTCTTACATCAAGAAATATTACTCCACCATGATCCCTTCTTCTGTGGATCCAGCCACAAATAGTAACCTCTTCATTTAAATTTGATGATGTAATTTCACCACAATAATTAGATTTCATTTTTTTCCCTGTCTATTTATTAATTTTATCTTGTTTAGAGGCTTTCTTGGAGTTTGTTTTAGAAGTTTCTTCTGATTTATGCTCTTTGGAGGGCTCGCTCGTCAAAATATTTCTCTTTTTACCTGTTTTAAAGTCGGTTTCATACCAACCTCCACCTTTTAATCTAAAAGATGGTGCAGAAACTAACTTTTTTAGAGATTTCTTATTACATTTTGGACAAATTTCACTTGGTTTATCATTTATTTTATGAATTAATTCTAATTGGTATTCGCATATTGAACATTTGTAGTCATAAATCGGCATAAGTTCTCAAAAAAAGATAAAATTATAAACTATGTTATTTTCAAATCTACTAATACCAACACTTAAGGATGCTCCTCAAGAAGCCGAAATAGTTAGTCATAAATTAATGCTTCGTGCTGGCATGATTAGAAAAGCTGCTTCAGGTATATATACTTGGTTGCCATTGGGACTAAAAGTCTTAAAAAAAATTGAAAATATTATTAGAGAAGAAATGGATGGATCTGGTGCTCAAGAGGTGTTCATGCCTATGGTTCAACCAAAAGAATTATGGGATGAAACTAAAAGATGGGACAAAATGGGTCTTGAATTACTGAGAATTAAAGATAGGCATGAAAGAGACTTTTGTTTAGGTCCAACACATGAAGAAGTTATTACAGATATTATTAGAAATAATGTAAAAAGCTATAAACAACTCCCTTTAAATATTTATCAAATACAAACTAAATTCAGGGATGAGGTGAGGCCAAGATATGGAATCATGAGAGGAAGAGAATTTCTTATGAAAGACTCTTATAGTTTTAATATTGATGAATCATCTCTTCAGGAAACATATATTTTAATGCGGGAGACATATAAAAAAATTTTTAACAGAATTGGACTTGATTTTAAGATTTCAAAAGCAGACTCAGGTGCAATTGGTGGAGATAGCTCAGAAGAGTTCCATGTATTGGCTGAGAATGGAGAAGATACAATTGCTATAAGTGATGGTTCTGAATTTGCAATAAATACAGAGCTTTTGCTTTCCGAGGGAGAAGATATAGACTCACTAGAAGGAAAACCATCACCAGATGGTAAAGGTATAATTCAGATAAAAAAAGGCATTGAAGTTGGTCATATATTCAAACTGGGCAAACTATATGCTGAGTCAATGAAAACGAACGTTTTGAATGCTGATGGCAAAGCTTCAACATTATACATGGGCTGTTATGGTATCGGTGTCTCAAGATTAGTTGCTGCTGCTATAGAACAAAACTATGATGAAAAAGGAATAATTTGGCCTCATAATATATCTCCTTTTGATATAAATATTATTTCTATCGGCCATAACAAAGAAAAAGAAATAACTGAAGCAGCAATCAGTTTGTATGATCAGCTCACAAAAATGAATTACTCAGTTCTTCTTGATGACAGAAATGTTGGTTATGGTTCAAAAATCAAAGATTCAGAACTTATAGGAATTCCGTTAAATATAATTATTGGAAAAAATTATATTGACAATAAAGAGATAGAGCTAATCGCAAGAAATGGGGATAAATCAATGAATCCAGTTGATGATATTAAAACCATCTTAAACTTTTTTAAAAATTAATACGAAAAGAACCTCTCATTAATTTCTTTATCTAACTTAATTAAACCAAACTGAAAATTATCTAAATGTTTTAATATTTTTTTATCGTATTTATATACATTATTTTTCTCAAGGTTTCTTAATAAAGATTTTGTGATTTTTTTAATATTTGTAGACTGCGGTAAAAATTTCTGAACTTCAACAAGCTTATCAACACAATATTTTAAAGATCTTGGAAACAATTTTTCCATTATCATAAAACCAAGTACTACTTCTTGATTTAGATTCTCTTTATTTATAGTTTTAAAAGATTCATATCCATTGATAGACCTGAGAACACTACTCCATTGTAAATTTTGATAATATTTATTCACATGAGTTTCTTTTCTAAGAATTTGATCTTCAATAATTCTAGAAAGCATGTCGGCTCTTTCAATAAATCTTCCCAACTTTATAAAATTAAAGACATCATTTCTTTGCATTCCATCAGAAATAATTGCAAAAAATCTTTGTGAATTTCTAATTATTTGATACAAATCTTCGCTATTTCTCTTTACTGCGCCATTATTAAAATCAGAGTAGAGATTGTTGAATTGTTCCCAAGCTGATTTAGGAAGCATTGTTAAAAGATATCTTGAATTCATTTTTGCCATCTCAATTGAATATTTAATTGAAGACGGATTTTTTTCGTCTTCTATAAGAAAGAAAAAAACATTTTCCTTTGAGTTGCTTTTTTTAAAGTCATCAAAATGTCCTGTAATCTTAATTAGATGTTTTAAATCGTTTGATTCATCATGAGGTATATCGAGAAGAAGGTCAGAATTTACATTTATCAATCTTGAGGTATTTTCAATACGTTCAATATATCTAGAAAGCCAATATGTTTTTTCTGCGATGCTTGATAACATTTTAATTAACTATCCATGTATCTTTACTTCCACCGCCTTGAGATGAATTTACTATAGTTGATCCTTTTTTTAGAGCAACTCTTGTTAGTCCTCCATTAGTCACAAAAGTTTTATTGCCCGACAAAATAAAAGGACGCAGATCAATATGCCTTGGTTGAATACTTGTTTTTATAAGAGTTGGTGTTGTAGAGAGTTTTATAAGAGGTTGTGCAACAAAGTTCCTCGGGTTGGATTGTATTTTTAATTTGTATTGACTTAATTCTTTTTTTGTAGCGCCAGGCCCTATTAAAATTCCATATCCACCTGATTCATTTACGGGCTTTAAAACTAATTTACTGATATTTTCTAAAACATATTGCTTATCTTTTTCAAAAGCACATAAATATGTTTTTACTTGTTTGAGTTTTGATTTCTCTCCAAGGAAAAATTCAATCATTTTTGGAACAAAGGCATATACAGCTTTATCATCTGCAACTCCAGAGCCCGGAGCATTAACTATAGCGATCTTTCTTTCTTTCCAAGATTTAATTATACCTGGAACTCCTAAAACAGAATCTTTTTCCCATACCTCAGGATCTAAAAAGTTATCATTTACTCTTCTGTAAATCACATCTACTTTTTTTTGACCATTTATAGTTTTTAAACATACATAATTATCTTTTGATAAAAATAAATCGGATGATTCAACAAGATCAACACCCATTTGTTGAGCTAAATAAGCATGTTCAAAGTAAGCTGAATTAAAAACTCCAGGGCTTAGGATTACTATAGTCTTATTTTTTTCCTTGCTATAACTTGCATTTGATAAACATGTATAAAGTTGAGAAGTATAGTCATCTACTGGTGAAACTTGGTATTTGTTAAAAAGATCTGTTACCACCTTTTTCATTACATTTCTATTTTCAAGCATATAAGCAACACCAGATGGTACTCTCAAATTATCTTCTAATACAAAAAAATTACCTTGGTGATCTTTAATTAAGTCAGTACCAGAAATATTTGCCCATATTTTATTTTTTGGAATTATCCCAGAACATTCTTTTAAATAATTTGGTGATTCTAAGATTAACGATTTTAAAATAGGATTTTTATTAAGGAACTCTTGCTTATGATAGACATCATGAATAAATAAATTTACTGCTTTTATTCTCTGTATAAGGCCCTCTTTAACTTGTATCCATTCTTTTTCCTTTATTATTCTGGGTATTAAATCAAGCGGCCAGTCTCTATCAATAAGCTTATTATTGTCATAAACTCTGAAAGTAACTCCCATAGACCTAATAATTGAATCGCGAGTTTTTGTTAAAAATCTTTTTTTTGATGGTGTTAGTTTTGAAAAGTAATTATAAGCATTGACAAAACCTTGCCGAGGTAATCGCTTATTGTTTAAATATTCGTCAAATAATTTATTTTCTTTAGTTTTATTATTCATTTCAAATTTATACACTTAATAGAAAATGAATAAGATAAGATTAAGAATCGCGTTCCTTCGGCTCTCACCTACTTCCGTCTTCTATTAAAAGATGAACGTTCATATACTTTATCAAAGACACTCAGGAAACATAATGATTATTATGTATTTTTTTGTTATATAAATATAGAATAGTCATTTCATAAATTAAGTAAAAATATGACATATTGTGTTGGAATGAAAGTGGATGATGGTATTGTAATGGTATCAGATTCAAGAACTAATGCAGGATTAGATAATGTTTCTACCTATAAAAAAATGTTCTCATATTCGGTTGGTGATAGATGTATAGTTATTGTTACCTCAGGAAACTTATCAACGTCACAACATGTATATAAAACTTTACAAAATGATCTGAATACAAATAATCCCTTAAATAGTTTAAATATATGTAAAAATTTTGACGATATTGCTGATTATGTTGGACAAATATCATGGAATCATTCAAAAACTGATGGCATATCATTTAATACTCATTTGGGTTCTAATTTTATAATTGGTGGTCAAATTCAAGGACAAGATCCTGACTTGATGATGGTATATCCTGTTGGCAATTATATTAGAGCATCAGAAATAAAGCCTTTTTTTCAACTAGGTGAAACTAAATACGGCAAGCCAATTTTAGATAGATTAATCAGAAACGATACTTCCTTAGGTGATGCAGCAAGATGTGCGCTTGTTTCATTTGATTCTACTATGAAAAGTGACTTAACTGTGGGTCCACCAATAGATCTAATTGTCTATAAAAAAGACACCATTCAAATTTCTCAAGAAGAACATCTTCAATTCAAGACACCTTTTTTCTCAGATCTTTCCAGTAAGTGGTCTGAGGGATTAAGAAATTTATTCAAAGAATTGCCTAAGTTTGATTGGGAAAAATAATATTAAACTCTTTTTATAATCGTTGCATTAGCTGTGCCCCCGCCCTCGCATATAGCTTGAAGCGCATACTTACCATTTCTTCTTTCAAGTTCATGCAACATTGTGGTCATCAACTTTGCTCCAGTAGCTCCCAAAGGATGTCCTAAAGCCATAGCACCACCATTAACATTTAATTTTGCTCTATCAGCTTTTAATTCATTCGCCCAAGCTAGTGGAACTGGAGCAAAAGCCTCATTAACTTCATATATATCCATATCATCTATGCTTAAGCCAGCTGTATCTAGTGCTTTAAATGATGCGGGTATTGGTCCTGTAAGCATGTAAACTGGATCATCTCCAACTACAGAAATTGATACTAATTCAGCCCTTGGTGTAGCACTAATTTTTTTAAGGCCTTCTTCATTGCAAATTAAAACAGCTGCAGCTCCATCTGTAATTTGACTGGCATTACCAGCTGTTATTACTCCGCCATCTGAAACTGGTTTAAGTCCAGCCAATTTGTCTAAACTCGCATCAAATCTTATACCCTCATCAACTATTACCAAGTCTTCAATACCTTTATCATTTTTTGCTTTGATGGGTAGTATTTCTTTATCAAAAAAATTTGATTCAGTTGCAATTACAGCCTTTTGATGACTTTCCAACGCGAATTGATCTAAATCTTCTCTTGATAAATTCCATTTTTTTGCAACTAGTTCAGCACCTGTAAATTGTGAAAAAAATACTCCAGGATATCTCTCCTTTATTCCATTTGAATCAAAGGGAAAACCATGACCAGCATCCATACCATCGATTACCGATGCTCCAATAGGAACTAAAGACATTACTTCAACACCACCACCTATAACTATATCTTGGGTTCCAGACATTACAGCCTGTATAGCAAAATGTATTGCTTGTTGAGATGAACCACATTGCCTATCAACAGAAGTCCCAGGAACTGATTCTGGAAAAGATGACGACAAAACAGCATTCCTAGCAACATTACCAGATTGAGCACCAACTTGATCAACACATCCAAATATAACGTCATCTACAAGCGCTGGATCCATTTCAAGACGATTTACTATTTCATCAAGAACTTTTGCACCCAAGTCTGAAGGATGCCATTTGCTCAGCAAGCCATCTTTTTTTCCACCTGCAGTTCTGACTGCCTCTACAATATATGCTTTATCTGCCATAAAAAAATTCCTATTAATATAATATCAATAGGAATTATATCAAAAAACTAATTACTTAGTTTTAGGGGAAATATATGATGAACGAATTTCTTTAACTAACTTGTCTCTAACTTTGCTGTTCTCTTTAAGAAATAAACTTGCTTTGACCTTGCCTTGTCCAATACTTTCACCGTCTAACTTATAAAATGCGCCAGACTTATCAACTAAACCTATTTTGTTTCCATAATCAAGAATTTCACCTTCTTGATTAATTCCCTGACCATAAATTATTTGAAATTCTGCTTGTTTAAAAGGTGGTGAAACTTTATTTTTAACAACCTTTACTCGTGTTTCATTTCCCATCACCTCATCACCTTCTTTTACGGCACCAATTCTTCTTATATCAAGCCTAACTGATGAATAAAATTTAAGAGCATTACCACCTGTTGTTGTTTCTGGGCTTCCAAACATCACTCCTATTTTCATTCTTATTTGATTTATAAAAACAACAGTCGCACCAGATCGTTGAATATTTCCAGTTATTTTTCTGAGTGCTTGTGACATAAGTCTAGCTTGGAGACCAACATGATGATCACCCATTTCGCCCTCTATTTCAGCTCTCGGTACAAGTGCAGCCACAGAATCAATTATTACCAAATCTACACTTTTAGACTTTACAAGCATATCAGCAACTTCTAAAGCTTGCTCACCAGTATCGGGTTGAGATAAAAGTAACTCATCTACGTTCACACCTAGCTTTTCAGCATACTGAGGGTCTAAAGCATGCTCAGCATCTATGAAAGCACATGTACCTCCTTCTTTTTGACATTGAGCAATTATTTGAAGAGTTAATGTTGTTTTACCAGAAGATTCAGGTCCATATATCTCTGTAACTCTGCCTTTTGGAATACCACCAATCCCTAAGGCAATATCGAGACCTAAGGATCCTGTTGAAATTGAGGGTATATCTAAATTTTCTCGATCACCCATCCTCATAACGGTTCCCTTTCCGAAATGGTTGTCTATATCCGCAAGAGTATCCTTAAGTGATTTTGAGGTAGTGTCTTTTGATTTAGGCATAATTGACTCCTTAATTTACTGTATATTTATACAGTATATAGTAATTTTTCATTTTTTTAAATAGTTTTGTGTAAATTTAAACATCAGTAGGTTAAAATCTTGCATTCTTTAGAAATTATGACATACGTAGTAACAGAATCATGTATAAAATGTAAATACACAGACTGTGTAGAGGTTTGTCCTGTGGATTGTTTTTATGAAGGTCCTGAGTTTTTGGTAATACATCCAGATGAATGCATTGACTGTGGTCTTTGTGAACCAGAGTGTCCTATTGAAGCAATATTTGCGGATGATGAATTACCAGCAAACCAAATCGAATTTGTTGAAATAAATGCAAGACTTGCTGATGTTTATGAAAATATAACCGAGGCTAAAGAACCACTTCCTGATGCTGATCACTTTAAAGATTTAGAGAACAAAAGAGAATTTTTAAATATTGGTATTAACAATCAAAGTGAAACAACATCACCTAGTGAAAATTCAAATACGATATTGCTCTATGATAATGGAGAAATGATTATTAATAATTCAAAATTCAAAATTGATGAACTTTCTAATATGGATAACATAATTTTTGAAAATACACTTTTGGATAATCTTAATAAAGATAATATTGTCAATCTTAACGTAGAGGGAAAGGCATATCACGAATGGGCAATGAAAATTATGGAATTTCTTCAAAAGAATAAATTCTTGGATGTTCAAATCAAAACTTTAAAATAATAAAAAAACAATCTAATATACTTCCGAGTTAGGCACTATTATTGATATTAGGCTGTCAATGCCTGCAGCAAAGATTAATCCTCCAAAGAATACTAGCATCATATTTCCAAATCTTATGTAAGCTTTATTGATTAATCTTGGCATAAGAATTAATGAAATAATCATTCCAATTAAAAAAGGGAATAAAATCTCAATGTTTAAACCTGAAATACTTCCAATTATTAGTGGGTAGATGCCAACAGCTAATAAAAAAGCGCTCCCTGAAATTCCAGGAAAAAGTAGGAATGAACATGCAAAAAAACCAAATAAAATTAAGGCAACTGAAGATGGCATAAAAGGACCTTCAGGAGGATATGCACCTGAAATATAAAATCCACTCAATGAAAATCCAATCAATATGGAAAATATAATGCATACATAAAATGATTTACCCTTATTTATGTCTCTATTGATGAATGTATTTATAACTAAAAAAATTCCATATCCCACCATTAGGATGGCAATTAAAATATTAAATGTATTAGTAAAGCTCTGATATAAAAAATCAATTAAAGAAGAAAATAAAAATACACTCAAAATCATGCCAAATAAAAGAGGAAGTATGAGATTTGAATTTTTAAATTTTCTTAAAAAATCTAGTAATTTTTCGTAAACACCAAACATTAATGCAACTGTGGCTCCAGATATACCTGGAAGTAATTCTGACAAACCAATAAAAATTCCTGCTATAAAGAATCTAGCTTTCTCTTTCATACATCATTTCCATCATCTGATTTTCCTGCCAGCATTGGCACAAAAGATACATCTTCATATTCATGTTCTTTTATTTCATCTCCTTTTGCTTTTAGGATAACATTTAATTTTTGTTCAGAGCCTCCTACAGGAATTACTAATTTTGCATCGTTTTTGAGAAGATTAATAAGATCTTGTGGATATTCTCTTGGCGCAGCAGCACATAAAATACCATCGTACTTTTTTTCCTTATCCCAATCCTGATAACCATCTCCGTATTTAAATAAAATATTGCTGATTTTAAGATTTGCTAAATTTTCTCTAGACTTTTGAACTAGAGGTTTGATTCTTTCTATTGAGTCAACTCTTTCGCTAAAGAAAGATAGAACTGCAGATTGATATCCACAACCAGAACCAATCTCTAAAAGGTCTTCAAAGACTTTACCCCTTCCTTGAGTGTGAGAAATTAATAACTCTGTCATTCTTGCAACTATATATGGTTGTGAAATGGTTTGCTTATAACCTATAGTTAAGGATCTATTTTCATATGCTCTTGACCATAGCGCTTCATCAACGAATATGTGTCTTGGAACTTGGGAAATTGCATCTAAAACTCTGAAATCTTTAATACCCAACTCTAAAAGGGTTTCAATCATTTCTTCTCTGACTCTCCTGAATGTAAAACCAGAGCTATTCATCTAAAAATTTTGATATTTCTTCAAGAAAAGACTGAGAGTTTAAACTGTAATCAAGAATTGAAAACGAGACAAATCCATTTTTAACCGCTTCTGCATCTGTCATAAAGCTGTCTAGTAAAGGCTCACCCGATGCATTATATCTATATTTATATACATCATTTGGTGATTTATTTTCTTCAATAAGAATAGGTTTTGCAGGTATACCTCTTTTAGATAGGCCCGATGCAACATATCCTTTGTATTCTTCCTCTGAAATATCAGGAAAGTTAATATTAATAACTTTTCCCTTGAGGTTTTCACCATATCTTAAAATTTTTTCAATCAACTCAACTGATTTATTTGTTAGGAAATTTAAATCTTTTGCATCATAAGAAGCTACTGATATTGCTACTGGTGGAAATTTTAGATTTCTGCCTCCAATTGCAGCACCTACAGTTCCAGAATATAAAACATCATTTCCAATATTTGCACCATGATTTATACCAGAAATAACAATATCAAACTCAAAGTCTACAATACTTAACAAACCCAAATATGTACAATCTGCTGGAGTACCATCGACTGCATAAATTCTGTCTTCAATCTTTGTGACCTCTATTTCACTTAAATATGAAATAGCTGCGCTCATTCCACTACAGTTATTTTTAGGTGCAATCATCCATACTTCATGATTTTTAGAAAGCTGTTTGTATAAACTTTTTATATTAACAGCATCATACCCATCATCATTTGTAAGTAATATTTTCATTGCTTCTCTCTTAAATTTACATAACTTTGAACAGCGATTGCTTTATTTTTTCCAATAATACCTATTTGTTCTGAGGTTGTTGCTTTTAAGCCTATTTTATCTATCGGTATTTCTAAAATTAATGACAGGCTCTTTAAAATATTATCTCTGTGGGGATTAATTTTAGGTTCTTCACAAATAATGATGCTATCTACATTATAAATCTCAAGATTTAATTCATTTAGTTTATCAAGACAAAATCTAATAATCTTTGTGCTATCTAAATTTTTATTTTTTTCATCTTGATCTGAAAAATACTTACCAATATCACCTATTCCTGATGCACCTAAAATAGAATCAGCTATAGAGTGAAGCAATACATCACCATCTGAATGTGCTATTATTTTGTAATCACAATCAATATTACATCCTCCTAATATTATTCCAGAGCCATCTTTATATTTATGTAAATCGAAACCAATTCCAGATCTAGTTAAAAATTTATTTAACATATCTAAATCATCGGATTCAGTTATCTTAATATTTGATCTTCTGCCTTTAATCTTAGAAGTCTTTAAATTTGAATATTCAATGGCAAAAGACTCATCTGGACATTCTATATTTTCGTCAATACATTTCTTTAAAGATAGCTTAAGATCCTTGAATTTTGATATCTGTGGAGTTTGAACTAGATGGTATTTATTTTTGTCTTTAGTGTACATTTCTTTGATTGAATCGTATACCGGAGTGAAGAGATAGGAACAACTTGCTCCAGTTTCTTCAATATCATGCAATAAATTTAAGATATCATCCTCAATTACATTTGGACGGGCTGCATCATGTGTTATGACATAATCATAACTGTCTTTAGCATGCATAAGGGCATTGAATATTGATTTCTGTCTGGTATTTCCCCCAAAAACAAGTTCAATTTTTTTTGAATTATAAAAATCTTGATTTTTAATTTCTAAGTCATGTTTGGAAATTGCTATAATTATTTTTGAAACATTATCTGAGTCAATAAATGGTCTTACAGATCTTTCAATAACTGATTTTCCATTTAATTTGCTATATTGTTTAGGGACGTTAATACCAAATCTTTTCCCTGTTCCAGCTGCTGCAATAATAACCAATAAATTATTCATTTTTTTCATCTTTTGCATTTTCTCTTTGAAAAGAAATAAATTCCTCATCTTTGTAGGTAAGATTTAATTTTTCCCTTGCGAAATTTTCAATATGATCATTTGAGTTTTGAGCATTTTTAATTTCAAATTCAAGAATTTCATTTTGTTTCTTCAATTCTTCATTTTTAATTTGTTGTATTTTGTTATCCTCAATTAATTCTGCTCTCTTGTTGTAACTATTCTCACCAAAAAAGATACCCTTTGATAAAAAAATAATAATTAAACTTAAAACACCCAAAAGTAAATAATAGAGTCTGATCATTTAAGCAAAATATTACTACTTTCTTCTTCGATCCAAAGCAATCTATTGTATTTTGCTACTCTATCTGATCTGCATGGAGCTCCCGTTTTGATTTGCCCAATACCCAAACCTACAGCAAGGTCAGCTATTGTAGTATCTTCAGTCTCACCAGATCGATGAGAAATAATTGAGTCAAAATTATTTTGATTTGCGAAATGAATAGTTTCTATTGTTTCAGTTATAGATCCAACTTGGTTAAATTTTATAAGTATTGAATTGGCCATTGCTTCATTAATACCATCTTTAAGAATTTTTTTATTAGTAACAAACAAATCATCTCCGACAAGCTGACATTTTGATCCAAGTCTCTCTGTAAGTAACTTCCAGCCATCTTTATCATTCTCGTCCATGCCGTCTTCTATGGAAACTATAGGATAATTTTGAATTAAATCATCTAAGTAATCTACAAATTGCATAGATGAGAGTTTCTTACTTTCTCCTTTTAAAATATATTTGTTGTCATCAAAAAACTCGCTTGCAGCACAATCAAGAGCAATATTTACATCTTTACCTGGTAATAATCCTGTCTCTTTTATTGCATCAACAATTAATCTTAATGCTTCTTTATTAGACTCAAGGCTTGGAGCAAAACCACCCTCATCACCGACCGCTGTAGAATAATTGTTTTTTAAAAGTATTTTCTTTAAATTATGATAAATTTCTGTAGCCCATTGCATAACCTGAACAAAGTTTTTTGCACCGCTAGGAATAATCATAAATTCTTGAATATCAATATTATTATCGGCATGTTCGCCGCCATTAAGAATATTAAACATAGGTAAAGGCATACAATGAACTACATTTTCACCAGTAATATCTTTATATATTTTTGCAAAGTGTTTATAAAGTGAAACTTTGTTGGCTTTTGCAGCTACATGGGCAGTTGCGAGGGAAATAGCTAAAATTGCATTAGCTCCAACTTTTGATTTATCCTCTGTATCGTCAAATGATATGAGTAATTCGTCAATTTCTTTTTGGTTATTTGGATTCTTACCAATAACGAGAGAGGACAGTATATTATTTATATTGTTGACTGCCTTTGTCACACTTTTTCCATGATATGAAATATCGTTATCTCTCAACTCAAGTGCCTCTTTTGAGCCAGTAGAGGCTCCACTAGGAACCATAGCAGAAGCTGAAGTTCCATCTTCTAGGCTCACCTTACAAGATATTGTAGGAACACCCCTTGAATCAAATACTTGAATAGCGTTAATTGAAGATATTTTTTGCATCTATTATTTTATATCGATATCGTCTTGATTTTTAACAAATTCATCGAGCTCTGCAATTTGTTTCAAAAATTCTTCTAAAACTGACAAAGGTAAAGCGCATGGCCCATCACATTTTGCTTCATCTGGATTAGGGTGCGCTTCAAGAAACAACCCTGCAATTGATTGAGATATTCCAGCCTTTGCTAAACTTAAAACATATTCTCTTCTTCCACCAGTTGCGCTCCCAAGACCACCGGGTAATTGAAGTGAATGAGTAACATCAAACATAACCGGCTTAGATAATTCCTTAAGAATTTGAAAATTTAAAGTATCAACAACTAGATTGTTGTACCCAAATGAGTTTCCTCGTTCGCATAGTATTATTTTATCATTACCTGCTGCTGAACATTTTTCAATAATGTTAGACATTTCTGGAGCTGATAAAAACTGAGGTTTCTTAAATTGTATAATTGAGTCGGTTTTTGCAGCTGAACTTACAAGATCAGTTTGTCTTGCTAAAAAAGCAGGAATTTGTATTACTTCACAAACCTCACTGACTGCTTTTGCTTGATCTGGTTCATGGATATCAGTAATAACTGGGACTTCAAAAGTTGTTGAAACTTCTTGAAGAATTTTAAGACCCTCTTCTATTCCTGGACCCCTAAAAGAATTTATTGAGCTTCTATTTGCTTTATCGAATGAACCTTTAAATATGTAACTAATATTTAATTTTTGAGAAACTTCTCTAAACTTCTCAGCAACCATCATAGCTAAATCTCTTGATTCAAGAACATTCATACCGCCCATAAGGGTCATTGGAGCCGAATTATCAATTTTAAAACCTCTTAACTTCATCTTACTTATTACATTGTACTTTTAATGTAACTATTAAAGATAGGGTGTCCATCTCTCGGGTTAGATGTAAATTCAGGATGAAACTGACAAGCTAAAAACCATTTATGATTTGGAATTTCTATCATCTCTACAAGCTTGCCATCTATTGAGGTACCCACTACATCTAAGCCGTTCTTAATCATTTCATTTTTGTAATTTGGATTGACCTCATATCGATGTCTATGTCTTTCAATTATTTCTTTTTTCTTATACATTTTGTATGAGTTTGATTTTTTCTTAAGAACACATAATTGACCACCTAGACGCATTGTTCCACCTAGATCAGAGTTTTCAGATCTTTTTTCTTTTTTTCCTGACATATCACTCCACTCCGTAATGAGTCCAATAACTGGGTGTTTAGTCTCTTGATTGAATTCAGTACTATTCGCACCCTTAAGTTTTAAAACATTTCTCGCGTATTCAATTATCGCAACTTGCATTCCTAAACAAATACCGAGATAGGGAATATCGTTTTCTCTTGCATATTTGCAAGCTAAAATCATACCTTCAATACCACGTTCACCAAATCCTCCTGGCACAAGAACTGCATCAGCATTTTTTAAAGTTTTTCTAATATTTTTGGATGTAATATTTTCTGCTTCTACAAAGTTTATATTAACTTGTGCTTTATTCTTAATGCCAGCGTGCTCTAAGGCTTCATTGATAGATTTATATGAATCTTTAAGTTCAGTATATTTTCCAACAAAAGATACATTTACTTCTCTTTCTGGTTGTAATTTAGCTTTAATAACTCTTTTCCAATCATTTAATTTTGGGTTAGCGGTTTGTATTTTTAATTTGTTAAGTATTGTTTTGTCTACTTTTTGTTTGTTTAATAAGACAGGTATTGAATAGACTGTATCAACGTCATGCATCGATATGACGCTATTGTTCGGCACTGAACAAAATAGAGCAATTTTATTTTTTTCATCTTTTGGTAGCTCTTGCTCTGATCTGCAAATCAAAACATCTGGACTTATTCCTAAAGATCTTAATTCTTTAACAGAATGCTGAGTTGGTTTTGTTTTTAATTCACCTGAGGCGTTAATATAAGGAACAAGTGTTAAATGAACAAATGCCCATGAAGAATCATGGAGTTCAAGCGCCATTTGCCTTAACGCCTCAACAAATGGTTGACTTTCAATATCACCAACAGTACCACCAACTTCTACAATAGCAATATCTTTTTTTTGACCTCCCTCTTTAATTCTTTTTTTTATTTCATTCGTTATATGAGGAATGACTTGAACTGTTCCACCAAGATATTTACCCTTTCTCTCATTTCTGATAACCGTCTCGTACACCTTTCCAGCAGTAAAGTTATTCTTTTTTGATGCCTGAAATCTTACAAATCTTTCGTAATGTCCTAAATCTAGATCTGTTTCTGTTCCATCATTTGTGACAAAGACTTCGCCATGTTGGAATGGACTCATTGTTCCAGGATCAACATTAATATATGGATCGACTTTTACTAAGGAAACTGTAAGGCCTCTCGATTCAAACAATGCTCCTATCGAAGCTGCAGCTATACCTTTACCTAGAGAGGAAACCACCCCGCCTGTGATAAAAATATATTTAGTTTTCGCCATCATTAAACTCAAACATGATGGGATATTAGAATAACAGATTAGTGATTGCTTTTATAGAGTTTTTTTACTCTAGACTTTACACCTGTCATAAAATAATAAGAAATGAGATTGTTTGCAGAAACTATATTTGAAATTGGTAATTTTTTTGAAAAAAATTCGCACCAATCACCTACTTTACAACTTTTAATGTCAGTTACATCAAGGGTCACTATATCCATGCTTACTCTTCCAAAAACAGATGCTATTTGATCATTTATCATTACATGTGTTTTGTCTTTAATCATTACAGGAAGTCCATCAGCATATCCAATGTAGACGCTTGCAATTAACATATTTTTTTTTGCTACAGCTCTTCCATCATATCCAACTCTTTCGCCAGGCTTTATTTTTCTTAAATTAATGATTTTTGATCTTAAAGTCATAGAAGTTAGAATATTTTTATCATTAAGATATCCTCCATACATACCAATGCCACACCTTACCCAATCATAAGTTTGATTTGGAAAATTCATGACACAACCAGTGTTAGCAATACTTTTTTTAACCTTTCTATTCATTTTTTTTGATAGATTTCCAAATGATTTAAATTGAGATTTATTTGAAGACGCGTTTTTATCATTTGAGGCAGCTAAGTGACTCATTAATACGAATTCACTGTTACTTAAATATTCATTGTATAAATTTATAAATTCATCTTTCTCAAAGCCCAACCTATTCATGCCAGTGTTTACTTTCATCCATAAGTTTGTAAAATTTTTATTTTTTTCAACAAGTTTAAACTGATCATTGTTATGAACTACAAGATCTAAATTTAAATCTATAGACTTTTTATGATCTAGCTGAGAATACACTCCTTGCATAAGTAAAACTTTTTTATCAGAAAATTTTCTTATCTTTTTTGCCTCATCAATCCTAACAACACCATACCCATCTACAATATCATCTATATCAGGCACTAGTTTTTCAAGAAGATGACCATATGCATCTGACTTAATTACAGCCATAAAATTAGATTTATTTTTAATTTTCCCTTTAATATATGAAATATTGTGACGGATTACTTCTGAGTCAATAATTAACTCTGAGTTTAAAGATGTCATTCGAAAGTATCGTAGAAACTGTCACTTGAGAAATTTTCAAATCTTGTAAGTTCTTTTAAGAAAGTTAGATTAACAGTTCCTATTGGTCCATTTCTTTGTTTACCAATTATAATCTCTGCTTTATTTCCTTGTTCGGAGTCTTCATTGTAGACCTCATCTCGATATATAAATAATATTACGTCAGCATCCTGCTCAATTGCACCAGAATCTCTTAAATCTGCCATTATTGGCCTTTTGTTTGGTCTTTGCTCAACAGCCCTATTTAATTGTGAAAGTGCAACGACGGGCACACTTAACTCTTTTGCAAGAGACTTTAATGATCTGGAAATTTCAGATATTTGATTAACTCTATTTTCTGTAGACAATGGAAGTTGCATCAACTGCAAATAGTCAACAACTATTAAAGACAATCCATTTTCTTCAGTTCTTGCTAGCCTTCTGGCTTTAGCTCTTAATTCCATTGGAGAAATAATTGAACTATCGTCAATCCATAAAGGTTTATTTTTTAGATTGTCACTTTGTTTTAATAATAGTCTCAACTCGTCATCTTTCAACATACCTGATCTAACATTTTGCTGATCTAATCTACTCATTCCAGAGAGCAACCTAGTTGTTAGTGATTCAGCTGGCATCTCTAGACTGAATATTAAAACTGACCCTTTAGTATCATCATCAAACAATACATTTTCAGCAATATTCATAGCAAGTGATGTTTTCCCCATACTTGGTCTTCCAGCAACTATAATAAGATCGCCATCTTGGATTCCTTGCAATTTTTTATCCAAATCTTTAAAACCAGTTGAAGAGCCTATAAGTCCACCAGATTTGTTTGATAATTCATGAAGTCTATCCATTGTAGATGGTATTAGATCTTTCATGGATTGAATACTTTGATCGTTCTGATTGGTTTCATCGTTTAGAGCAAAAATCATACTTTCTGCCTTATCAAGCAAGGAAGCTCCATCTTGTCCTTGAGGATTTGATATCAATTCTGATATATCTGCATTTGCTCTCATAAGCTTCCTAGTTATAGATCTTTGCCTAATAATTTCAGCATATGCCTCTAAGTTCGCTGCAGTGGGAGTCGAAGTCGCTAACTCAATTAAATATTCTTTGCCACCTACTTTATTTAACGAATTTTTGTTCGTAAGCTTTTCTGAAACAGTTAACGGATCTAAAGGTTTATTTTCCTCAATAAGCTCAGACATTGATTGAAAGATTATTTGATGATCTTTACCATCAAAATCATTTTCTTTGATAACTTGTATTACAGTATCAAATCTTTGAGTTTCAAGCATCAAGCCACCGAGAACAGCTTTTTCAGCTTCCCTAGCTTGTTCGTTTTGATTAATATTTAAATCTGACATTGGATTATGATTTTTGCATCATATGTCAAAATATACAACTACTCGGGCAATACTTTTACAATAATTTCTACATTGACCTCAGGGTGTATATTTAAAATTATATTATGATCACCAGTTTCCTTAATTGGACCATCTGGTAATTGAACTTCACTTTTATCAATGTGGATTTGTTTATCAAGAAAAGCTTCAGAAATTTCTCTTGTACCTACAGATCCATATAAAGCTCCCTCTTCCGTTACAGGAACGATTATTTCACAGGATGCGCCTTCAAGATCTTTAGATCTTTCTTGAGCTTTGACTAAAGCATCTTCAGACAATGCTGCAAGTTCGTCTTTTTTGGCCTCAACTTCAGCAATATTTTTTTCACTGGCAAAAGCAGCCTTCTTTTGTGGAATCAAAAAATTTCTTGCATATCCTGAATTTACATCAACAATATCACCTATATTGCCTAATCTTTGAATTTTGTCTAATAAAATTATTTTCATTACTTATGCATATCTGTGTATGGGATTAATGCTAAAAATCTAGCGATTTTAATACTTTTAGTTATTTTTCTCTGGTTTGAGGCTGAGATACCTGTTACCCTGGCAGGAATAATTTTGCCTGTTTCAGTAATAAATTGTTTTAAAAAATCAATATCCTTGTAGCTAAATTTTTTAGGAATCTTATATTTATTCATCATCCTGCTCAGTTTCATTATTATGATCTGAAGAGTTTTCTTCAGAATTCTCCTTAGCTTGTGAAGCCTCATTTTCTTTAACTGAAGATTCATCAGATTTAATATTAACTTTTTCTTGAACTTTTTTATCTAAATTTTCCTGTGACTCAGAATCGTTATTTTTATTTTTTAAATCTATTAATAATTGAGAATCTTGACCTGAATGCTCTTTAACGGAAATAAATAAATATCTGATTATAGTCTCGTTATATTTAATTTTATTTTCAACCTCACTAAGCTTTAAAGAGTCACCTTCAAGATTAAAAATCAGATAATGGCCTTTATTGTGATTGTTAATAGAATATGCTAACTGCCTTCTTCCAATATCTTCTGTTTTTAATATATTAAAAGAGTTGTCCTTTAGTAGTTTTTCGAAGTCTTTATGGAAGTCATTAACCCTTGAAGAAAGGTTAGGATTTAATATTATAATCGCTTCGTATTTTCTCATTATTTCCCTATGGTTAAAGATTTTTACTTAATATAAAAACCAAGGAAGATGCATTCTAATTGATTACATTTTGATAATCAATACTCGTTTTTGACAACCCTCAAAATCTTTGAAAAGAACCCTTGTTTTTCTTCAGCTAACATTTGATTATTAATTTGTTTAAAACCATGTTCAATAAGACCTATTGATGTTGAATATATCGGATTCTGAAGAATTGTTTCCATGCCTTTAAATTTTGTTGGAATTCCTAGTCTTACAGAAGTTTGAAAAATTGATTCAGCTAATTCAACAACACCCTCCATTTTGGATGTACCTCCAGTAAATACAAGGCCTGCAGAAATATTATCTTCAAATCCATTTCTTACTATTTCAGCTTTAATAAGCTCGAACAGCTCAGAATATCTCGGTTGTATAATATCTGCTAAAGAACTTCTAGATAATTCTCTAGGTGGTCTTCCACCAACAGCAAGAACTTCTACTGTTTCATCATCTTTTGTAAATTCAGTTACAGCGCAACCATTTTTTTGTTTTATATCTTCTGCCTGAGGTGTTGGAGTCCTCAAGGCTTGAGCAATATCACTCGTTACTTGATCACCAGCAATTGGAATAACGCCAGTAAATACAATTGAACCAGAATTAAAGATTGCAATATCAGTAGTACCTCCACCAATATCAACCAAACAAATACCTAAATCTTTTTCATCATCAGATAAAATCGAATGGGAGCTTGCTAATTGTTCTAATACAAAACCTTGAACTCCTAGTCCACAATTTTTGATACATTTTTCTATATTTTTTATTGCACTGTTAGAACAAGTAACTAAGTGAACTTTTGCTTCAAGCCTAACCCCAGACATACCTAAAGGATCTAAACTAACTTCTTGTCCATCAATTACAAACTCTTGAGGCAATACGTGAAGAACTCTTTGATCCGATGGAATAGATACTGCTTGCGCAGAATCTACTACTCTGTCGATATCAAAAGATGTTACTTCTTTATCTTTTATGCCAACTGCACCTTGTGAATTTAAACTTTTAATATGATTCCCTGCAATACCAACAAATACAGATTTTATTTTTTCTTCAATCATAGACTGAGCTTGTTCTACTGCTTTGCTTATTGCATCAGTCGTAGCATCTATATTAACTACAACACCTTTTTTTAAACCACTTGATGGATATGCTCCCAGTGCGATTATTTCTAACTTATCTTCAACAAACCTACCTACAATACATACGACTTTAGAAGTACCAATATCTAAGCCAACAACAATATTAGAACTTTTAGTTTTACTTGCCATAATTTATAGCGACTCCATCTTTATACCTCATATCTATAATACTAGGTATTTTAGTATTCTCGTACAAATAATTTGAAGTATCTTGAAACTTTTTAAATTTATTCTTTGAAAGGTCTTTTCCAAACCTAATTAAAAATATGTCTGTTTTAACATCCCATCCATTTACATAATTATAGTTTATTGTAAAAGTATCAAAATTAAATTTACTAAATTTCACCTCATTAATTATCTTTTGAATGTCTTCAATATTTTGAATTGGTCCATTTGCTGTAATTAATTTTTGGTAAGTCTTATAAAATTTAAATTTTCTTAAGTCCTCATCATAGAAAAAGTCATTATTAAGAACAAAAATAGGTTCTCTATTTTTGATTGTTAAAAAAATTACTTTTGAAAAAGGTTTGTGCGTTATTATGTAATCCTTAATCCAATCTTGATCTTTAATTATCTGCTCTATGTCATGTTTAGAATTTATATTTTCAAGTTTTAAAATAAAATTGTCCTGAGATTTGTATTTAAATCCAGATTCAAAATTAATATTTATTGTATATTTAGCAAAAAGATTCGTGGTACAAATAATTAATAATAATATTTTATAGAGATGCATTTATAATCTTTTTGACTACATCATTAAATGACAGACCTAAAAATTGACCCGATCTAGGAACACAACTATGATTTGTCATGCCTGGGACCGTATTGATTTCTATGATGTAAAATTCACCATTTGTATTTTGCATAAGATCTACTCTTCCCCATGCTTTGCAATTTAAGGCTTTGAAGGCAGAAAGAGATATTTTCATTATTTTTTTCATTTCTTCATTACTTAATAGTGCTTTTTCGAGACGCGTCTCATTGGACAAATACTTTGCATCATAATCATAAAATTGATTTTTTGTGATTATTTCAATTGGAGGGTAGCATTTTTCATCAACTATGGTCATAGTAAATTCTCTTCCCTCAATAGCTTCCTCAATCATAAATGTTCTATTGGGATCGCTTGAGCCTTTTATAGACTCTAAAAATTGTTTGTTATTAGAAACTTTATAGATATCAAAACTAGACCCATCAGTAATTGGTTTCAAAAATAATGACCCATTTTTTCCAAATGTATTAATGAGAGTGCTTGAAAATTCTTTGTCTTTATTTTCTTTAAATGGCAGCAAATTAGAGTCTTCATCAAGGCTTTCTAATTTATGATTATCTTCGATCAGTTTCCAGTTAGGGGTTTTTAAATTTTTTTCTCTTAAAATTTCTTTTGTTAGTGCTTTGTTCCATGTATTAAAACAAGCCTCACAGGAAGAACCCGAATATGGAATATTTAGATCATCTAATTTTCTTTGTAATTCTCCTCCTTCACCTTCAAAGCCATGAAGAGCTATAAAAATGAAATCATATTTTTTTAGAATATGTACAGAACTGAGTTCTTTGAAGTCAATCAAATTTGATTTATAACCTAAATCCAATATAGATCGATATACTGCTTCTCCACTTTTGATAGATATATCTCTTTCTAATGAAGTTCCGCCATACAACACAGCAATTTTATTCAGCTTATCCATTTATTCTTTAAAGATTCGCATACATTTGAAATACTTCCCGCACCTTGCGTAACTAATATATCAAATGCATCTTTTTTCTTGAGAATTATATTATGAATATCATTATGATTTTTTACATAAGTTATATCTTTGTGTCCATTTTGTTTGAGTGTTTCTTCAATAATCTTAGAGTTAATTCCTTTGATGGGTTTTTCACTAGCAGGGTAAATGTCTAATAATATTAACAAGTCTGTTCTTTTAAGAGTATTTATAAAGTCTTCAAAAAATTGTGCAGTTCTTGAAAATCTGTGAGGCTGAAAAATCATACATACTTTTTTGTTTGGAAACTCCTCCCTGTACGCATTTATATTTGACTGAATTTCAAGAGGATGATGACCATAATCATCAATTAGAATTATTTGTTTAGATTCAATTTTAATTAAGTGTTTTTCATACCTTCTTCCAACACCTGAGTATTCTCTTATCCCTTTTTTAATAGCATTAATTGGTATTCCTTCTTCCAGTCCAACACTAATTGATGCTGCAGCATTAAAGACATTATGTTTACCTGGTAAGTTAATAATAAACTTATGAGACTTTTTATTTCTTTTATCAAAAATTTCAAAATGTTGTTTTCCTTTTTTTGAATTAATGTTATTAATCCTATAGTTATTATTTTTAGATTCCCCAAAAGTAATTTGAGTTCTTGAAATTCTTTTTGAGATTTTTTTTACATTTTTATCATCTCCATTAATAACCATATAACCGTAAAAGGGAACATTTTCAGCAAACATCACAAATGAATCTAAAAGTTTTTCAAAACTATTATCATAATGAACCAAATGATCGTCATTGATATTTGTAATAACAGCAACGTCGGGCTGAAGATGCGTGAATGTTCCATCACTTTCATCAGCCTCAACAACAATATATTTACCATCTCCAAGATGAGAGTTTTTGTCAGAACTTAATACCTTACCACCAACAACATATGTTGGGCTTAAATTTGCCATGCTTATAATTTTTGCAATCATACTAGTTGTTGAAGTTTTACCGTGACTGCCTGCAACAGCAATACTTTCATAACCAATCATAATACTTCCGAGCATTTCCGCTCTTGGTATTATTGTTATTGATTCATTCTTGGCCTGAATAAGTTCCGGATTTTTTTTATCTATTGCTGAAGAAATTACAACTAGATTTGTGCCTTTAATATTTTTCTTTGAATGACCAATAAAAACTTTTGCTCCATCTTTTCTTAGCTTTTTAAGGTCGACTGAGTCCAAGATATCTGAGCCTGAAATTTTGTAGCCTTTTTGCAATAAAACTTTTGCTATTCCAATCATTCCAGCCCCACCAATTCCTATAAAATGAATCTTCTTTACTTTCTTGAAAGGTTTCATATTTGTAAATCTTTCTCTATATTTGTGACTATTATTTTAGATGCTTGATGGTGATTTTTATTTTCTATTTTTTTCCATTCAGCATAAATTTTATTGTCTAAAATACTTTTTAATTTATTTATTAATTCCCCTTGTCCATCTTTTTGTTCATGTATAACGCACATGCCAATTTTTTCGATGCTTTTTGCATTTTTAAATTGATGATTATCTATTGATGTTGGTAAAGGGACAATTAGGGCGCCTCTCCTCATAGATGAAATTTCAGACAAACTAAGAGCTCCTCCTCTAGATATTACAAAATCAGACCATAATATTTGCTCAGCTGGATTATTATAAAATTCAACTATTTCAATGTTTGGTCTATGCGAGCTATAAAATTTATTAACAATTTCAATATTATTCATCCCACACTGGTGTTTAATTTTTAAATTAAATGGTAGTTCCGTTAATGCTTTTGGAATATCTTCATTAATAAATTTTGCTCCTTGACTTCCGCCAGTCACATAGATTTTAATCTCCTTAGAATTTTCTTGATAATCTTTATTATTTGAATATTCTTCTCTTATAGGATTACCAGAAGCAATTGAATTTTTAAGATTTATTCCATCAAACCCAAGAAAGTTTATTCTAGAAATTTTAGCAAGTAATTTATTAGCAGATCCCATAACTGCGTTTTGTTCATGAATATAGATAGGTACTCTTTTAAAAAAGCAAGCAAAGCCAGCAGGAACAGTAATAAATCCTCCAAATCCAATCATTGCATCAATTTTTTCTTTATTAATTATTTTTATTACATAAAAGATATTTTTAAATATCTGAAAAGTAACTTTCAGCTTTTTAAAAAAGCTAGAACCTCTAAAACCTTCCATCGGTATAGAGTAAAGCTTAGAATTTAATTCATTGTAAGCATTCTTTTCAATAAAATTACCTGTACCAAGAAGAATTAATTTATGATTATTTTTAATTAGCTCTTTCGCTACTGATACTGCAGGATATATGTGGCCACCTGTTTTAGCTGCTACTATTAATAATTTCATTTTTTAAAGTAACTTATTTTCATTATTAATTCTTAGAACAATGCCCATTAAAGATAACATTATAATAATACTTGTGCCTCCATAACTTATAAACGGAAGTGTTAAACCTTTAGTGGGTAATAAACCTATATTTACTGCAATATTAAAAAAAACTTGTATTACTAACAGAAGAAAAATACCAAAAATCGTGTAGCCTTGAAAAGGCCTACTCTTTTTAAAAGAATCGAATGCTATTGATAATAATCCAATAAAAAGAGTTACATATAAAGATATCAAAATTAAGCCTCCTAATATGCCAAGCTCTTCAATAAGAATCGCAAAGATGAAATCTGTGTGAGCTTCTGGCAAGAAAAAACTCTTCTGAAAACTATTTCCAAGTCCAACTCCCAGCCAGCCACCTTGACCAATGCTTATTAAAGAATTAGAAAGTTGCCATCCAGCGTTTTGAACAACATCAGTAGCAAATGGATCAGTAAAAGCTAGAACTCTCGCAAGTCTCATTGGTGATGTTGATATTGCAAGATATCCTAATAGTGCTATTAACAAACTGAGTAAAATTAATTGAAAAAATGAGATTCCTGCATAAAAAAGAATTCCAACAACTAATATACATATAATCGCAGTAGAGCCAAGATCTGGTTGTCCCATAATTAATACTGAAATAATAAATAAAAGAATTAATGGTTTTAAAAAACTTCTTAAAGAATTAATTTCTGACATTCTTCTCACAGAATATCCTGAGATATATAAAATTAAACTGAGTTTACAAATTTCAGATGGTTGTACGTTGATTGGTCCAATTCTTATCCATCTAATACTTCCATTAACACTTGTACCGATATCTGGTAAAAACAGGGCTATCAATAATAGAATACTAAGTAGCATAAATATCCAATCAGTTTTAAATAAATATTCAGATGGGATCAGTAAAAATGCTAACAAAACAATTATTCCTATGGCCAAAAAAAATGATTGTCTTTGTGCGAAATAAAAAGGATTAGATGTCATATCTTCCGCTATATAAATACTAGAGGAAGTAACCATAATCAATCCAAAAATAATTAAAGAACATAATGGAAAAATAATTAGAATATCGTTTTTAGATATTTTCATTTATATATTTTTTGCAAAGGAATCAAAGGCCTCACCCCGCTCAATAAAATTTTTATAATCTTTTCCGCTGGGATATCCTGGGGAAAATAAAATATTTTGTAGTTTGTTTTTATTTTTAATGAAAATAAGTAATTCTTGAAGAGTTTCAAATGAATGCTTATTACTATTCTGTATACATTTGTTTAGTTCATTTAAATGTTTGCCAAAAATTAAAACTTCGTTTGGACCATCAATAAATATCTCTCTGAACTTCTCTTTTTTTGGATCTCCACAAACTATTAGGATGTAGTCTGAGTCAAATATTTTGTTTGCTTTCCTCAAGGCATAAAATAATGCGTGTGAATTAGTAGATTTTGAGTCATTAATGATTCTATTAGAAATAGACTCAAATCTATAAGGGAGATTCTTAAGTTTAATTTCTTTAGCTTTTGATTTTGTTATCCAATTAAATAATATATATGGATCCATTTCAAATGAAATACTTTTTTTTGCTTGTAAGATTTTTTCTTTAGCAAGTTTGTATAACTCAAAGTCCCCGTGATAATCCAGATGATCAATATCAATATTTAATAAAATCCCATAATCTAAATTATTTTTTTTCATTTTATCTAGTTGAAAGCTTGATAACTCAATCACAGAGTAGTCTCTATTATTATTAATGTTATCCAACATTGTGTTTCCAATATTTCCAATAAGGTTTGATGAACTATAGATATTAAACAACTGATGCAAATGATATGCTGTAGTACTTTTTCGATTAGTGCCAGTTATACCAATTTTAATAGAATTGTCTTCTTTAAAAAAAATATCTATGTCAGTTAAAACATTCTTATTAGCTTTTTTTAAATTTTCAAATATTTCTTTTGGAATACCAGGACTACATAAGATTTGATTATAACTTTTGAGTTTATAATTTTTATTAAGTTCAGGAATATTTATATCAAAAATATCATATTTTAATTTTTTTTTAATTAAATATCTTTCAAAAGATTTTCCGGTCTCGCCATAACCATAAATAAGTGATTTCATAAGTATTTATCGTAATTTAAGCGTAGCAAGAGCAACAAGAATCAAAACAAGGGTTATTATCCAAAAGCGTACAATTATTTTAGGTTCCGCATATCCTTTGAGTTCATAATGATGATGAATTGGTGCCATTAAGAATACTCTCTTTCCCCTCGTTTTAAACGATATAACTTGGATTGCAACGCTGAGTGTTTCAATTACAAAAACACCTGCCATTATTGCAAAAACAAGTTCATGTCTTAAAATTATTGCCATAATCCCTAAAACTGCACCAAGGGTTAACGAACCAATATCACCCATGAAAAGTTGAGCGGGATAAGTGTTGTACCATAAAAATCCTATTCCAGATCCTATTAAAGCACCACAAAAAACTATCAATTCGCCAGATAAAGGAAGATGAGGAAGATATAAATAATCTGCTATTAACTGATTACCCATTGCATATGCTATCAAGCCTAGTGCTCCTCCAATTAAGACTGAAGGAAGAATAGCAAGTCCATCTAAACCATCAGTCAGATTCACAGCGTTTGAGGAGCCTATAAGAACAAACATTCCAAAAGAAATAAAAATAAATGGAGACATTGGGATAATAAAATCTTTAAAAAATGGAACAATGAAAGAAATCTCTGGAGTAATTTCTGCAGAATAATATAAATAAAACATACTTATGAACGCGATCATAGATTGCGATATAATTTTTTGTTTTGAAGTCAATCCATCTGAGTTCTTATTTTTAATTTTTAAGAAATCATCAAGGAAACCAATTATTGAAAACCCTATAGTTACTCCTAATACTACCCAAATATATCTATTTCCAAGGTCTGCCCAAAGGAGAGTAGAAATTGTTAAAGAAAATAAAATTAATAACCCACCCATTGTAGGTGTTCCAGATTTTTTTAAATGAGATTCTGGGCCGTCTTTTCTTACAAACTGCTCAAACTGAATAGATTTAAGGATATTAATTATTAATGGTCCCAATAAAATTGAAATCAATAATGCAGTCAAAGTTCCACCTATAGTTCTAACTGTAAGGTATCTTAATACATCAAAACCTGGATCAAAGGATACAAGAACTGTTCCTAAATACTCAAACATTTATAAATCTCTCCATTTTCATTCCTCTAGATCCTTTTATTAAGATAACATCTTTTGAAGTAATATTTTCTTTTAAATAGACCTTTAATTCTTCTTCCTTTATAAAATACATTCCATTTTTTCCAAAACTATCAATTGCATGCTTTGTAAGCTTCCCAAAACCAATCATTACATCTATTCCTTTTGCATTTGCATATTCACCAATATTTTTATGAAGTTTTTTTCTGTACCTGCCTAATTCAAGCATATCTCCTAAAATTAAAAATGTTCTTTTTTTATAACGGCTTAGCAAATCAATAGATCTTTTTGTTGAATCAGGATTTGCATTGTAAGAGTCATCAATTAAAGTTGATCCTCTTATCCATTTCGTTTTAGTCAATCTGATATTTTTTAAATTTTTTGAATTGATAATCATTGCAAAATTCTCTAGATTTAAATTTAAACAATAGTGGGCAATGCAGCTGGCTAAAATATTTTTTATGTTATGTTCTCCTACCATAATAGTGTTGATGTATATTTTTGCTTTAAGGTGTGTTGAATTTATATAAAAACTAATCCTTTTTTCATTTATATTTATTTTTGTAGGGAAGAAATCTGCTGCCTTACACATTCCAAAAGTTAATACTTTTATGTCAGATCGAACATTTTTCCAATAATCAATATGTTGTTTGTTTTCAGAAGGAACTATCAAATAGCCATTGCTTTTAATATTTTGAATAATTTCGGACTTCGCTCTGAAAACACCTTTAGTGTTTTTTAAAGCTTCGAGATGTGAGTTTCCTATATTTGTAATAATGCCAATATTTGGACTTAATATCTTACTTAAATAATTAATATCATTAAATTTAGAGGCACCAATTTCCAAAATCAAAGAATTTGATTTTGGAGAAGCATTTATAACGCTTAAAGGCATCCCGATTTCATTATTATAGTTTTTAATAGTGCTTGATGATCCTTTTATAGTTTGAGAAATAATGCTTGTAGTAGATGTTTTTCCATTGCTTCCTGTTATAGCGACTACTTTTCCATTGTATTCTTTGATAATGTTTTTGGTTATCTTACCCAAAGCCAAAATAGAATTTTTCACATAAATAATCCTGTTATTCTTTGAGCTGGTAAATTTTTTATCATCAACTATTGCTATGACTGCACCTTTTTTTAGAGCCTCCTCAACATAATCATTACCGTTAAAGTTTTTTCCCTTTATAGCTACAAAAATATAACCCTTTTTTAAAGATCTGGAGTCAATAGAAATGCCTTTAATGGAAAAATATTTTTGAATCTTTTTACCAATATATTTTTCTAAATCTTTAGTATTAGCTATAAATTTCATTAACTACCTCATGATCACTATAATGAAGAAATTTTCCAGCTATTTCTTGAGTTTCTTCGTGACCCTTACCTAAAATAATCATACAGTCATTTTTGCCTAATAATTTACTGCCATAAATAATAGCTTCTTTTCTGTCCTCAATAGCAATTACGTTGTCTAATTTATTTCCCACTTTAGAATCTGCAAAAATATCGCTAAAACTTTCATTTCTTGAATTATCAGAAGTAAAGATTACTTTGGAAGAACTTTTTATAGCTTGACTGAGCATTTTCGGTCGCTTTGTTTTATCCCTATTACCCCCACATCCAAAAACAACAATCAAATTATCAAAATATTGTTCAACTGAATTTAAAAGCACTTTGAAAGCATTACTATTATGAGCATAATCTATAATTATTTTTGCAGGAATATTCTTTATTAACTCTACTCTGCCTTTAGGTAGTTTTAGAAAAGATAAATCATTAATATCATTTTCTGAAAAATGGTCGAACCCCAGCGAGCAAATTGCAAAAACGAGATTACTGACATTGAATTCAGGAAACAGACAACATGAAAATTTAAAAATTTTGCCTTTAAAATGCTCTTGGCCATTGGGAGGATTATTAATCAAAATATTGAATTTACATTCAAGTAGAGATATTTCGTTTATATTAAAGAAAATATCTGAAGAATTATTCTTATTACTGACAGATGTAATCTTATAATCGTTATCTTTAATATATACATAATTTTTTTTTAAATTATAAAACTTAGCATCGATGAGTTTTGTAGCAGAGTTAATCTTAAAAATTTTAAATTTTGCATCAATGTAACTAGATATACTTTTATGATAATCTAAATGATCGCCTGTTATATTTAAAATAGAAGCTGAATTCAAATAGGAGATACCTCTGAGTCTATTTTGGTCGAGTGCATGAGAAGAAATTTCAATACATATATTTATTGGACCATTTAAGTTAAGTGAGCTAATAATTTCAAATAACTCAAAGATATCTGGTGTTGTTTTTGATGAAAATGAGTTATCAAATTTACTTTTTTTTCTTTTTATTCCAAGAGTTCCAACGTAAATTGATTCAAAATTCTTGTTTTCAAGCAGCTGATGACACAAGTAAGCTACAGATGTTTTTCCATTTGTACCAGTGAATGTAAAAAAATAATTTTTATTTATATCAATTTCGTAAAAGGAATTTAGAAAATTAATAATTTTATTTTCTAAATTATTAACATAAAAAATTTTCTTATTTTTCGCATTTAAATTTATATCATCGTGAACAACAATGCATGCACCTAAGTTAATTGCTTCTTCTGCATAGGCACTTCCGTGACAATTTGAGCCTTCAAGACCAAAAAAAATTGTATCTTTTTTTATTTTTTTTGTTGAGTTTGTAGCATAAGAAATTTTAGTTTTTTTAGGTAATTTAATGCCTAAAGCTTCCTCTAATTCATTCATCCTTAAAGTATCCTAAATAATTAAGTGTGCTTTCTGCAATTTTTGAAAATACTGGTGCTGCAACAGATCCACCAGAGTAGGAGTTTAAAGAGGGTTCATCAATAGATACAAAGATTGTTAAAGATTTATCACTAAGTGGAGTTATCCCAACAAATGAAGCCATATAAGAATCTTCTGCGTAACCTGAGCTTCCTCTAACTCTATGAACAGTGCCTGTTTTACCTCCTTCAGAAAAACCATTTATGTCTGCAGACCTTCCAGTGCCAACCTTAGTCACCATGCTAAGAGAGTCTAATATATGAAGTGCTGTTTCAGGTGAAATGACTTTTCTTGTGGTAACTTCTTGATCTTTTAGAATTTTAAAATCTTTAAAAATTCCACCATTTGCAAAAACAGAATACGCAGATGCAATTTGAAAAGGACTTATGGTTAAGCCATAACCATAACCCAAACTTGCAAGTTCCTTATCCATAACATTCTCTTTAATATTCATATAACCAAACGCTGAAGAAGGAAAATTTAAAGATATTGGTTTTGTAAATCCAAATTTATAATAATTCTTTTTTAGTTCTTCGTACCCAAGTTCAAGAGCTATTTTTGAAGCTCCAATCTGGCTTGAAACTGCTATTATTTCTTTTGGTGTTAACTGTTGATGATCTTTTGAATCAACAATAACTTTATCATTTAAACTTAGTCTTCTTGGAATATCGATTAGTTGATTAGGTGCAATAATTTCATTTTCAAACGCTCTTGATAACACTATTGGCTTTAAAACTGATCCTAACTCATATGCATCAACTAGTACTCTATTTTTCTGAATTTTTCTTTGTGGATGATTGGGGTTATAAGAAGGATAACTAGCCATTGCAAGAATTTCACCATTCTTATTATCAAGAATTATTGCCGTGCCTGATTTTGCCCTATTATTTTTAATTGCCTCAACTAAATACTTGTAAGCAAAAAATTGAATTGTTGCATCTATTGTAAGATGAACATCAGTTCCTTGAATCGTTTTAGAAACTTCGATCGGTTTAGAAATAATTTCTTGTTTTGCATTCTTAAAATACTTTTGTTTTCCAACTACTCCTGATAAAACATTGTCATAACTTTTTTCAAGGCCTTCTTGAGCCATATCTTTTCCATAAAAACCAATTAATGGTGCGATTTGGTCTCCCAATGGATAATGCCTGCTGTGCCTTATTTCAATCTCTGTATTTTTTAACTTCAATTTTTTAATACTTAGGAATAATTTATTTGAAATACTTTTCTTTAAAAGTGTTTTTCTTTCAAATTCTTGATTAATGAAATCTGGATCTATTTCAGTAATCTCTGATAATTTTAATAATTGAGATTTATTAAATCCCTTTAATGCATATAAATCATAGTTGACTACGGAAACCGCTAATGGGAAATTATTTCTATCAAAAATTGAACCTCTCACAGGGGT